>JBJKSH010000044.1:0-6064 GCA_046704255.1 Ignavibacteriaceae bacterium | reverse complement strand
TTCCCGGCGGCAGAGTTTCTACAAAAATATTTTTATACTGCGGGTATTCTTCTTTAAATGCTTTAATTAAATCCGGTACTACCATAAACTGATTGCCTGCAAAAAATACAACAAGGTCCGGATTATTAATATCCCCGTGAAGATCCGGTACATTATCAATTCCCGGTACTGTAAAGGATTTTCCGCTTTGTGAAAGTATTGACCATGGCGGATCAATCTTTTGAGCATTAACTTTTACAATAAATGTAAATATGAATAATAAAATCAGACAGAATGATGAATGTATAAATTTTTGTTTTGACTTCATCTATACCAACCTCTATAATTTAAATTATTTGATTTCTAAAAAATTAATTCAAGGATATAAACAATATTAAATGCACTGATTTGTTTCTATTTCTCTTCGAAGGAAAGTAACTCTGAATATTGAAGAGTATTATTAAAGGTTTGAAATAAATCCGCAAGTGCAGTTGCATAATAATTATAAAAGATTGTATACATTGTGATTTACTTATTTAATTTAAGAGGAGGAAAATAATAGTTGATATATATCAACTATTATTAATAATTCTTTTAAAACTTTGTATGGAGAATTGAGATGGGCAATATTTATATGAGTGAATTATTAACTGAAGTTATACGAATGGCAATACACATCTGTGTAAATAAATAAGCTTTAAACGATTTTTAAAAATAGAATGTCTAAACGGTAAATTGTTACAAGGGTGGACCACAAAAATTGTAACAAATAATTTATAGGATTCGTTTTTATTTTATCATGCGTCATTTGAAGAAATATTTTTTTGGCGACTGATATTATGAAAATACTATTTAATAAACTCCAACAAAAAAAGGGATAAAATGAAACACCTTAAATTCTTCCTCGCATTTTTTATTTTCATTTTTTTAATAAAAATAGATGCACAAAATTACGGATTGGATAATACTGATCCTTCCGTATTTACCAAATACAGAATACCCAATTCGGAGTTAAGTGCACTCTGGTTTAATACAAGTTTGAACTTTAATTCAGCGAAACTTACTTACAACCAGGGTAACGGCTTAACAGGTAACTATAACTCCAACTTCGGTTATAATTTAACTCCGTATTATTATTTACTGCAGGAATCGGACAACAGGTATTTGAATCTTAATGCTCAACTATCCGGTAATTATAGTCATTCTTACTCTCAAAATCAGAATTTATATCCACCGTACATAAGTACAAATAAACAGAACTCATACTCTTCAAACTTAAATGCATCATTTACTTACGATAATTATAACAATGGAAATATCTTTTATGCACTTAGTTCCGGTATTTATGTGAATATGCTGGACTATAAATATGAAAATAAAGATATTACAACTTCTAATTCATATTCCGGAAATAAAACACAGAATTACATCTTTTCATTCGGAATAGGTGCCGGCAAAATAAGAAATGTAACTCCGGTTGTCCTGGCTGTTAGGTTTCAGGAAAGGCTAAAGCAGGTTAACATAATTAACGGGACCTTACCGGAAGAAACTTTAGAGGATCTTGCACAGCAATTTTCAAGGCAAGATTTTTACTCTATGGTACATGTAAGGGCCAACAAATATTTTTGGCAGGATATAGAAAAAACTCTTTCCGGTGACGGGGTTTCACTAACCGGTTTAAACATGTATGCTGCCAACTATTTAATGGAAACAACCAATGAATATAGGTTTTTAAGACAGGAAGGTTTAAAGGCGGGAATAAATATTCAGTTTAATTACCAGAACAGTTATGTTTCCTATGCATTCCCACAAAAGATAGAAGAACAACTATATACACTTGGTAATGCATATTTAAATTACAGTCATCAAATAAATTTAAATTCTCAATTTAGTTTTAACCTGTCATTAAGCGGAGGGCCGAATATTCTTTCAAATCCTGTTTTAAAGCAGCAATATTCTTTAACAGCCGGTGCAGGTTATAATTATGAGCTTACCGATAGGTTAGTTGTTACTTTAAACAATTCGTTCGGGCTGACTTTTATAAATAGTTATGCTCAAGAAAAAATATTAACAAATAATCTTACATTTATGGTTAATTACTTTGTTGAGGATGATTTATCATTTAATATCAATTACAACTGGCAGTATTCTGATTATAAAAATTATTTACCTGTCTATCCTCTTCTGAATAATCAAAATACTATAAATGCGGGATTTACTTATTACATCAGCAGGGGATTAATAATTAACTGAAGTTACGTAAAACCTTGAATATTGCTTTTTAATTCTATGTTGTTTGATTTAAGCATCCTTCGAGGTCTATAACAGCGGCCTCGAAGGATAATACGTTGCTCCAGTTATTATTTTACTGTTATCCTCGCATCTACAATATGTATAGAGTTATCTTCCCCAATTATAAGCGGATTAAAATCAAATTCTTTAATTGAAGGATTATCAAGCATCATTTGCCCTGCAGATAAAATAATCTTCTTAAGTCTTTCAAAATCAGCCGGCTCTTCCCCTCTTACACCTTTAAGAATCTTACCTATCTTTGTTCTTCCAATTATTTCCTCAACATCGGTCTTATTTAAATATGCGGATTTAATACTTGTATCATTAAAAACTTCAACATACTTTCCGCCGCTGCCGAACATAATCATCGGTCCGAAGGTAGGATCCCTAAAGCCGCCTACCAACAGTTCGTACCGTCTTTTTATGAAAGGTTGAATTAAAAACTCTTCAAGAGGAATTTTGTACAGTTCAAAACTTTTTATAATTGAATCTTTTGCCGATTCTAGCTCATCATAATTTTTTATGTTGAGCTTTACCGCATTAAATTCACTTTTATGAACCGCTGATTTTGATATCCCTTTTATAACAACAGGGAAATTAATTCCGTCAAAATCCGTAATGGAATTCTGCGGTTGTATGTATAATGATTTTACCAAAGGGATATTATATCTTTCAAGCAGAGTATTTAATTCCTCGTTAGAAATAATTCCATGTGAGTTCGCTAAATTTATTTCCGTTACATTTTTAGTAATTCGTTTATCACTGCTTTTTCTTTTATGTGAAAAAAACAACATGTTCGAAATTACTTTCGCGGGTTCTTCGGGATTTCTAAAAAGCGGAGCTTTATATTTTGATCCTTTCCTGTAGATTTCCCAAAATTCCGGTAAAGGCATAACTACCTGGAATATCGGCTTATCTGCCTTTATGCAGTTAATGTTTTCAATTACTTCAAATGCGGGAACCATAACCGGTTCTACAAAGACGGAAATAACCGCATCAACATTTTCATCTTCAACTAATATTTTATTTACTTTTTTAAACTCTTCGGCAGTACCGCCGGGTAAAAGATCTACAGGATTTTGAACGCTTCCTTCCGGGCGGACAATTTCTCTTAATTTTATTTTTGTCTCTTCTTGAAGAACAGCCAATGATAGATTATTCTTTTCAAGAGAGTCCACTGTTAATATTGCAGGACCTCCGGCATTTGTTACAACTGCAATTTTATTCCCCTTCGGTGAAGTAAAATTTTCAAATCCTTTGGAAGTATTAAAAAGTTCGGTTAAAGTTTCCGCCCTTATAATACCGAATTGATCAAGCACTGCTTCTACAACTCTATCGCTGCTGCCAATGGCGCCGGTATGTGAAGAAGCTGCTTTAATACCGGCATTTGTTCTGCCTGCTTTCAAAA
The DNA here is from genome assembly GCA_046704255.1 of Ignavibacteriaceae bacterium. Taxonomy (GTDB): domain Bacteria; phylum Bacteroidota; class Ignavibacteria; order Ignavibacteriales; family Ignavibacteriaceae; genus FEN-1297. The sequence goes on along the minus strand of JBJKSH010000044.1, from coordinate 2,385 downwards.
CAATAACCGGTTTCGAAATCCTCTTTTCAATAAACGGTTCTAAAAATTTTTCACCGTTGACAAAACTTTCAAGATAAAGAGTAATGGTTTCAATATTGTCATCTTCCTGCCAGAATTCAATTAAGTCGTTCTCGGAAATATCGGCTTTATTACCAACGCTTATAAAATGTCCGAAACGTATGTCTGTTTCTCTTAATGAATTTAATACGGCGGCACCAATTGCACCGCTTTGGGATAGAAAAGCTGTTTTGCCTATTTCCGGTTTTTCGGCAACGAATGTTGCGTTCAGTTTTATGTTTTCAAAGGTGGTAATCACTCCCATGCAATTAGGACCTACTAACCTGGCATTTCCGTTTTTAACCTTTTCAAGAATTTTATTTTCAGCATCCAAGCCTTCACTGCCCGATTCTTTAAAACCGGCAGTTACAAGAATTATGGATGTAACTTTCTTTGCCAGTAATTTATCGATAGTATCATCGGCAAATATTTTAGGAACTACAACAACAGCCATATCAATTTTATCCGGAATATCTTCAACACTTTGGTAGCATTTGAAGCCGAGAATTTCATCCGCCTTTGGATTTACCGGAAACAGCTTTCCTTTGTAGCCGTAGTTTTTAATTGATCTAAGCAGTTCGTATCCTATGCTTTTTTCTTTTGTTGATGCACCAGGTATGCAAATGGAGGAAGGATAAAATAAATTCCGAATTTTTGAATCCATCGATTCACCCTGTTTTTGTTAAAGTGAAAAAATGCTGCTATTTATTTTTTATTTAGCCAGCAGTCTTTAATTGCAGATGAGTCTATGCTTGCACCTGCATAGGGCAATTTATACATTTCTTCAATTGTACGCAAAACATTATAATGATTTATTTTTTGACCGTATCGCCCGCCTTTTACAATAGAGCCGTAAATGAACGTCGGTATGCGGTTACCTTCGGAATAATTGTCTTCATCAAATGTAACAATTAAAATGCTGTTATGAGTATTCGTCCAGTTTATATATCTTCCCAAATTATCCTTAAGCCATGCATCGCCTCTTGAAGTTCTAACCGGTTCTCTTCCGTCGTGCATATCGTTATCAATATTTGGAACTACAAATGCAACGTCCGGCAGCTTGTTAAAATCTTTAGGAAAATCTTTAAACGGAAGATTAAACTTAGCAGGTATTCCGTTTACTTTGGAGTCTTGCCAGTTGACCCACGGATTATGCTTCCTTGCATAAAGTTTTGTATACTTACCGTTATATCCCGTATAAGGTAAATCTTCCGAGTAGCCGGTAAAAGTATATCCATGCTGCAATAATTCTGCGCCTAGATTTTGCTGAGTAAACGGAAAAGTATTGGGAAGATCGTCGCTTGTTATACCTAACGTTGATCCCGCAAATAATGCAAGGTAGTTCGGCTGGCTTGGATGTGTTACCGCATAAGCATTAACAAACAATGCACAGTTTTTTCCCTTAATAAGTGAGTTCATGTAAGGTGCATTTTTAGAACCGATAATCTGATCAAATGCATGGTTTTCATAAATTACAACTACAACGTGATCCGGTTTGGGAACCTGTGCGTATGTTTTAAAAACAGCAGCAGCTATAATTACCGTTAATATAGAAGTAATAAAATACTTCATAATAAATCCCTTAATTAATTGAAAAAGAAATCGAAGCTATAATAATTTTGAAAAATAAACTCACCCTCTAGCCCCTCTCCTTAGTAAGGAAATGGAGATGAAGAAGGATGTCAATTTTTTTATAACGTCAATATGTAAAACAAATTTATATGTTTCAAACAAAAATTAGTGATAAAAAAGCAAAAAGCCCCATTAAGATTCCTGTGGATGCCAAGCCGGACACAGGGATTAAAAACAGACTCGCTGCTAAAGTGCCAATACAGCCGCCAGCAAGATCAGCTGAGTATAAAGATGAGATAATCTTTTTTTGATCTTTTACATAGCTAAGGCTTGCATAAGAGAATATACCACCTACGAAAAACCCGCTTAAGATTAATAACACTGAAGTTCCGGCTATTCCCGGATTTATTTTTATAATGAATATGGAAAAGATAAAATTTATTATGCCTAAACCAATCAATAGAATTACTCCGACTATTTTCGGTATTAGGTGCTCTTCATTTAATTTATAAGAAAATTTATTTATTATATATGCGCCCAAAGTCATTCCAAGCATAAATGCAGTAAGCAGAATCCCGATGTTCTGAAATAATATTCCGCTCTTAACCTGATAAAAAAGGATTATAATGGTTTCGATTACCATACCGAAAAATCCTGCTGCGGCAACCAGCATTACTCTCCTAAAGGGAAGTATGTTTCTGCTGAAAATAAAAAGTACCGCGAACAAGATTAATAAAATTGAAGGATATGAGTAAT
>JBJKSH010000043.1:0-4552 GCA_046704255.1 Ignavibacteriaceae bacterium | reverse complement strand
TTCCAAACAAATATTGTTTGGTTACAAGTTTTACTATCTTACTATTTAGCTGGTCTTCCAATTTCCATTCATATCCGGTACTTCTGTTTGTATTTAGAGATATCGTAAAGTTCTCATTTTTCTTAACCTTAATTAACTTCGAATTTTGATCAAAAGAATTTGTAATTATGTTTCCGTTTTTTGTTTCCATTACTTTTAACACATCCACAACTTTTGTGTTAAGCAGCTTTCCATCATTATTGAAATTAAAATTGACATTAGCCAGCCCGATTAGTTTACACGCATGGCAGCCGTTCTGAAGCCTGTAAGTAAAGGTAAATTGTTGCCCTCCGCCCGGGAGCGAATGAACGACAGGAAAATCAGTACCGCTTCTGTCACCCGGCCAAATGCTGATATCCGGGTATTCTTTTTTTAGATCATTATAAATTTTATTTTTATCCAATGGAAAATTTTTAACTATATTATAATCGTCAACATTTATCATATTTGGAATACCGTTTACCAAAAAGCAAAGCTGGTTTTCATTGGCTCTAAACGGGTAGAATGAATAGGCAACATCTACTTTACCGGTCTCCTTAAAATCCCGCATATAGCCGCTGTTATCAGTCATTTTTATAAATATTAAAGCTTGTTTAGATGCACCGGATTTTTTTGCTTCGGAATAAAAGCAATCTCCGAAATTAGGAAATTTTAACTTGCCGCAATCGTTTCGTATCTGCTGCATAATAGACATACCCGGCCCCCAAATTGCACTAGAATTAAATTCAACCTTTTGTTTTTTGTTATCCTTTTTTGTTTGAGAAAATGCAGTAACCGAAAACAGTAAGGCTAAAAGAAAAATAATTTTAATAGGTTTCATAATTTTGTTTTTCGGAAATTTTCATTTGCAATTTAATGCCAATTGTTTAAGTAATAACTTCTCTTATGCAAAGTTTATCTTTTGGAGTTTTGGAATAAGGGGGTAAATTAAATAATTCCATTACTCCGATACTCCATAATTCCAAACAATGCCCGGTATGTGTTAATAAGAAAATATTAATTTATCTGACGTTAACCGTAAAAGTATACTTCTCATAAGTTTTTTTCCCTTCGTTCCAGGAGCTTACATAATCAAACTTAAGTTCGGTTGAGCCGCTTCCCACAGCATTAAAGTACCAAACTTCTTTACCGGGCGCAGTAGGAAGGGTTTCATACGGTCTGAAAAAACTTGTTCCCGCTAAAGTGATAATATTTTTATCCAGGCCGCCGGCTAACTGCCACTTAAATCCTTCGGCATGGTTGGAAACCATAACGATAGAAAATTTATCTCCTTTGTTTACATCTATCGGCTGGGATGGATCACTGAAAGTGTTGGTGTTGTAATCGTTGGAATTTGTTTGACTGCCTGTTTCAACTGTTTTTTTAAAGCTTAAAAATTCGCTGCCTAAATATTTTCCGGTACTGTCAAAATCGAATCCGAATTCTACAAATGCCAAAAGCTGACATGAATTACAGCCGTCTCTTAACCGGTAATTAACAACTACCCTGTTAATTTTCTTTTTTAATTTTATACTATAAGGATAAGCCGAATTTTTTCGATCTCCCGGAAATAGTCCGATATTCGTATACGTTTTAGCCAGTTCCCGGTAAGCCTGATCCTGTTCAAGTTCATCCATTGGCAATAGCTTATAGTCATCTACGTTAATCATGGAAGGTAATCCGTTTACAATTAAGCATCCGTAATGATTTCTTTCCTGCAGCGGGTAGTAAACCAAGGCAGCATCTACATTGCCGAGTTGCTTGAATCCGTTCATATATGCGTCATTGTTCATCAAGGCTGTAAACTCCAGCGCCTGCGGAGTTGCACCGGATTCCCGCATAACTTTCTCAAAGCAATTTTCTAAATCGGTTCCGGTTAAAGTTCCGCAGTCTTTTGTAATCTTTTCCATTGTCGTCATATCCGGATTCCAAATCGCCTTTGGGGTTATAAATTTTTGCTGCGCCTGCGGGTAAATAAGAATTGAAATAAAAAATAATCCTATATATAATACCGCAAAACTCATTTTAAAATTCTTCATAAGGCACCTTATTCAAAATAATGCGTACGTTAAATTATAAATATTATTAACAAATTTACAACAGAGGTTTTTATAGAAGTGATTTCAATTATTAATCTATTTGGTGATCGAGCAATCCAAGAATAAAACTATATTCAAGCGCAATTAAATTGTATTTTTCAAATCTTCCTGAAGCTCCTCCGTGGCCGGCAGACATATTAGTGTATAAAATCAGAGGATTATTATCGGTTTTCATGCTGCGCAGTTTTGCAACCCATTTTGCCGGCTCCCAGTATTGAACCTGTGAATCATTAAGACCGGTTGTTACAAGCATGGCAGGATAATCTTTTTTTTCCACATTATCGTAAGGTGAATATGAAAATATGTAATCGTAATACTTTTTATCGGCAGGATTTCCCCACTCATCAAATTCACCTGTAGTTAAAGGAATATTATCATCGAGCATAGTAGTTAAAACATCAACAAAAGGAACGCCGGCAATAATTCCTCTGAATAAAACCGGACGTAAATTTGAAACTGCACCCATTAATAATCCCCCGGCACTTCCGCCTGCAGCAAAAAGTTTTTCTTTCGATGTGTAATTATTTTTAATTAAGAATTCCGCACATGCAATAAAATCTGTAAAAGTATTTTTCTTATTAAGAAGCTTTCCGTCTTCATACCATTCTCTTCCCATTTCCTGACCGCCTCTAATATGTGCAATTGCAAAAATAAACCCCCTGTCAAGCAAACTAATTCTTATAGAACTAAAGTAAGGATCGCTGCTTATCCCGTATGCACCGTATCCGTTAAGCAGCAGCGGATTAGGCTTAATTTTTTCTATGCCGATCTTATATACAAGGGAAATCGGAATTCTTGTTCCATCCGATGCGGCAGCATAAACTCTTTCCGATTTATAATTACTCTGATTAAATCCGCCGAGCACTTCTTCCTTTTTTAATAATTTTCTCTCACCTGTTTTCATATTGTAATCATAGGTAGAATCCGGAGTAGTTAATGAACTATATATAAAACGCAGTATGTTCGTATTCATCTCCGGATTTTGCGAAAGATAAACCACACAAACATCTTCATCGAATTTGATATACCTGCCGGAATTGTCTTTTAGACTAATAATATTTAGCTTTCTAATACCATCGGTTCTTTCCTGCAAAACTATATAATTCTGAAATACTTCTATCCTCTCTAAAAGTATATTTTTTCTATGCGGTACAATTTCAATCCAGTTTTCTTTTGATGTTTTCTTAACGGATGTTTTCATCAAACGGAAATTTTTTGCTTGCAGGTTTGATATTATGAAAAAATTATCTTCATGATGATCTATATAATACTCATGTCCCCTTTCTCTCTTCTGTAAAAGTTTAAATTTAACATCCGGGTCATCTGCATCCTTAAATCTAAACTCACTTGAAACATTACTGTATGAACCGATAATTATATATTTTTTGGTTTTCGTTTTATAAACATAAACACCAAAGGCTTCATCTGTTTCGTGATATACTTCTTCATCTTTTTGATAACCGAGAATATGTTTGAAAATCTTATAAGGCCGCAGTGCATGATCTTTTTGTGAATAATAGATCGTTTTATTATCATTTGCCCATACTGCATTTCCGGTAGTGTTTTGTATTTTATCCGGCACCATTTTCCCGGTAATTAAATCCTTAAAATGAATTTCGTACTTTCGCCTGCCGGATGTATCTACTCCGTAAGATAATATTTTGTTATCCGGGCTAATGTTTAATCCGGTAACGTTATAAAACTTATGTCCCTTTGCAAGTTCATTTACATTTAGAATTATTTCTTCGGGAGCATAAATCGATTCTTTTTTACGGCAGTAAACGGGGTACTCTTTTCCCTTTTCGTACCTGTGGTAATAAAAATATCCGTTATCTTTATAAGGAACGGAAATATCTTCCTGCTTTATTCTGCCAATCATTTCATTAATTAAATTTTCTCTTAATGATGCAGAACCCTGTAATGAGAATTCCGTATACTTATTTTCGGATTCCAGGTATTCAATAACCTTAGGATTGTTTCTTTCTCTTAACCAATAATAATAATCTAATCTTGCATGATTATGTTTTATTAATTCTTTCTTAATCTTTTCTGCTGCAGGCGGTTTCATATAAAAAAAATATTAGATTTACGCAAATACGATAATCCGCAAATACAATTATACTTAACGTACTTAATAACTTACCTAAAATAAAAAATAAATAGAGTGGTTATTATCAACTGGGTTAGGTGCATCATAATTTGTATAACCTGCAGTAAGACAATCAGTTATAAACGGAGGAATTGAATTTGGAATTTTCCTGTTTATTATAATCTTTTTAAGTATTCTTCACGCGATAATAAAAGTTTATTAAATATTCTATTCTTTTTAATATTACTCAAGTTGACCGCTTGAGATAAATTAGTTAAAAAATAATTAATTTTGTTAAAGAAATAACAAGTTCATAGGCGAAAAGATGTTTAAACTCCAAAGAGTA
>JBJKSH010000042.1:0-2508 GCA_046704255.1 Ignavibacteriaceae bacterium | reverse complement strand
ACCAAATCTGGAGAAATATAAAGGGCGGCTCAGGCCCTAAATTATTAACTACCTTAGGAAGAGGTGTGGAAACATATACCGACGATGAATATCTACTGGATAGAAGCTATACAAACGATCTTCTTTATTATGATGTAAGAGAATATTATTCTACGGAAGGGACGTATTCTGCCGAAGATTGGTTAGCTATATACGGTAATATAACTTATAAAATGAATTTAACCGGTAACAAGAAACTAAAAACATCCGGGGAGGTTAAAGAATATTCGCTGGCTTGTTATCCTAATCCGTTTAACCCGTCAACTACAATAAATTATCAGTTACCCAAAGACGGATTTGTAACATTAAAGATATATGATATAGTAGGCAATGAAGTAAAGACACTTGTAAACGGTTACCGTTCTGCCGGCAGTTATAATGTAACTTTCGACGGTTCAAACCTGCCAAGCGGAATTTACTTTTACAGGATAAAGACAAATAATTATTTTAAAGTTAACAAGATGTTAATGATTAAATGAGTCTTGCGAATTTAATCATAATCCCGGTTTAACCGGGGCTACTGCTTAAGTGGTATGTTTTATAAAGATGACATCCCAAAACCTTTCGGGAAGTCATCTTTAATATTATAAGGTTTTTTATTAAAACTATAATGTATTGCAAATTTTATTAATTCCGGGAGTGAATTCAAATTCAATTTTTTAATAAGATCCGAACGATAAGAATCAATTGTTCTTTTGCCCAATTTCATCTTTTCTGCCATCTCCCGGCTTGTTAATCCCTGTGTCAGCATTTCCAGTATTTCTATTTCTCTTTTTGTAAAATTATAACCGGTTTGTATTATATCCGTTGAATGAGCATTATTATACTTGAGGATAATACCATCCAATGCAGCATCATCTAATTTGCTGCCGAAATACCTTTCCCCTTCAAATATTTTTTCAATTGCATAATATAATTCACCTTCACCTATATTTTTACTTATCATTCCCTTACCGCCGGCATTTAAACACGCATAAACATAGTCTTCGGAATCGTACATAGATAAGAATAAAGCTCTGGCGTTTTTATCCCTTTGTGTAATTCTTTTAACAGCTTTAATACCGGATAGAACCGGCATTGAAATATCCGTAATAATTATATCCGGATGCAAATTAAAATATTTATCAATCAGCATTTTGCCGTTTTCTGCTTCGCCTGTTATAATTATATTAGGCAACTCATTTAGTATTTTTATTAAGCCTGCCCTAAAAAGATTATGATCGTCTGCTACAAGTAGTTTTATATTATACATATTAATTTTCCGAAGGGATTTCTACAATTAAAATTGTACCGCCTCTTAAGGAAGTATCAACCTTGAATATTCCGTTATAACTTTTAACTCTTTCGCGAATATTTATTAGCCCTATCCCATTTAATTGTTTTCTGTTTTTGTAATTAAAGCCTTTGCCGTCATCGGAAATAATCAAGCGTATCACATTGCCGGTATTTAATAGCTGCACGGTAAAAAATTTTGCTTCCGAATGCTTAACAATGTTATTTAATGCTTCCTGAATTATTCTGTAAATTGTAATTTCCAGTTCGGGTTTAGGCCTGGCCTTAAAACCTAGCATGTTAAATTCACAGTTTATAAGGCTTTCATTCGAGACCTTACGGCAGAGGTTGTTAATTGCCGGTTCTAGTCCCATCTCTTCAATAATGGGGGGTTTTAAATTCTGAGCTACTTTTTTCAGGTCGGTTATTACATTGCTCAAAAGTTCAATTGTGTCGTCAAAGACTTCTTTTTGATTTGATTGAGGGATTAAATGACTGTGATAATTTTGTAATTTTAATTTTAGAAGATTTAAGTTTTGCCCAATGTTGTCATGAAGTTCCAGGGCAATCCTATTTCTTTCTTCTTCAATTTTATTATTTAAGCTAGCGGATAACTTTTTTAATTGTCTATTTAATGCAGAAAGCTTTTTCTTTTGGCTTTTTTCCATAGGTATAACAATATAAAAGTAAAAAATGAATATTAAAGAAAGCACCACAGATAAAAGAAGGAGGGAATATATAATCGGGTTATTCAAAGTAAAAAAGTTTCTCCAAAAATGATGGAAAAACAAAGAATAGGATTTCATTATTTTATTTCACTCTTATTTTCTGCAGACTAAAATTAGTTCTTTAAAGGTTTAAATGCACCCGTCTCAACTTTCAATTACTTGTTCATTATAAGCAAAATAATATAACGAATAGCATAAGCCGGACAAGCCGGAAAAAATAGGTATTCGGTTACGGTTACTCCCAAAGGGACTACTATGTAGGATGCCCGTTTCGCCTGCCTACCGAAATCCCGATTTTCGGGATGCAGGCAGGTTTTTCGGTTAGGTCTTTCGTCTTTGCATTGTCGTTTAACGAACGTCACCTTACGATACGGGCTTCCTGCATGGCAGTCACTTCGTGAGTTACCGATTGACGCTAAACGATTTCTTGTCCATTTTGCGCAAGATTTTAGGACGAATAGCTTAATAC
>JBJKSH010000041.1:0-5983 GCA_046704255.1 Ignavibacteriaceae bacterium | reverse complement strand
CTAGAAAAGCGCATGCGGGAAGCAGTCTTTTTTCATCCAGCAAAATAGATTGTGCCATTGCAGTGGCAGCAGCAGCAGGAGAATAAAAAGCAGAACCGGTCTTAAGAAGCTTTACAACTTCTCCGCCTGCCATCTTTGTTCTCTCAACCAATGCCTTCATAACTTCTACAGCTTTGGCTTTGTCGTTATATTTTCTTTCCAGCATTTCCATTGCGGGTATACCGTTAACATTTGCATACCTCACAAGCGGAACCATTGTATCTCCGTGTCCGCCTAATACCATTGCGTTTACATCTTTAGCCGAAACGCCAAGTTCCCACGCAATAAAGGTAGCAAACCTGGAAGAATCCAAAACACCTGCCTGCCCCAAAACTCTGTTGGAAGGAAATCCGGTAACCTTCTTAAATAACGTAACCATTGCATCAAGCGGATTGGAAATAATAATTACAATTGCATTAGGCGCATTTTCTTTAACGGCTTCAGGAACAGTCTTCATAATTTTTGCGTTGGTGGTTAAAAGGTCGTCCCTGCTCATACCGGGTTTTCTGGGCAGGCCTGCGGTAATAATAATTAAATCGGAACCGGCAATATCTTTATAGCTATTTGTTCCTGTAACATTTGCATCAAAACCGTTAACTCTTGCTGCTTCCCCAATATCAAGTGTTTTACCCTGCGGTAAATCTTCAACTATATCGTACATAACAACATCGCCAAGCTGCCTGGAGGCAAGTAATTGCGCAAGTACTCCTCCGATTTGCCCGCCGCCGATTAAAGCAATTTTTTTCCTAGCCATAATTTTCTCCTAAAATTTTTTTAATTTATTTGCGGTAATAAAATGAGTTCCCCTCAAATTTATTACTAACAATGGTTTAAAAATAAAAATGTATTAAACCATTTCAAAGCATAAAAATGGGAATCGGAAAAACGGGTGAACGAAAAGACTTATAAACGGAAAACGTAAATCGAATAAAGGAAAGACATAATACAAATATACGACGGCTACAATTTTAAAATTAAGATTGTTTCCGTACCCTCGGGGGTAATTTTATATTGCAGGTCATCAAGATAATATTTCATTAGATAAAGGCCGCGTCCGGAATCCTTTAGCAAATTTTCCGGTTGTGTAGGATCCGGTACATCGGCGGGATCAAAACCTTTACCCTCATCTTTGATTCTTATAATTAATTTACCCTTTTCAGTGTTTACAAAAATTCTTACTTTTTTGCCCGTATCGCTTTTATTGGCATGGATTATGGCATTTGTAGTTGCTTCCGTAACGGAAATTAAAAGTCCGTTTAATTTTTCTTTTTTAACTTTTAGTTCCTTAGAAAAATAATTAACAAACTCTTCAACCGTTATAAGATTGTTAGGATCGCTTTCAATCTCAAGGTAGTATTCTTTATCCGCCAAAGTATTCCTAAATTTTTAACCGGAAATTAATAAAAAATCTTTATTATTCAATTTCGTATTTAATTTTAAGTAATCAAAAATTCCAGTTTGCCGTCATAGATAAATTAGCCTGCTGTTTTTTTGCTGCATTGTAAATACTAATAAATTCATACCATCCGAGTAAATTGAACGTTAATTTATCTAAATTAATTGATATTTGCGATAGCGGGGCAACACTTAAATATTTCGAGTCAATTACTTTTGTTAATCCTTTGAAGTTATAAGTATTTAAGGAATAAATTCTTAATCCTAAGCCAAAGGAAATATTATCATGTTTAAAAACCAATTCCGGCTCGGAATAAATCTCCTGTAAAAACCTTGTAGGATGTGTTGAAAACGATGCCCATTTCAAATCTCCTTCTTCGGATAATTTAATGTAACCGAAATGAACGAAAGATATCCGCCCGGGAAATTTTATTCTTGAAGAATCTTTTGCGGTAAATTGCCTGAACGAAAAGCTTCTGTAATTCGGTGTTAAATCTTCAAAGTCGTAAACCGTATAGTTTGCGGAAACTTCAAATGCATTGGAGGAAGTAATATACCTCCCGGAATAGATTCCGCCGGTTGACAGCTTAATAATTCTGTTTACATTGTTGTTCGAGCTTCGTTCGGAAAAAATATAAACAATGTGGTTGTACGTTCCTTCCGTATTAACAAAAACACTGAAGAACGGACTTAATGATTTCATATATTTTAATCTAACAATTGAAAGCAGTTCGTCCCTGTCGTCATAATTAAGCGGGCTGGGAGTATCGTAGGTTAGTTTGTTCTGATAGAGGCTTACGTAAAGCTTGTCCGTAGGAGATAAATTAACCAGGCCTGAAAGTGAAACTGAAGTTCTTTTTGATGTATTGTTTTTAATACTTTCCTGGTCGGCGCGCTCCTGGTAAAATAATTGATTTGCGCCGGGGTAATTTTTTGCAGTATGGTTTTCGTCTCTCTCTGAATAATCAATTCTAAGTGCACCATCGAAGAATTGCGAGTGAAAGTTTGTAATAGATTCGAGCTCAACTCTAAGCTCGTTGATTTTTGCATCAAAGTTTGATGTAGATAATATATCCGGAGACCTGTAACGGGTATTTCTATCAATTGTCCGCCAAGAAATTCTTCCGAGCAAATTAAGAGAAAAAAAGTTTAGAAATTTATTGTAGTTGAACCTGTCCTCTAAAACATTGTTGGTTTCTATACGGCTTTGAATGTTGTTTATAATATTAAATTCATTAGCTGTTATGGAATCTGCCTTATAATAAAAATCTTTCCGGTTAAGAAAGTACTGGAAATTAATATTATTTGAAACGATAGGGTTAAAAGAATTTTTAACTGTTAAATTAAGGTATCTAAGTTCGTTTTTTCTGGGGGAAATATCTTCGTTTTTAAATTTAAAATCCGAGCGCATTATAAAATCGGAAACGCTAAAATTATTAAGATAAGCCTCGCCGCCGTATAGTTGTCCGTTATCGCTTTGACCTATCTGCCGGTTGTTTTCATAACCCCAGTAAGGCACAAGCGTTAAATTATTTAAAGGAGATAATTTTGCAAACATTGAAGCATCCGAAAGCGAAGACTCATTTAAATCTATCTGCCTGCTGTCCGAATAAATGTTATTATCTGCCGATACACCCAAAGAAAAAAAAGGATTAAAAGAATACGAGCCGTTTACAGTTAGCATCTGCTCATCCCTGCTGCTCCTGTCTGCAGTTCGTATATATGTTGAATTATAGTTTTCATTTAAATGCAGATTTATTTTGCCGAAGCTGTTATTGTACAATAAATTTGATTGGAGATTAAATGTATTCAACTGCTTGCTGAATTGATTGCTTAACATATTTTGCGGAACTGCGGTTTGAATATAATCAAGGCTGTCGAGCAGATTCTGAGCCCGTAAAAAAGAAGTTGTAAAAATAAAAATTAGTATTATTATTTTTTTGTTCAATAAAAAATCTTTCGTAAATGCCGGGAGTCTTGTTTAAAAAACCAAAGCTGTACGGATTAAGTGATGGCATCAATTTAAATTTACTGTTTTATGGTGAATTTATAAAGCGGCGTAACGCTGTTCGGGTTGGTATTATCCTGCGAATAAGTTGCAACGCGCCAGTAATAAGGCGTATTCGAATTAATATATACTGGATTAAAATTAACAGTAATTGTATCGTTAACAACGGAAGAAGAAAAGCCGGTGCTCCAGAAGTCGCTGAAAAATTGGTTATCCTGAACAACAATTTTATAACGTGCGGGAACGGCAATTGCCTTAATAACAAAAGTGGTGAAATAATTAGTTTCCGTATTATCCTCAGGAAAGATGATTTGCGGGACGCCGTATATTTCATCGTTTACTTCCTGGCTCGGGGTGCTTAACAGCCCGCCGTTATCTACGGCTTTAATTTGATAATAATACATTGTGTATAGATTGAGATTTACGGTGTCTGTAAAATTTAAACCTGTTGTAAAACCTATCCGGTTTGTAGAATCCGGAGTAAATGACTGCGACAAACTTTTATAAACATAAAAACCTTTAATATCGCTTTCGGGATTAGGATACCAGCTTAAGTACACCGATAATTTTCCATTCCAGTTCCTTGCATTTATTGCCAGCCCCTGGGGTTGACCGGGCGAATAATAATTAAGCGGTTTAGCAGAAACTACTTTAGAAGGCTTACTCTCGTTATTCCAAATATCAATTGCGGTTATTCGGTAATAGTAGGTTGTGTTGTAATTTAACGAATCGTCTACAAAATAATTATTGCTTGTAAAACCTATAAATTTATAATTTACACTATCTGTACTTCTATAAATGTTATACCCGCTTAAAGTAGCTTCGCTGTTGTTTTGCCAGCCCAGGGTAACGGTACCGTCGGAAGCATAAACAACCTGCAGACCTGTAGGTACGGCAGGCGGTACTCCGGTATCGGACTGGGTCGTATCCAGCGGCCTGTCGCATCCGGCAAGTATTACTAAAAATAAAGAGAAAATAGCTAAACAAATTAAACTAAAAAACCTGTTTGATTTTTTTTCTAATTTAAATTTCAAAAACATCGCCTTTGTTAGGTATACAAATATTATCAAAACCAATAGTCTTCAGTCTATCTGCAAATTTTTCCTGCTGATCAAAATCACCGTGCACCAAAAATATTTTTTTCATTTTTTCTCTATTAAGCTTTTCACAGTAGTTTGTTAATTCATTTGAATCGGCGTGTGCACTTAAGGAATTCATTACAATAACTTCGGCATTAACACACCTTTCTTCTCCAAGAATTTTAACTTCTTTTTCTTTTTCAATTAATTTTCTTCCTAAAGTATTTTCTGCACAATAGCCTACCATTAAAATAATATTTTTATAATCTTCAATATTATTTGCAAGGTGATGCAATATACGCCCTGTTTCCGCCATTCCCGATGCAGAAATTATAACCATGGGGCCTTCAGCATTATTAAGCGCTTTAGAATCCTCAACGTTTTTTATGTAAGTTAATTTATTGAACCCGAACGGGTCTTCATATTTATTCATAAACCGAATTGTCTCTTCGTCAAAGCATTCGGGATGATTTCTAAATACTTCCGTAGCGTTTGTGGAGAGCGGGCTGTCAACGAAAATAGGGATTCTTGGTGCGGCCTGCTTTTCAAATATCTGATGAAAAGCATAAACAATTTCCTGCGTCCTTTCAAGGCTGAAAGCCGGGATAATTATTTTGCCGTTTCTTCCGGCAGCCTTTTTAATTACTTCCGCAAGTTTGGCATTGGTTCCTTCAATATGATCGTGATACCTGCCGCCGTAAGTACTTTCGCATATAAAATAATCAACATCCGGAATCTGTTCCGGGTCTTTTAGTATAGGAAGATTCGGCCTGCCAAGGTCGCCGGAAAACCCCAGGTTAATTGTTCTTCCGTTTTCTTTAATAGTTAAGTACACAATTGCCGAGCCGAGTATGTGCCCGGCATCGAACAATTGTACTTTAATATTTTCGTCAATTTCAAATTCGTTTCGGTAATCAACTTCTTTTAACAACGGAAAAACATGTTCGGCATCTTCAGTTGTATAGAGAGGTTCAAAAGGATTTTTACCTTGTTTCTTCCTCTTCTTATTTACGAATTCTACATCTCTTTCCTGAATATGTGCACTATCCTTAAGCATTACAAAAGCAAGATCTTTTGTTGCCGGAGTGCAGTAAATTGGTCCTTCAAATCCTTTTTTAACAAGTGTAGGTATATTTCCCAGGTGGTCTATATGAGCATGAGATAGAATAAGTGCATCAATATCTTTCGGAGAAAAGAACTTAAAGTTTCTATTTATCTCAAATGCTTCCTTTCTTTTACCCTGGTAAAGCCCGCAGTCAAGCAAATAATTTTTGCTGTTAATTTTTAGGTGATGCATAGAGCCGGTAACGGTTCTGTCGGCGCCGATGAATTGTATCTGCATATTTTTCCCGTATTAGTAAAAATTAAGAATGAAAGATAGGTAAAAAATTTTTATAATTTTTTATTAATTGATGTGTTGAATAATACTTTATAATTTATAGTTTGATTTAAACTACAATAA
>JBJKSH010000040.1:0-3310 GCA_046704255.1 Ignavibacteriaceae bacterium | reverse complement strand
AGCAGTGGAATGTAAGGTATCGTATTATTATTTTATGAAAGATAATATTCAATAGTAAAGTGTTTGAAATGAAGGAATATAATTATTCAATTGTAATAGAACCTGATGAAAGCGGATATCATGCTTATGTCCCTGCTTTAAGCGGATGCCATTCATTTGGTCAAACAATAGATGAAGCTAAAGAAAATATTAAAGATGCAATCCAGCTTCATATAGAAGCTATGTTGGAAGATGGTGAAAAAGTACCGGAAGAACTTGAGCCGACATTTATTACAAAATTAACAGTAACTGCTACATGAGTAAATTGCCGGCAGTAACTGCAGCCGATTTGATACATGTTGTTAAGAAGTCTTGAAGTATCGAACAAAAACCGAAAGGAGGGCATTTACATCTTAAAAGAGATTCCGATAAGCGAAGAATTACTATCCCTGTTCATAAGGGCAGGAATATTCCGAAAGGAACTTTAACTGCTATTCTAAAAGATGCCGAAATATCCATTGAAGAATTTCTTAATAAACTTTAAAGTCGGGGGATAAATGTTGCTGAACAAATTTTAGATTCACAATGTATTGAACTAGGTGTTGTCTTAATTATAATTTTTCCCCAAAGATTTTTTGTTTTCATAACACTCTCCTTTATTATTTGATAAAATTATTATTGGGACAAGCAACTAACGCGGTGCATTTTACCCGCCACCCAAAACAAGAATGCCAATTAGAATTGATCTGCCGATAATCTGAAAAATGATTGCAAGGTCTGATCGCTTTGATCAAGTTTGTTGAAATGGAGCAACATTGCCGAAAACCTTTGAATTGCAGAACGCGATAACGCGGTCGGGTAGAAACGCATTGCTAGGCATATTCACTGCATTTTATCTGCTAACTCTGTTTGTAACCCTAAAACATCATTAACCAATATTCTACTGGTTTTATCCGGTTCTTCAAATATTGGACTATGTGCAGAGATATCAAATGTGTAAAATCCTTTAACCGGTGCGTTAATTAATCCAAAATATTCTTTTGCTAATTTATAAGAACAAGTGTAATCATAAGCACCATGGAAGAAATAAACCGGAACCATAAATGATTTTTTGCTTTCCATTAAATTCATTTTTATCATTCTGTCCCAGCTTTGGCTGATGCCCGAATGCGATTTACCGGCCCATAGATTATATTTTTCTAGCAGTGTGTATTCGCTAAAAAACAAAGATGGTAAGAAAATGTCTGTGAAAAGATTTCTTGTTTTCCTCATTGTCCCGATACCAAGCTCATGCATTGCTACATCCCTAATACTTATATATTCTTTCGGTAACCCGCCGTTTTGCTTAAATGCTATGCGTTGTAACGCTTTCGACATTTTTTTATTCCCTAATTCTTGGTATTTATTAAGCATATAGTTGTAAGCTATCTTTTCCGATTTTAGTTGATCAGACATTTGAGCCACGCCTATATATGCATAATATAATTCCGGAGCCTTATCGATAACATGGATTCCGATGAATGTTCCACCAGAATGTCCCATTAAATATATTTTATCCTTATTGTATTGTTTTAATAAATATTTTGTTAAGGCAATAGCATCTTCAACAAGTTGTTCCATTTTTATATTACGGTTCGATGAACTAGAATTATAAGAAATTCCACAATTTCTTTGCTCCCACCATACTATTGTAAAATTCTTTTCAAGCTGTGTTGGAAACTTTTCCGTAAAAAAATAATCCGGCATCCCACCGTGCAGATATAGAATGATGGGGTTATCTCTATTTTCTCCCTTTATGAACATACCTTGAAGTGTACCGTTTATTTCTAGAAATGACTTTTCTGATATGCTGTTCTTGAGTATCCTCCCATTTCCATCGAGAAATTGTTTTGGTTTTCCCGGGCTAATATGGATTAATACGATAAATAGGCTTATTATAATAAAAATAACAATTTCACCAATTATTAACATATACTTTTTACTCTTTTGGATCATTTTGCTATTTGTTTATCTATATGCCTAACAACTTTGCGGGTAACCCGTCCGCCCTTAAACAACAATACCAATTACCTAGACAACACCAAATGTTTTAGTCCGGCAGCTGCCGGATGTGTAAATTTCTCTGTACTCAGTTTGCAAGTTTATTAATTTTGTACGAAAATGTTAAACAAGTTTGCTAGAACTGAACAACCAACCCGAATATCTTGAAAATGCCAAGTGCGAGTTTGCAATCGGGTTGACGCATTGTTAGGGCATTTATTTAATTTAGTCTTTGACTAATAATTATTCTTGGAATTTATGAAAGTCTAAAATTGCAATAATTTTTCCAATTGTCTTCTATGTCTTAAAATATGAACTATTGCATGCTCAAGCCTCGCCTCAATGTTGGATTTAGAGCCATCTGAGGTCAATACTTCGGTATAAAACATTTCATCATAAGACATATTCCATTTGCCATCAAGGGTTTCTTCAGTATACTTCAGCATCATATTAAAATTAATTAACGCTTCTTGGGGATTGGTAGTTTTATATTCTGGCTTTATTTCTGTCTGATTTGTAGCTTTTCTTATTGAGTTCGCATATCCATATCCTGATCGTATCACGTGAGTAATTATTGTATGTACACTTCTACAATCTTCATCTTCTGTCTGTGGATCAAGAATTTTTTCATAATCGGATTGTGAAAGCCCTCCAATAATTTTCTTAAATTCAATGGAAGCTCTTTCATATTCATCCATCAATGCTCCAATTGCTCCTTCTCGGTAAGTTTTAGTCATAAAAGTCCTTTGCCATATTAATAATCTTTTTATAATTCTTTTACACTTTCCCAATATAATAGTTTTTATATTCTTTAATGCTCTAACGGCTTTATGCATAACTTGCCGCTCATTTTATCCGGCGTAGTCTGAAAGACGAAGACGGAAAAAACGGGCAGCAATGGAAAAACCAAGCCGAAGATTTTGTCCGGCAGCTGCCGGATGTGTATCTTGCTTTGCATACACCGGCTGCAACAATGCCGCTTAGCATGACTACGTTAAACTGAATAACAAAACGGAACAACTAACACAAAAATTTATAAATTGCCGAATGCGGTTTGGCCGTCGGGTTGAGCCCAACAAGTCCCCCCATCCGGGGTGACTAATACATTTCAATGAACCGTTTAGAGACAGTTCGTTAACACCCGCTTGTTATGTAGCTATTAAATATTGGTAATCCATTCCATTGCTCTCATTATAACTTTATCGTTTTCTTTTTTGTTAATTTTATATGGATTGTATATTAATATGTCAGGTTCAATAACATTCCCATATTCATTTTTATTTCTATCTAC
>JBJKSH010000039.1:0-16342 GCA_046704255.1 Ignavibacteriaceae bacterium | reverse complement strand
CCACATACCGGGCATTTATAATTACTGCGACAGATGGTGCGAAAGATGCACTTTTACTTCCAGGTGCCTGCTATTTACAGACGAATCCAAAATTATGACCCATCAAATTCTTAACGACGGAGAATTACCTGATCTAAACAAAGTATTTGATTTTCCGGATGACAATAACGAAGATACCGACTCCGGCTTTGATGAATTTGATGACGATTTTGAATTAGGAAATGATGAGGACGCAGAGGATCCGTTTTATAAAGACCTTCCGGATTTTGATGATAAAGACTATGAAGAAGAACGTAAACAAAGGACTGCAGGAGTGAATGATAATATCATAGTAAAATTAGCTGATGAATATTTTAGAAATTGCAACAGGTTTGTTAAAAAGCTGGATGAGAAATATAAATTGCATTCTTTTAATATTGAAAATGATAAAAACGAATCCGTTCTTAAACTTAATGATAATTTTAAGATTGTTGAATGGTACCACATGTTTATTATGGTAAAAATTAGAAGGGCATTAAGCGGCAAATGGAATTATGATAGAGAAGATGATGAAGATATGAAAGAGATTGATGCTTACGATATGAACGGCACTGCAAAAATAGCCATAATTGCAATAGATAATTCAATTAAAGCTTTAAATAAACTACTAAATATTTTACCGGAATTTAATAAAGAGATAACAGATTTACTTGTTACCGCCGGTAAGCTTTTAAATGAATCTGAAATAGAGTTCCCCGGCTATAAGGCTTTTGTACGCCCGGGTTTTGATGAATAACCAAGTATATTTATTATTAAAGTAGTTATGATTATTTTAAACTTATAAATTTGAATTTGCTGAATACAAATTCTCTAGTTATTATTTGTTTAATTTTAAATTTTAAGGGTTCCATAATGGCATCTGATTTATTGGCTCATGCAGAAATTCCCTCCACAAACCTGGATAAAAGCAAAGACTTTTTTGCAAAAATGTTCGGCTGGGAATTTAAACCGTTCGGAAACGGCTATCTTTTATTCAACACACACAAAGGCTTTACGGTAGGACTTAAAAAAGTAGACAAGGTAGCAAAAGGAGAGGCTACAATTTTTCATGTTAGAGTTAAAACAGTTGAAGATTATCTTAAAAAAGCTGAGGAAAACGGCGGAAAAATTTTCCGCGGTAAAACCATAATTCCTGCTATGGGTGCCTACGCTCTTATAAACGATCCAGACGGTAACGTTATAGGGCTTTACCAGGGAGTTTAATCACTTTTTTTTAGAGCTAATCATTGCGGCAAACCTTTTATCACTAATTACTTTTATGTTTTGTCCGGGTAATTAATTTAGCGGGTGAAATTAAAATTTAATTATAAATTAAGAGGTGACTAAAATGAAAAAGCAAGTAGTAATTTTAGCAGTCTCCTTATTCTTGTTATCTATAGTAACTGCATTTGCACATGATAAAAATACTGCCGGAACTGTTATTTTAACTAAAGAAGCGGTTACAAATTACATTGCGGATATGAGCTCGGATAACCTGGGTGTACGCACAAGTGCAGCATATTATGCGGGCGAATATAATATTGAATCTGCATTAATACCATTAATGAAAATGCTAAACAATGAAAAGACGGAATGCGCAAGAATAATGGCAGCACTTTCCTTAATAAAAATCGGCAGCGAGCAGGCGGTATATGCCGTAAAGCAGGCTGCCAGATTCGACAGCAGCGAAAGAGTAAGAAGTTTATGTGCAACGTTCTACAATAGTTTTGCGCAAGGAAAAATTGAATACTCTAACTCCCTATAAATTATAAACATCAGGTAGTAAATCTCTCTCAAAAAGCCGGCGTAAGTCGGCTTTCTTTATATACTTATCCGGATTAATGTATTTTATTGTTCATATTGAGTTTAGCTAAAATAAATTCTTATATTTATAAATGAACAATTACATATTAATACCGTTAACAGCTTTTTTAATAAACGGTTTTGTATGGATATTTATTTATTCGCAAAAAGGCAGCCGTATAAACCGGGCTTTCTTATACTATGCTTCCGCCTTAGCTGTGTGGCTGCTTAGCGTTATTGCAATCCGCTGGGTAACAGCATCTTATTTAATTTTGCCTTTAATGAAAATAGGCTCAATCGGCTGGCTTTCAATTTCATTTTTATTCCTTCATTTTTTATACGTTTTTATAGAAAAGAAGAAAGATGCTTATTATTATTATAGCTTTGCTGTCTCAGTTATAAGCATTGTAATTAACTTTTCGTCCGGCTTTATTACAAACGGATATTTAAATACATATTGGGGACCGGATGAACAGCATGGATTTCTATTTATACCGGTCGTAATACTTACTATTTGCATTCCGGCTTTCTATGCAATTTATTTAATGATTGCTGAAAAAAGAAAATCCTTAAATTCCAATATAAAAAAATCTTTAAATCTTATGTTGTGGGGTTCCTGCATCAGTCTTGTTATAGGATTGTCTTCCAACGTATTTCTGCCTGTTATTATTAAAACCGTATCGATTGTAAAAGTTGGAGAGTCGGGAACGGTTTTTCAATCTATATTTATTTTTATTGCCATTATAAAATATAAATTCTTTACTATTAGCGGAGTTGAAGAAGTAGCGGAAGATATTTATTCCAATATACAGGATGCGGTAATTGTTATGGATGTAAATGGAAATTTATTGCAATTTAACTCGGCATGCGAAACTTTATTTGAAAGGGAAATAGAACCTGGAAATAAAATTCATATTAATACCCTGCTGCCGAATCATAATTTTTTAAATGCCTTCCAGGATAAACAAAAGAGCATACAGGTTAACGGCCGCTGGAAACATTTATCACTAACACAGGCATCCGTTTCTTACCAAAATATTGAGAAAGGAAAAATTCTTATAATTAGAGATGAAACAAAGAGGAAAGAAGCTGAACTGGAAATTATAAAAGCAAAAGATGCTGCGGAAGAACTTAACAGGCTGAAGGCTGTTTTTCTTACAAACATGAGCCACGAACTGCGTACTCCCTTAATAAGCATTATAGGTTATGCAGAATTGTTAAGCGATGAAATTGAAAATAATGAACATAAAACAATGACGGGCGAAATTGCTGCAAGCGGAAAAAGACTGGTAGATACGCTTAATTCTATTCTTGAACTTTCCAGGATTGAATCAAACGAAATCAATCTTAATTTAAAATTTATAAACTTAAACAGTCTTATTAAAGAATTGATTATTCCGTTTGCAGATAAGGCGAAGTTAAAAGGAATATCTCTTGAATTACATTTACAGAGCAATAGCCCGGAAGTTGTAGTTGATAAAAAATTGTTTGAAGCCGCATTCAATCATTTGATAAGCAATGCTGTTAAGTTTACAAAAGAAGGAAATATAAAAATTGAGACAACTACCGAACCGGTAAAGGAAAGTAAATGGGCTGTTATAAAAGTTACCGATACCGGGATTGGGATTTCCAAAGAAGAATTGCCTGTAATTTTTGATCCGTTCAGACAGGCAAGCGAAGGCTTATCCAGGAAGTATGAAGGTGCCGGTTTAGGATTGACTCTTGCTAAAAAATTTATTGAACTTATGAAAGGAACCATTCTGGTAATAAGCGAACCAGGAAAAGGATCTTCATTTTTTATTAAACTGCCTTTTACGCATAGACAGAAAAAAACCGAAGCCTCCGAAAAAACAAAAGCTTTGATAAAAAATTTAAGAGAACAGGTATTACCGGAAATTTTACTAATTGATGATGACTCTGTATCGATTTTTATAATTAGAGACAGCTTAAAGGATTTTTACAATCTTGAAGTTTGTATTGTACCGGAAACAGCAGTTTTGCTGGCATCGCGGACAAAGTATGCTGCAGTAATTATTAATTATTCCTTAAATGCCGGTACAAACAAGCTGGAAACGCTTTCCAAATTAACAACCCTTAAAAATTATAAAGCTATCCCTTTTATTGCAGTTGTTTCTGAATTCAACCAAACGGTAAAAGAACATTTGCTTATGAAAGGATTTACCAATATTATTGAGTCCCCTGTTAACCCTGCCAAACTTGCCGGTATAATTCCATATAAAGTTAAATAAATCACAGTATTTATATTAAAATAGTTGTTACTTCTAAACGAAAATATATCCAATATTTAAGGAGAAACGATATGTGCAAGAAATTTGTTTTTTGTGTTATGGGTTTCTTATTCTTTACTATGATTGTAAAGGCGCAAAATGCTTATATTGGTCCGCAGGTTGGCTGGCAAAAAGCCCAAGATGCGGATAACAGCATATTCATGGCAGGCGGCGCATTCCGTGTAAGGCTATCACCTCTGCTGGGTATGGAAGCATCGATTAATTACCGGCAGGAAAAATATAACCACGGCGGTGTAACGGTTACAAGCTGGCCTGTTATGGTAAGCGGACTGCTTTATCCTATAAATATTCTATACGGTGTTATTGGCGTAGGCTGGTACAACACTTCGTTCGATTATTCGCCGGCGCTGTTGTTCTTAGGCTCGCATAAAGTAACCGAACAAAAGTTCGGCTGGCACTTTGGCGCCGGTGTTCAGATTCCGTTAAGCGGATCGGTAGAGTCACCCAATTCTATTCTTACTGCCGACCTTAAGTATGTGTTCTTAAATTATAACTTCCAAAAAATGCCCGGTTCATCCGGATTAAAAAGTGATTTCGTAGTATTAAGCATCGGGCTTCTTTTCGGCCTCTAGCAAACTAAATAACGGCCTTGCTGGGAATGCTTCTATTTTTCAAAGGGAATTTATACGTCGTTATTACCATAAATATTTTTATAATTAAACAAACGGATTAACCTGTAAAAGATAGGAGCAGCATTTCATGAAAGAGCAACTTCCAAAACTTATTCCATACAGAAAAAAAGATAAATGGGGCTTTTGCGATACAAATAAATCAATTAAAATTCCGGTACAATATGATTTTGTAGGAGAATTTCACGACGGCCGCGTAAGAGTTCAGCTGAACAATAAATGGGGTTTTATTAACGAAGAGGGAAAGGAATTAACCGAAATCAGTTACGATGATGCGGAGGATTTTTCCGGCGGTTTTGCAAAAGTTAATTTAGGCATTAAGAAAAAAGATAAAGAAGAAATATTCAGCGGCAAATGGGGCGTTATAAATTCATCGGGAAAAGAAATTATCCCATTGCAATTTAGTAAGATAGGAGAATTTTACGACGGAACTTTTTCCGTAATGGTAGGCAACAAATGGGGAGTAATTGATATAAAAGGCAAGCAGGTTGTACCTAATAAATTTGAAGATGTAGGTAAATTCTGCGAGGGTTTGTTAGCCGTAAAAATGAACGGCAAGTGGGGTTTTATTAATAAACAAGGTAACCTGCAGATACAAAATAATTATACATCTGCAGGCGAATTCCACAACGGTGTAGCAATTGTGGAGTTAAATAAATGGTGGGGCATAATTGATATTAACGGTAAAGGAATAACCCCGATTAAATATGATGAAATAATAGACCGCGGCAACCCGTTAATTTCCGTTAAAGTTAACGGAAGATGGGGATTTATCGACAAATCCGGCACGGAATATTTTGAAGATTGACGGCTTTAATTTTATTTCGATATTTGTAGAAACGGATTGACAAACCTGTTTGTTTATTCTTATATTTGTTTTGATAATTATCGAAATAAATTAACATGGAAATATCGGAAAGTTTGGAATTATTTAAATCTTTGGGTGACACTTCCCGGCTTCGTGTTTTTAAGGCTTTAACGGAAAAGTCACAATACGTGGAAGAGTTGTCCCACAGGCTTAATCTTGCCGCATCTACGGTTTCTTTTCATTTAAAGAAACTGGAGAGTGCGGGACTTGTTTATAAAACAAAAGAACAATATTATATTACCTATCATGCTAAAGACGATATAACGAACAAGTCATTAAAGGAGCTTGTAGATTTTGAAAACCCGGAAAGGTACATTCAGGAGCAGCGGGTTGAAAAATACAGGCAAAAAGTATTAAAAGTGTTCTTCAAAAAAAACAGGCTCTTAAAGCTGCCGGTTCAAAGGAAAAAGAAATTAATTGTACTTAATGAGTTTGTAAGAAAATTTAAACCGGGCATTGAGTATCCAGAAAAAGAAGTTAATGAAATTATTAAAAAGTCGTACGACGATTACTGCACCATACGCCGTTTAATGATTGATGAAAAAATAATGAAAAGAAAAAACCAGGTGTATACTCTGATTACTTAGTTCAAGTTTATTTTTAACAACACTTAATAAAAAGATATATGAGCTTAAAATGATAAATAAAGCTGAAATCAAAAAGAGATATAAAGAAACATTAACGCCTATGGGTGTTTACCGAATAAAGAATATTGCTAACGGAAAAATTTTTTTAGGCAGCAGTCTTAACCTTCCGGGAAGAATTAACAGGCATAAGTTTGAGCTGAAATTCGGCAGTGAAAATATTAAAGAACTGCAGAAAGACTACAACAAATACGGCGAAGAAAATTTCACTTTTGAAATTTTAGACGAACTAAAACCGAAAGACGACCCGGACTATAAATATTATAAAGAAGATATAGAAGTGCTGGAACAACTGTGGATAGAAAAGCTTCAGCCGTTTGATGAAAAAGGTTATAATAAAAAATAATAGACACAATTTTAATTGTTTTTATATTTTTATTATTATTGTGCTGTAAGAATAAAATTACCTCAATTAAAGATGCAATTAAAATTATTTGAACCGGGAGATTTTTTAACTTTGAAGGAAGCCAGTATATGGGCTTCCGAATATTTAGGTAAAAACGTAACAACATCAAATATAGGCTACCTTTTAAATTACGGCAGAATTCACAAGTATGGAGAAAATGGGTCATCATATATTTCAAAAAAAGAATTAATTCAATATTATAATTCTTTTAACGGTCGAAGGGAACTAAATTTTAAAAATAAACTGGGAGAAGATTTAAACTGGACATTATCATTTGATCAATACACGGAAGCCGAAACCACCAAGCACGTCCACAGGCTGCATCCATACAAAGGCAAATTTATTCCACAGTTAGTAGAATATTTTATTAATGATCAAAAAGATAATTTTAAGAGGGAAACATTCTTTAAAAAAGAAGATATCATAATAGACCCGTTTTGCGGAAGCGGAACTACATTGGTACAAGCAAATGAATTAGGGATAAATGCAATTGGGATAGATATATCATATTTTAATTCCTTCATCTCAAATTGTAAGATTGATAATTATGATATTAAAGAATTAATTAAGGAAACTAACTTAATTACCTTATCATTAAAGAAATTTTTACTTAATAAAAGCACCCCTGTTTTTGAAGAAAAGTTATTGAAGGAATTATATGCTTTTAACATTAAATATTTCCCTAGCCCTGAATTCAAAAGGAAAGTAAATAGAAAAGAAATCGATGAAGAAAAATACGGTAAAGAAAAGGAAAAATTGTTTCTTCCGATATTTAATAGACTGGTAAATGAATATAATATAGAACTTAGACAAGAAAAATCTGATAATTTTATAGATAAATGGTATTTAAAACATTTAAGGTCTGAAATTGATTTTGTGAATTCCAAAATAAATAAACTAAAAGACTCTAATACAAAAGATATTCTCAAGCTTATTTTAAGTCGTACTATAAGATCATGCAGAGCAACAACCCATTCCGACCTAGCAACACTTTTAGACCCGATTACTACAACATATTACTGCCATAAACATGGCAAAATTTGCAAGCCCTTATTTTCTATCTTAAAATGGTGGGAAACTTATTCTAAAGATACAATTGAAAGAATTTCTGAATTTAATAAACTCAGAACAGAGACCATACAAATTTGCTTAACTGGCGATAGCAGGGAAATCGATCTATTTGATGAATTAAAAAAGGTTGATAAAAATTTTTCCGACATGGTTAAGAGACAAAAGATAAAGGGAATATTTTCCAGTCCTCCCTATGTCGGTTTAATAGATTATCACGAACAACATGCCTATGCATATGATTTATTTGGATTTAAGCGGCGTGACGAATTGGAAATTGGTCCATTATTTAGAGGTAGAGGAAAAGAGGCTAAAGAGTCTTATCTAGATGGGATTGTTCAAGTGCTTTTAAATATGAAAAAATATTTTGCTGATGATTATAATGTTCTGTTGGTTGCAAACGATAAATTTAATATGTACCCAAGCATTGCAGAAAAAGCGGGGATGAAAATTGTCCAACAATTTAAAAGGCCTGT
Source organism: Ignavibacteriaceae bacterium (assembly GCA_046704255.1). Classification (GTDB taxonomy): domain Bacteria; phylum Bacteroidota; class Ignavibacteria; order Ignavibacteriales; family Ignavibacteriaceae; genus FEN-1297. The sequence goes on along the minus strand of JBJKSH010000039.1, from coordinate 8,121 downwards.
TTTAAATAGGACAGAAAAGGATAAAACTGCTTACTCGGAAAGTATATTTCATTTAAAAGAGGGATAAATGGATATCTTAAAAAGGGAGAGAATAGCATTAGAAGTTATAAAAACTCTTAAATCCAAATTTGATGATTTTCCCGAAGATGCAACAAATAATCGAAATGCACCATTCCACGAAGCTTTTTTGGCGGCATTTAAGATAAAAATAGAAAAATATGTAACCGAAGTACCTATTTTTATAAGCTTAGCAAGCTGGATGCATGGTTTAAATACTAGCTTAGGACAATCATTTTTTGAACATACAGCACATATTTTAAGTGATGGTGAAAAACTAGAATTTAAAGACTTATTAATAAATCCTAATCAGCAAACCGCAATAAATGAAATTATTACTGCATTAAAAAACAATTCCCAAAATCCAAATATAAATAATGAGAATCAGGTTTTATTTAATGTTACCCAAAACAACTTACTAAGTATTCAAAATTTTACTGCCGATGTATATTTTGAAGATAATGAAAGAATCGTTGCAATAGAATTGAAGACTGTAAAACCAAACAGTGGAATTTTCAAAGGAGAAAAAGAAAAGATATTATATGCTAAAGCCGGGTTAAAGAACAAGTTTCCCGACAAGAAAATATTTTATTATTTAGGCTTTCCTTTTGATCCATTGAATGAGCAGAAATGTGGGTTTAATAAAATAAGATTTTTCAATTATGGAGTTGAATTTAAGAAATTTTTTGATCCGGAAGAAGTATTACTTGCTGATGAGTTATGGGATTTCCTTTCCGGTGAAGACAACACTATGCAAACAATTCTTGAGATAATTAATTCTATTTCTAAACCGAATTTTATTGAAAATTATAATTTTATCTTTGAACCTAAGAATATAGAGGTTGATAAATTCAAATATAAAAATATACTTTTAGAATGGTTTTTATTTAGAGAATTAAGGATTATAGATAATTATGATATCATTCAAAATGTTGCTGAAAGAAGAAAAGACATCAAGAGAACATTTAATCAGAAGTTATTCGGAACAGATAATAAATACAAAGAAAATAGGTTAAACACGTTACTTGCTTTGATTGATAATTAATAAAGGCTACATTAAGTAAAAGAGGAATTGAAAAATAATTACTATTTAAAGGGTACCTCCTTTTGTCTATTCCAATCAAAATATTTTCCGATGGTTCAATTCTGGAATTCGATACAGGCAAATTTGATGACTGGTGTATTTATTTAACCCGCCCGGACAAAACAAGGTATGCACCGCATGACACTGAATATTTTAACTTTCTTTCAAACCTCTCAAAAATTTATACGGGTAAAACAATTTATAACGATTTTATAACTATTTATAATTCGGTATCTAACAAACTAAATTCTGAAATTCTTGACAAAATCTCAGCACTATCCGCATTATATGGTAATTACAGTCTTGACTTTGATATATGGTTTACAACAATTTATGCAGGTATGGTTGCCGAGGAAAATAAAATTTTTACAAAGTTAGGTAAAAGAGTAAAACGTTTGGGAATTCATCAGATTTTAATTGAAGGCATATCTCCAATCATTGCATCCGATTTCAGCCGAGGTAAAACCTGGAAAGTTATTGATGCTTTATGCCGGGAAAGAGGATTTTAGTTATGAATAAGCAGTTCATAAATTTCTCCCCGCATTCCGCCGTTTGAATTTATTGCTCTTTTTGCGTTAACTCTTTTTATATTATAACCCGCGTAAAGTTTATCAAAATATTGGTTGTCCTTATCAACATTTTTTAAATCCGAATTGCTTAAAATAAAATAAATATTTTTCTGCGTAAGCAAATCGCAGAATGATTTTAATCTTTCCTGCTCGCGGTCGTCAAAATCAAACTTCGAATATGAATTGAAAGATGATGTGGAACTAATCGGTTTATAAGGCGGATCAAGGTAATATAGTGTTACCGCATCGTCCAAATAGTTAATTGTTTTTTGATAATCCAGATTTAAAATATCAACTTTTTTCAATACTTCGCTGTCCGCAAGAACTGTATCTTCATCAAAGATTCGCGGGTTTTTATATTTACCGTAAGGAACATTAAACTCGCCTTTGCTGTTTTCCCTGTACAATCCGTTATAACATAATTTATTAAGCAATATTAACAATGAGGCTTTTTTAATATCATCTTCAGCCGGAGTTGTATTGTTATATTCGTCTCTTTTTGAATAATAATATTTTGTTCTGTTATTTTCATCAAGTGAATAATATTCTTTCTTTAATAACTCAAGACGTTTTATCAGGTGCAGCGGGTTTTCTTTTATCACTTTATATACATTTACCAGGTTTTCGTTTATATCGTTTAAAACAATTTTGTTTAGCTTGTTAAAAAATAATCCTGCAACTTTAAACATAACAGCGCAGCTTCCTGCAAAAGGTTCTACGTAATTAAAATATTCGGCTTCTCTAATTTTTTCAGGAATGGAGCTAATTATATAATTCAATAATTGAGTTTTTCCGCCTGCCCATTTTAAAAACGGTTTTAATTTGCGGATGTTAATTTCATTTGAAAATAGTAATGGGTCATTTTCCATTTGATGCTTTAATATAATTTCAATTTAATATTTTTAAAAATAAATAAATTGTATTAAAAACAAAGATGTTTTATCTTTGTCCTGTTTAGGAAAAACCTTAATTATTGTTCTTTTACTTTTATGGAGAAGGTGAACTATGGGGCATCGAATTTACCTCGTTTTATTTATAATTACAATTATTTCTTTTTCTGCAACAGCACAAAAAATTCAAAGCAATCCTTCAACTACACAGCTTATTGATGCTTTTTCTGCCGCATCAAAAACTTATAATATACCGGAAGACCTGTTAAAAGCAGTTGCTTACGAACAGACCAGGTATGCGAATATAATTGAATCCGCATCGGATAGAAAAGCCGGTACGCAGCCGCCGTTATACGGTGTAATGGGCTTGCGAAACGACAATTGGTTCGGGCATTCTTTAACGGAAGGCGCAAAACTTATCAACGAGCCTGCGGATATTGTTGCCATTAATCCTTTTTACAATATCCAGGCAGCGGCAGCTTTACTTTCCTCTATTGCCGACAGCTTAAATATTGAGAGAAGCAACTTAAACAACTGGCGACCTGTTCTGGAGGAATTCTCAGGCATTCCTCAAAAAAATATAAGGCCTTTCTTTACGTTTGACGTATTCAAAGTTTTATCGGACGGCTCCGACCTGGAAGGAATTAGAATTCAAAAATATGCCGAAATAAATATGAACCAGTTCAGCCGGTTTGTAAATCCCCGGAGTACAAAAAAATCCAAAGAAACCATTCAAAAAGTTGAAGATGCGGATTACGGCCCCGCTGTTTGGAGCCCCAGCCCTAATTTTTATAATGATAACAATTTCAACCAATTATTTGCCGTTGTTCACGATACCGAAGGGCCGTTTGCAGCCTCATTATCATGGCTGCAAAATCCTCAATCCCAGGCAAGTGCACATTATATTATTAGAAGTTCGGACGGCTACATTGTTCAAATGGTTAGGGAAAGGTACGCTGCATGGCATGTGGTTTGCTGGAACAGGTATATGCTGGGTGTTGAGCATGAAGGTTATGTTGCTCAACCTGCTTTCTTTACGGATACAATGTACAAAGCTTCTGCCGGTTTATTCAGGCATTTTATAGAAAAGTACGGCATCCCTTTGGACAGCAATCATATAATCGGGCATGATGAGCACTTATTCCCCTGGTGGGTAGATTACATACATAAAAATTATCCGTATATTGATCCTACATGTAATACACATACCGACCCGGGCAAATATTGGAATTGGAGTTATTACTTTAGTTTAATAAGAAGCGATGCAACGGTTCCCTTAGTAGCATCTTATTCTCCTGATAATACAGACAGCGCCTGGACAAATTCACAGATAAAGATTAATTTCAGCATAGCTATGGATACTGCAGCAACACATAAGGCATTTTCAATTTCTCCTTATGTCGGCGGCACTTTTTCATGGCAGGATCATCTGCATACTCTTGTTCTTACGCCTTCCGCATTTATGTCCCCGGCAACCGCATACAGAGTTACAATTGATACTTCTGCCAAAAGTATTTTAAATGTTTCTCCGGACAGCATAATGTACTTTAATTTTGTTACCAGATCGCTGCAGCAGCTGGAAGTAAAAAATTCTTATCCGGTAAATAATCAAACCGGACTAAGCTCTACCCTGGAAGTTATTGTTAAATTTAATGCACCTATTATTAAGAGTTCGCTTACGGGAAAATTACTTTTACAGGATTCTGCCGGCAACAATATTTCTATTAACAATGCATATTATGATGTACAAAATGATACCGGTATTGTTAGTTTTCAGCCGTTGGATCAGCTTGCCGATAATTCATCTTACAAAATAATTCTTAAAGCGGGAATTCAATGCATAAACGGTTCAACACTGAATAAAGATTTTGTAATTAATTTTATGACAGGTAAAAGTAATTTTATAAAGGGAACTGCGGTGGACAACTTTGAAACAAAAGGAAGCTGGTTTGGGCCTGATGCGGAAAGCGGTTCGATTGGAATCGATACAATAAAATCCGGTTTCTTTGTCGCATACGGTAAATCCGAAGTGGGGCAGTATTCGGGAATTCTAAGATATGTTTTTACCGGCAGTACAGGCGGCGTATGCAGTATTGAAGATTCTGCCAAACCAAATATAGGTTCGAATACAAATGACAAATTCGGACTGTGGGTATTTGGGGATGAAAGCAATAATTTTATGAACCTGGAATTTTCAAACTCTGCTAATCAGGCCGTATCCGTAAGGCTGGATACTTTAAATTGGACGGGATGGAAATTTATTGAAATTCCTTACCGCGCAATTGGTGTTCCGGGGAATATTTTATTTACCGGCATTTCTATAGTGCAAAGCCAAACCGGAGATGATAGTAATTTGGTTTATATAGACGGTGCACAATACAGAGATACAACTGCAGCATCAGTAAGCAATAATGATCTGGCTGTAGTTCCTTTAAAATTCTCCCTGGAACAGAATTATCCGAATCCGTTTAATCCATCAACTCAAATTAGCTACCAGCTGCATGCCGGCAGTTATGTTACTTTAAGGATTTATGATGTACTAGGAAGAGTAGCAGCAACTTTGGTAAACGAACACCAAAATGCCGGAAGTTACACAATTAATTTTAATGCGGAAAAACTTACCAGCGGCATATACTTTTATACATTGAAGGCAGGCAGCTTTTCGGATACTAAAAAAATGCTGCTGCTTAAATAACGACGTTAAAAACAATGATGTTTGATCTTTGTTTTATTTTGAAAGAACCTAAATAACGATCTTTTATTTTTATGGAGAAGGTACCTATGGGGCATCGTAATTACTTCATTCTTTTTATAATTTTTATTATTCCTTTTTATGCAAGGGCACAAAAAATTCAAAATAATCTTTCTACAACTCAACTGCTTGATGCATTCTCATCTGCTTCTCAAACTTATAATGTTCCAGTGGATTTGTTAAAGGCAGTTGCATATACTCAAACAAGATTTACGAATATGGATGCGTCCGAAGAAGAAAAAGTATCTAAAAATGCACCGCCGGTTTACGGCATAATGGGATTAAGAAATGACAACTGGTTCGGGCACTCTCTTTTGGAGGGGGCAAAGCTTATAGATGTAAGCCCTGTTGATGTAGCGGCCAACGAATCATTAAATATCCGTGCTGCTGCCGCACTTTTATCCTCTATAGCCGATAGTTTGCATATAAATAGATCAAACATAAACAATTGGCGCCCTGCTATTGAAAAATTTTCAGGCATTCCGCAGGCATACGTGCAGCCTTTTTATTCGTATGAAGTTTTTAAGACGCTTTCAACAGGTGTGGTTTCAAGCGGAATAAGAATTCCTCAAAATAATGAAGTTTCGATCAGCCAATTTCCGGATTACGTTAAGCCAAATGGAAAGATAACAAAAATTAAAACTGTTCAATCTGCGGATTACCCGCCTGCCGAATGGCTGGGAAGTCCGAATTATACTCCTAATAATATTCAGCAGCTTTTCTTGGTAGTGCATGTTACCCAGGAAACTTTTGCAAACACAATATCATTATTTGAGGATCCGAATTATCAGGCAAGTTCACATTATTTAGTAAGAAGCTCCGACGGAAAGATAGTTCAATTTGTTAGAGAACATGATAAGGCCTGGCATGCAAGATGCTGGAATTCGTACATGATAGGAGTTGAACATGAAGGATGGGTTGATCAGCCAGAATGGTTTACCAAAGCAATGTATGAATCGTCTGCTGCATTGTTTAGACATTTAGTTACAGCTTATAACATCCCTGTAGATAGTAATAGAATTATAGGCCATTATCAATGGTCTAAAAGCTGGTGGGTTAATTGGGTAGATAATGTCTGGAATCCCGCACATCCGACTGCCTCCTTCGATCCTACATGTAATAATCATACTGATCCGGGCCCATATTGGAACTGGCCTTACTACTTTAACTTAATAGAACAGGGAGCATCAAAAGCAAGTGTAGTATCATTTTCGCCTGCGCTTCCGGATACTGCGTGGTCCAATTCACCTGTATCAATAACTTTTGATAAACCAATGGCAAATCAAAGTACTCAGTCGGCATTTCATATAAGCCCTTCCGTAAGAGGCAATTTTAACTGGTCGGATGACGGTAAAACGATGACGTTCATTCCGTCAACTTTACTTTCTCCGGCAACAAAATATACTGTAACAATTGACACTACTGCACTGAGCATTTTAAACACGTCGTTGGATTCCACATGTAAATTTAGTTTTTATACAAAGCCGGCTTTTCCTGTTTCTATAATTAAAACTTATCCAGAAAATAATTCTGATGATATTAGTACTACTGTAAAGTTGGTAGTTGAATTTAATACTCCGATGATAGATTCAAGTTTTGATGGCAATATTTTGTTTCAGGATTCTGCCGGAAATTCTATTAATATGGCATATCATCTATCTTATGAACCAAACGGTAACGGTTATTTAAGAATTTCTCCTTTTGACCCATTGAATTATAATTCCAAATATCAGGTAATAATAAAAAGTATGGTGCAAAGTGCTAATACTTCAACTTTAGTAAGTGATTATAAAATCAATTTTAGAACTATCGCTAATAGTTACATTAAAGGTACGGTTGTTGAAAATTTTAATTCTGCTAAAACCTGGCTGCAGCCTGCATTAAACAGCAGTTCCATCGGAATAGATTCAAATTCGACAAAGTTTCTCACCCTTTACGGATCATCTCCCGAAGGTTCATATCTAGGCAAATTGTTTTATGTATTTAATGGCGACTCAAGTGGAATTTGTATTTTACAAGATCTAAACAGTCCAAGTTTAGGATCAACAAACAGAGATAATTTTGGTGTTTGGATTAATGGAGATTTAAGCTATAACTCTGTTGGTGCAATGTTCACTATAAACGGGGATGAAAATATAAAGGTTAATCTTGATACACTGAACTGGACAGGCTGGAAATTTATAAAAATTCCTTTCAGTGATATTACTTCAAGCGGTGAGATATTATTCAAAGGATTATACATTAAGCATGAAGTTGATGGAAGCGATAGTAACCAGGTATCTTTTGCCGGAGTCCAGTACAATGATCCGGACGTTGAATCGGTAAGCAATAAGAATAACAATTCGGTTCCATTAGCATTTAGGCTGGCACAAAGTTATCCGAACCCCTTTAACCCAAGTACAACAATACAATATACAATACCTAAACAGAGCCTTGTCTCTCTAAGAATTTACGATTCCCTGGGAAGAGAGGTTGCAACTCTCGTAAACGAAGTGGAGCAGGCAGGAAAATATTCCGTTGAGTTTAATGCGGATAAATTTAAAATAACCAGCGGAATTTATTTCTATACTTTAAAGGCAGGAGAATATATCCGGACTAAAAAATTAGTATTGATGAAATAAGGAAATGTATTCTTATTGAATTCTTTTTTACTCTTGCGCTTGCATACCCATTGCCGCCCATTCCTCATTTGCGGGACCATACACTCCGACAACTTTAAGCCCTGCCAGTCGCATCAAAATAGTTAATTGTGCACGATGGTGAATTTGA
>JBJKSH010000038.1:0-2596 GCA_046704255.1 Ignavibacteriaceae bacterium | reverse complement strand
AAAATTATCAATGAATTTAAAATGATTCTGTGTTTATCAATTTTTCTTGTAAAAAAATAGTTTTAATTTAGCAATTCAATTTAATAAATTCTGAATTTACTGATGCATAAATGTACTCTGTTTTTTTTGATATTGATTTATTCAACTTGTTTTTTCATTACTACCGGATATTCACAGGATTCAAGTGGTACCTCTACTAGGTCTACATTTTATCCTAACGGGGTTTTAAAAACTCTTGGTGATTATTCTAACGGCAAATTAAACGGTCAATACATTGAATATTACCCGGACGGCCACCTATGGAAAGTTTGGAATTATGCAGACGGCAAAGAGAACGGCAAATCCGATTGGTATTTTGAAAGCGGGCTTTTAAGTATTGAATGGAATTACAAAGACGGGGTTAAGCAAGGGCATTCAAAATGGTATTACGAAACCGGTGAATTATGGGCGGTTCAAAACTATGCTAACGGAGTGTTGCAGGGCATTACACATACTTACTACAAAACCGGGCAGCTGCAAGGCGATTGGAATTATGTAAACGGTGAATTGGAAGGCGTATCCAAAACGTATTATAAGAACGGACAGGTTGAGGTATCCAAGACTTATTACAAAGGACTGAGGAACGGGCCGACAACTGTTTACAACAATGACGGCTCTATTGCTCTTGAGGCTAATTTTGTTAACGATAAACTGGAAGGTGAAGTTAAAATATTTGATATTGCCGGGGATTTAAGAGTTACTGATTTTTATAAAAACGGGAAGTTGACAAACAGAATTAAGTACAGCATAATGGGCAAACTTCAATCCGAAGAAAAAACGGACAGAACATTTTATAAAAACGGTTCCATAAAAACCGAAATTCATTTTAAAGACGGTAAGAAGGACGGTATTGCGAAGCAGTTTTATGATAACGGATTCTTGAAACAAGAAGTACATTTCAAAAATGATTCTCTTATAGGACGAACATTTGAATACTATAATAACGGTGTGTTAAAAGAATCAGTAGATCATATAAAAGGAATTCAAAACGGTATTACGAGAACTTATTACCCGGACGGAAACCTGGAATCTGAAAGCAACTATATTAATGGTGTTAAAAGCGGTATAGAAATAATTTATTATGAAAACGGAAACCTCAAAGATTATTTTTACAATATAGGCGGAAAGCCTGACGGAATTTATAAAACTTACTACAAAACCGGCCTTTTGGAATCCGAAGCCAATTACGTTAACGGTACTGTTACAGGTACAAAAAAATATTATTACATGTACGGTGCTCTTAAAAAAACGGAAAGTTATTGGGAAGGTAAAGTTGACGGTTATGTAAGAACTTATTTCCCTGACGGCAAACTAAATAAAGAAGAATATTATATAGCAGGTAAAATGGAAAACAGTAAAGTGTACGACGAAGACGGAAAGCTTTTATCTACAAAAGGATATTAAAGGTACATCTTACGTATTTCTCGTTCATGGTGTATTGGAATGATGGAAGTAAATTCCAACTTTCCAATAATCTAAAATTCTATTATTTCAAAATTTATGTAAGTTTAAATTTATCATTATAATAAATTATGTCAATTAAAAATAATAAAGAAAAATTTACAGTAGGTTTAATCCAGATTGCATTGGGGAAAAACCCGGATGAGAATTTGGATAAAGCAGTTGAATGGATTGAAAAAGCTGCAAATAAAGGAGCGCAGGTTATTTGCCTGCCCGAGCTATTTAAGACGCAGTATTTCTGCCAATCGGAAGATATAAAAAATTTTGAACTTGCAGAGATTATTCCCGGGCCTGCAACCGAAGTAATAAGTAATGTTGCTTCAAAAAATAATGTAGCGGTCATTGTTCCTCTTTTTGAAAAGCGGGCACCCGGAGTTTACCACAACAGTGCGGCAGTAATAGATTCCGACGGAAATTATCTTGGTCTCTACAGAAAAATGCATATCCCGGATGATCCCTCATATTATGAAAAATTTTATTTCACTCCGGGAGATCTTGGGTTCAAATCTTTCAAAACAAAGTACGGAAAAATCGGAACTTTAATCTGCTGGGATCAATGGTACCCGGAAGGTGCAAGAATTACTGCGCTTAAAGGTGCCGGCGTTCTTTTCTATCCGACTGCAATCGGCTGGCACCCGAGTGAAAAGAAGAAACACGGTAAAGCTCAATTCGATTCATGGCAAACCGTGCAACGCGGGCATGCAATTGCAAACGGTGTTTATGTTGCTGCTGTTAACAGAGTTGGATTGGAAAAGCAATCCGAAAATTCTCCCGGCATAGAATTTTGGGGATCATCTTTTATCGCAGATCCTCAGGGTATAATTCTTGCCCAAGCTTCTGTCGATAAAGAAGAAATAATTACTGCGGAAGTTGATCTTTCACGACTAGAATATATAAGAAGGAATTGGCCGTTTCTGCGCGATAGAAGAATAGATGCTTACGGAGAAATAGGCAAAAGATTTTCTGACAGCTAAGTAACTTGTTAAGCACTAAACAAAAAATTGAATAATAAAGATTGTTAAGTTATATTTATATTGAAAATGTCGAAAGGTGAATAGTTATGAATGAAGAATTAAATTCTTATTCATTAGAAAAT
>JBJKSH010000037.1:0-41948 GCA_046704255.1 Ignavibacteriaceae bacterium | reverse complement strand
AGGAGAACGATGATAATTCAAATTACGAAATACGAAACCAGTATCCCGAAAAATGGAAAGAATTAATGAAGCTTCGCGATGAAGGATACAGTTCCAGTTCGCCGGAAGTTCGAAAAGTTTATAATGTTCCCGGCGGCCTGCTGTATTTTTATGATGCCTCCAATAATTATAAGTTCCGGTCGAATGCGCTGAGTTTTAATCCTAAAGTGTATTATCAAATTGTAGGCGCGGACGGTGATTTTCTTATAAGCGGCGATATTGGAAAGTTGGATTTTAGAGATCAGCTTAAGAATTTAAAAATGCCTGTCTTAATAATTGCCGGACGATTTGACAGAATAAGTGTTCCTCGCTTTGCAATTAAGTACAAAGATTATGCCCCTCAGGCAAAATTTGTTATGTTTGAAAGAAGCGGTCATAATCCTTACCTGGAACAGCATGATAAATATTTTAAGGTAGTTACTAATTTTTTGAAAAACGAAAATTAATAATTGAAGTGAGATAAATGGTTTAAAAGCGAGAGAAGGCGTCTTTTGCGTAGAGAATAAATATTTATCCTTTCTAAAATAATCGGATTTATAACGAATTCTTTTTAAAAGAAAAGATGCCGTCTCTTTTCTTGCGTAAAATTCGGAATAAAACTTATTTCAGCAGTTCCTTCAATTTATCATACCCTGTTTTACTTACCGGCAGGGAGGATTTGTCTTCTAACAATACGCGGTATGTTTCCTTTTCAAGAAGTTCAATTTTCTTTATCCTGTTTATTGCAGCTATGTATGATCGGTGCAGCCTTACAAATTCTTTGTTGTTAAGATGCTTCTCAAAATACTTCATAGTTTTTTGTTTTAAGAATTTTCCTTCATCGGTGTGAATCATTACATAATCATCCTGGGCTTCTACATATTTTATTTTGGCAACAGGAATAATTGAAATTTTGGAATTGTCCTTTATTATAACCCTCTCCAAAAATTCCTCTTTTTCATCATTTTGTTTAACCAGATTTTTGATTAGAGTATTTTGTTTCGATTTATTGCGGAGGTAAGCAAATGCTTTTCCAAGAGCTTCATCAAATCTTTCTTTGGAATATGGTTTTAGCAGATAGTCTGCCGCATTAACTTCAAAGGCCTTAAGCGCAAATTGATCGAAAGCAGTTGTAAAAATTATTACCGGCTGCTGTTCAAGCAGTTCAAGCATTTCAAAGCCGCTAATGCGCGGCATTTGTATGTCCAGAAATATTAAGTCGGGTTTCTCTTCGTTAATTTTTTTTATCCCGTCAAAGCCGTTTGAACATTCTGCAGCAACCAAAATATCTTTCCTGTCTTCCAGGTATTTCAATATAATCGTTCGGGCAAGGCTTTCATCGTCTATGATTATTACTTTTATTTTTTCCATTTAAAGTTTAATATATTACTTAAAATAGTTTAAGATTTTTACGCTGCTAATTACCGCTAAAATAACGAATATTTATTAAATAAATTATTGCAACTCATATTGGTACTGCCAAAGGCATCGCACTGATAGTAGTAAAATTTGTTTTGACGGATAATTAGCAAAACCTAATACGTAAATTAATTTTTTAAGTTTAAATTATAAACACTTAAATTGGTATATACAATAAAACGGTAAAGAGGTTTTTTCCTTTTTTAACCTGCAAAAGCTCGGGCTGGTTGTATATAAGTTTAAGTCTGTTTTTAATATTCTGAATTCCTATTCCTGCACCCTTGGGAGAAGGCGCCGACTCGTCGAAGTTATTTTGAAGTATTATTTTAAAATAACTTTTTTCCTTATTACAGGTTAATTTTAAAGTAACTTTTTCAAGCGCTTCATAAACGGCATGTTTTATTGCATTCTCAAAAAGCGGCTGTAATATCATTGCCGGGATAAAAATATCTTTGCAGCTGTCTTCTACTTCTTCAACATAATCAAACTTATCTTCAAACCTGATTTTTTCTATGTCAAGATATAATTTTATATTTCTTAATTCTTCGCCTAAAGTATTTTTTTGAACGTCGTTATTTGCAAGTGTAAAACGTAAAAAGTCCGCCAGCTTCAAAATCATTTCTCTTGCTTTATCGGGATTAATTGTAGTAAGTGCACTCATTGAGTTCAGGCTGTTAAAAATAAAATGCGGGTTAATCTGAAATTTAAGTGTTTTCAACTCGGCTTCGGTAACTAAATTTCTAAATTCGGCTTCTTGCGTTATTTTCTGCTGCAGGTTATTATAGTATATATACAAATAATAAAAAGATGTAATAGTGTAATAAAACAGCGCCCCAATTGCAAAGCGCCAGATAATTGTATGCTGAAAATATTCCTTGAACCCGGATGTATAAGGAAAAATTACCGTTATTATAAAATAGCCTATTGCAAGCCACATTATTGAAGTAAAAATTCCTTCAAAAAGATGGCTCAAAATAAATTTTACTTTACTGTCTTCCAGCGAAATATATCTTGCCGGGTACCAATAACCGATTCCAAATACACCTAAAAGCATATCAAAAGTAAAGCTGTCTACAATTGCAGTTCCTGTAATTAATCCGGCGCCGAAGTGAAGAAGGCAAAAATCCACCACAGCTAAAATAAGCCAGCCTGCGAAATAAAAAATTAAGTACCTGGCTTTTTCCAGGATAGGGTTGTTAAGCATATTAAACTATACATAAACCGGTTTTAGTTCACCGCCGCCTAAAATGGTGACGCCTTTGATTATTAAAGTCCGTGTAGTATCAATAGCAATTGCCGGGTCTTTCCTAAGCTTGTTGGAAAAGCCTCCGAAGATAGGAGCTACACTTACTCTGATATCCCAATCTCTCGGTACAAGAAAATTTACTCCTCCCATTAATAAAAAAACGTCAATAACATTTTCACCTTCGGAAAGGCGGCATTGAGACAGGTCAATTTCAAAGCCTCCGAAAATTGCGGTAATATTTCCGCCTTTAAAATTGTCGGTTATAATTACTTTATTTCCGCCGCCGAATATTGCAACTTCATCCAATGTATCTCTGTTTATTTTTCTATTCTTAATTCGGTTATGGTAAAATGCCCAGTTTATCGGGCGCTTTAAAAGAATATATACACCGAACACTATTATTAATACCGGGAATAAAATATTACTGCTGTAATGTACTGTGGGAAAAATTTTGGGTACAAGGAACAAAGCTCCGACAAATATAAGCAGTAAACCGAATGTCTTATTCCTTGAATTAATTAATATGATAACTCCTATTGCAAAAATTATAAAAGGAAATGAAAAGATTATATCTGAAACATCTATCTGTATTAACGAAAGTGTGTTTAATAAATACAATCCCCCGATTAAAATTAAAAGCAGCCCGACAAATATTCTAGAATTAAAATTATTTTTTTCGTGTTCCATTTTTAGCCTGTTATTATAGTATTACGGGAACAAATTTAATTATACGCTGGCAGTTATGTAAGAATAATTCGGTGAATTAAGGATAAATACCGGTAAAAACATTTTATTATTTGTTCCGGTTTGAAACTAAAGCCTAAACAATTATTAAAATGATACGATAATAATGTGTGCAGATTATTATTCTTTACCAAAAAGAATTAATTACCTCAAAAATAATCCGGCACTTTGTTTGATGTAGATTTATTAAAGCTAAGGGCTGTTGTTTGATTGTTTACCCGCAGCCTCTTTACTGAGGATGAAATTTTTGAATTTCCGGGTAAAGAAGTTGATTACAAACAACAGCCCGTTTTTTATTGCTTAATTCCTATCAAAAAATTACTTATATTTGAACTCAATTTTCAGAATAATTCAGGTATAATTTGTTTCGGGAAAAAATATTAGTAACTGCTGCGCTTCCTTATGCTAATGCTCCAATTCATCTCGGTCATTTAAGCGGTGCATATCTGCCGGCGGATATTTATGTCCGTTATAAGAGATTGAAAGGCGACGATATTATTTTTATATGCGGTTCCGATGAACACGGCGTACCGATAACCATAAGCGCAGATAAGGAAGGTGTTAAACCTAAAATAATAATAGACAGGTTCCACAAGCTGAATAAAGAAGCATTTGAAAAATTCGGCATGAGCTTCGATAATTATTCGCGCACAAGCCTGCCGGTTCATCATGAAACCGGTAAAGAATTTTTCCTGGAATTTTACAAACGCGGAATTCTTACCGAAAAAAAATCGCTCCAGTTCTATGATGAAAAAGCTAAAATGTTTTTACCGGATAGATATGTGGAAGGCACTTGCCCTAACTGCGGATACGAAGAGGCACGCAGCGACGAATGTGAAAACTGCGGAGCATTGTACCAGCCTACGGAATTGAAAAATCCAAAAAGCAAAATAACCGGCGAATCACCTGTTTTGAAGGAAACATTCCATTGGTATTTTCCGCTTGGAAATTACCAGGAAAGACTTGAAAAATATATTGCGGAAATGGATGCAAAATACCGCTGGAAGGAAAACGTGCTTCAGTATTGCCGCGGCTGGTTTAAAGAAGGATTGGAAGACCGCGCTGTTACAAGGGACCTTGACTGGGGAATTAAAGTTCCTCTGGATTCTGCAGTGGGGAAGGTTCTTTATGTCTGGTTCGAAGCTGTGCTTGGTTACATTTCATCCGCAAAAGAATGGGCACAAAATAAAGGTGACGAAAATTTGTGGAAAAGATATTGGCAGGATACAAACACAAAATATGTTGCTTTTATAGGAAAGGACAACATTGTTTTTCACTGCATTGTTTTTCCCGCAATGTTAATGGCATGGAACGACGGCGAAAAAGAAAAATATGTTCTGCCGCAAAACGTACCGGCAAATGAGTTTTATAATTTTGAAGGTAAAAAATTTTCTAAAAGCAGGCAATGGGGTATAGACGTAATTGATTTCTTAAAATTATTTCCTGCCGATCCGTTAAGATACACACTTGCGGCAAATCTTCCCGAAACAAGGGATACGGACTTTAGCTGGAAAGAATTTCAGGCAAGAAACAACAACGAACTTGCGGATATACTGGGAAATTTTGTTAACCGCACATTAACTTTTGTTCATAAACATTTTGATGGTAAAGTACCAGATAAAGGTGCCCAGGCAGAGATTGATAATGAGATGTTAAAATTAATTTCGGAGTATCCCGGGAAAGTTTCGAAATTATTTGAGTCTTATAAAATAAAAGACGGTGTTCTGGAAGCAATGAATCTTGCAAGGGCAGGCAATAAATACTTTAACGATTCCGAACCCTGGAAAACCGTAAAAACCGATAAACGAAAATGTGCAACTACGCTGTACGTTTGTATTCAGGCAATTTACTCGCTTGCCGAATTGCTTTCGCCTGCAATCCCATACTCATCAGAAAAGATTTTTAACTTACTGAATACCAAAGCAACCAGCTGGGAAGATTGCGGCAAAGAAAATATTAAACCCGGAAGTCAATTAAATAAAACTGAAATAATTTTCCCCAAAATTGAAGACGAAATTATAGACAGGCAAATTGAAAAATCCGGTAAAAGCGCGGAAGAAAAGAAAGAAGAAACAGAACTTATTTCATTCGATGAATTTTTGAAAGTTCAGTTGAAAGTTGCTGAAATAATTGAAGCCGAAAAATTGAAGAAAAGTGAAAAACTTTTAAAACTTAGGGTAAAAATCGGCAGCGAAGAAAGACAAGTAATTGCGGGAATTGCAAAAAGCTACAATCCTGAAGAGCTGATTAATAAGAAAATTGTTTTGGTTGCAAATTTAAAACCTGCAAAGTTGATGGGTCAAGAATCCAAGGGAATGATATTGGCTGTTGAAAATGAGCAGGGAGGTTTGAATGTTTTGTCTGTTGATAATTCCGTTAAAACCGGTACAAGGGTAAAATAGAGATTCAAATTACCTTGATTTTCTTAAACTCAATAATTAAAATATTTAATTTAAATAATCTAAAATTATTAAAGGAGATTGTGTAGATGGTGTTACGTGTTGTAACTATCCTTTCTTTAGCCTTGGCATTTATTTTAAGTTCCTGTGCGCCACAGGAGCATTCTCAAATTGTCCTTGCAGAATTCGGTAATCAAAAAGTTAGGATGGGCCAGTTTGAAAAAGCTTACGTAAATAACGCGGGAAGTTATAAAAAAGCTTCGGAAGATAGCTTGTCAAAATTAAAAAATTTCCTTAATCTGTATGTGGATTTTAGGATGAAGCTTAGAAATGCTTATGTAAGAGGTTTCGATCAGGATTCCTCTCTTCAAAAAGAACTTAAGGATTATAAAAATCAGGTTGCGGTTTCATACTATACCGAGCATAATATAATTGACCCGGCAATTCACAAACTTTATGAAAGAAGAAAATGGGAATTAAGGGTAAGCCATATTATGATTGTACCCGGCAAGATTACCGATAAACAGGCTGAAGAAAAAGCAGAAGCAATTTTAGACAGCATTAAAAGCGGTGCAAGTTTTGCGGAGATGGCAAAAAAATATTCAATGGACAGGTTCTCTGCCCCTAACGGCGGAGATTTATTCTATATTACTGCCGGTGAACTTCCGCCATCATTTGAAGATGCATGTTATGCCACACAGCCCGGCCATGTTTATCCTCATGTTGTAAGAACAAGGTATGGATACCATATTATAAAAGTAACCGATAAAAGACCGAGGGTTCCGGAAATTAGAGCAAGCCATATTCTTGTCGGTTACCGGGATAAAAAAGGTAAAATAGATACTGCTTATGCAAGAGCAGTTATTGATACAGTTATGCAAAAACTTAAAGAAGGGGATAGCTTTGTTGAACTTGCAAAGGAATATTCCGATGATCCGGGATCTAAAGACCGGGGCGGGGACCTTGGTTATTTTAGTATAAGGCAAATGGTTGAACCTTTTGCGGAAGCGGCTTTTAACCTGAAAAAAGTTGGTGATATTTCCGGTGTTGTTCAAACAAGGTTCGGTTTTCATATTATTAAACTAACCGGGAAAAAACCTTACCCCACATTTGATGAGGATAAAGATAAACTTAAAAAAATTTATATGCAGCAAAGATACCAGGACGATTACGACAGCCTGGTTACGCGCTTAAAAAAGAAATTTAACTATACATTAAATCCGGCGGCTCGTAATGCTGTTGATAAGGCAAGCGACACCGTAACCGTGGGTGAGCCAAGCAAGGCACTAAATGCTATTGCAGGCGATACTCTTTTTACATATAACGGCGGTTCAATTACTGTAGGCGAATTTATAAAACAACTTTATGCTAATCAAAAATTTGCTGGTAGAAGAATGACGCCGGTTATTGTTAATGACGGCATAAATGTTATTTCCGGCGATGCAATGATAAAGCAGGAAGCACTGGAAACTGACGAGAATACTCCTGAGTTTAAAGATTTAATGCAAAATTACAGGAACGGAATTTACATCTTTAAGCTGCAGCAGGATGAAGTCTGGGACAAAATTAAAATTGATTCAGCTAAGCTTTATAGTTTTTTCTTAAAGCATAGGGAGAATTATATGTGGCCGGAAAGAGTAGATTTTGCGGAAATATTTGTTAGAGATGACTCGGCGATTAACGACTATTATAAAATGCTGCAGGATGGGAGTAATTTTGATACACTGGCAGCAAAATATACCGAGCGTCCCGGCTACAAAGCCAAAGATGGAGTTTGGGGGCTGCAGGATTCCAGCTCGTCTTTACTCGCATCTACTGCATATAAACTTAATAAGCCGGGAGATTATTCCAAACCTTTCAGGTATCAAGGCGGGTATTCAATTGTTGAATTAATTAAAAAAGAACCGCCCAGGGAAAAAACTTTCGAAGAAGCCAAAGCCGAAGTTTCAGGTGCTTACCAGGAAGTTGAAAGCAAAGATCTGGAAAATAATTACATAGAAAGTCTGAAAAAATTATATCATCCTAAAATATTTTATAATAAACTTGAAGAAGCTTTTAAGCCAACTAAGTAAAGTTTTAATTATTATTTCTGCCGCAGTTGTTATTAATGGCTGCGGTAAAAAATCGGTTCACAATAATTTTGTTGCAAGGGTAAACAATACCTATTTAACAAAAGCGGAACTTGCAGGGATGATTGATACAAGCAGTGCCGGCAAGCTTTATAAAAGCGAGGTAATTAGGAACTGGATAAACAGAGAACTGCTTTATCAAACGGCTGTTAAGAAAGGTATATTAAAAGAAGAAAAATTCAAGCGAATTATTGATGATTCTAAAAAGGAACTTGCTGCCTCTATGCTTGTACAAGAATATTATGAAAACGAAAAAGTAAGCTACGGGCAGGATCAAATTGAAAACTATTTTAACCGGCATAAAAATGATTTCGTCCGTTTCTACGATTCATATTATTTAAATGAGGCGGTTTTTAATGACGAGGATAAAGCTATCCAGTTTAGGCAGGCTCTTATGGAAAGTGATTGGAATAATGCCGTAAATGTCTTCAAAGGAGAGGCTTCAATTCTAAGAATTAGTACCGGTGTTCTTCTTTATAACTACCAGATTATGCCGGTTACTATTTTTAGAATTGTTTCCGGTATGTATCCTGGCGAAATTAGCACCGTAATTAACGACGAAGCTGGCAGATATACGGTTATTCAGGAAATTCAAAAATACGATAAAGGTACGGTTCCTCCTTTTGAAGTTGTAAAAAAACAAGCTGAAGACAGGTTTATTGCCGAAGAAAGAGAAAATTTAATTAGAAATTATATCAAAGATTTATATTCAAATAACGAGATTGAAGTTAGAAATTAGGTGTGAAATGAAGTTCAAAATAGTTTTTATTTTATTTGCAATTTTAGGAATAAATTTATATGCCCAGCAGGTAGCAGACGAAATTGCAGCGGTTGTAGATAACGAGATTATTTTAAAAAGTGAATTGGATTACCAGGTTAGGCTGGAAGCTGCAAAAATGAAAGAAGATCCGGATACGCCTGGTCTTGAGAAACAGGTGCTTAATGATATGATTGATGAAAAACTTGCTTATGCACAGGCTAAACTGGATTCAATTCAGGTTACGGATGACGAAGTTAAACAGCGTATAGATTATCAGATAAATTATTTTGAACAGCAATACGGATCCAAAGAAAAGGTGGAACAGATATACGGAATGACCATTGCAAAAATAAAAAGATCTTTGGAAGAACCTGTACGCAAACAGATAATGGTTCAAAAGCTTGAACAGAAAAAATTCGGCGATGTTCACGCATCCAGGCTGGAAGTTGAATCTTTCTTTAATCAATATAAAGACAGCATAGGTGTTATTCCTGAAAAAGTTAAAATTGCCCATATCTTTCTTATACCCAAAGTAACCGAAAAAGCAAAAGAGGCTGATAAAGCAAAAGCAGAGGCAATTTTGGATTCGCTAAGGCACGGTGCAAACTTTGCCGAAATGGCTAAAAAATATTCCGAAGACCCCGGCAGTGCCAAAGACGGTGGTGATTTAGGCTGGGTTGGCAAAGGTGTGTTTTATCCCCAGTTTGAAGCTGCAGCTTTTGCATTAAAGCCGGGCCAAATTTCCAATGTGGTGGAGTCTCCCGTTGGTTTTCACATCATTCAAATGATTGCGAGAAGAGGGGATAAGATTCATGTTAGACACATTCTTATAAAAATTAAAAAAGGCGGCCAGGCCGATATTAACACAATTGAAAAGCTAAGTGCAATTAGAGATAGTATTGTAAGTGGAAAAGGTACATTTGCAGAGTATGCAAAAAAATACAGTGATGACAAAAATTCCAGTGTGTATGGCGGAGATTTGGGTACGTTTTATCTAAATCAATTAGATCCTGCTATGAGGGATCTTGTATCCAATTTAAAAGTCGGGCAGATTAGTTACCCTAAAAGGATTGACTACGGCCAGGGAAATTACGGCTACCATATCGTATTGTTGGAAGAAAGAATTCCTCAGCACCAGGCCAGTCTTAAAACAGATTACCCCGAATTGCAAAAGCTTGCAGATCAATATAAAAAGCAAAAAGAATATGCAGCCTGGATAGACCAGTTGAAGAAAACAATTTATTGGAAAATATTAATATAAAGGAAGCGCTATTGGAAAGCACAGAAGTTATAATTGAAGATGTTAAACATGTAGAAAAATTAAATGAAACCGTTAAAAAAATTAAAGAAGAAATTGCCAAAGTAATTATAGGCCAGGGAGAAATTATAGACCAGCTGCTAATCTCATTGCTTTCCAAAGGTCACTGCCTGCTTGTAGGCGTGCCCGGCCTTGCAAAAACACTTTTAATTAAAACTCTTGCCGAAGTGCTGGATTTAAAATTCAGCCGGATTCAATTTACACCGGATCTTATGCCTAGTGATATTACGGGTACCGAACTAATTGAAGAAGATCCGGTATCAAAGAAAAGAAATTTCAGGTTTATTTCCGGGCCGATTTTTGCAAATGTTGTTCTAGCTGATGAAATAAACAGAACGCCTCCGAAAACTCAAGCCGCACTATTGGAAGCAATGCAGGAACACAAAGTAACCACAGCAGGAGTCTCCTATACTTTAACCGAACCTTTTTTTGTACTTGCAACTCAGAACCCCATTGAGCAAGAAGGCACCTATCCTTTACCGGAAGCGCAGCTGGATAGATTTATGTTCAACCTCTGGCTGGATTATCCTTCATTCAGCGAAGAAGTAAAAATTGTGCAGTCAACTACAAGCGAATACCTGCCTGTCCTTTCCAAAATTGTTTCTGCCGAAGAAATTACCGGCTTCCAGGAACTGGTAAGGAAAGTACCCGTTGCAGAAAATGTAATAGAGTTTGCGGTTAAGGCTGTTAATAAAACCAGGCCGGAAGACAAGTCCTCTCCGCAGTTTGTTAAACAATGGATAAGCTGGGGGGCCGGACCCAGAGCATCCCAGTATTTAATTCTTGCTGCAAAGGCAAGAGCTGTTACGCAAGGCAGGTTTTCTCCAAACATAGACGATGTAAAAACTTCCCTGATCCCGGTTTTGAGGCATAGAATTATTACTAACTTTAGTGCGGAAGCAGATGGAATTAATTCCGTGGAAGTAATTAAAAAACTTATGCAGGAAGCGTAATTTTTTTATTGCCGGGCAATCTTATAGTTTTTGTAGGCAAAATAAATTTCTTTTGCGGCAGTGCGTACAACCGTAGCAAACGGAATAACCAGCAGCATTCCGATTACACCCATAAGCTGGCTTCCAATTAATATTAAAAGAATAATAACAACAGGGTGCATATCCACACTTTTTGCAAACACAAAAGGCTGAACAACACCGTTATCAACTGCATAAACAATTAGTATCAATAATATAATGAACGGTACCTGGGAAAAATTACCGTACTGTATTACGGAAATTATTATTGCAGGTATGCCGCCTATAAAAGGCCCAAAGTACGGCACTAGATGCCCCAACCCCGAGATTAATCCGAGAGGGAGGGCATTTTTTATACCCAGGATATAATATCCGACTCCGCAGAAAAGGCCTACAAATGCCGCATCAAATATCCAGCCGCGGACAAACCTTCCCAGTTGGATTGAAACTTTTTTTAATATCCAGTAAGACATTTCAAAGTATTTGTTCGGCACCATTTGTAAAATTCCGTGTAGAATTAGCCTGCTGTCCTTAAGTAAAAAGAAGGTAATAAACGGAACAATAACAACCAGGGTTATTATCGAAATTATACTGGACAGCAAGGTGGAGATTTTATCGAATGAATTTATTACACCGGATGAAATAAACTCTTCAACTTTTTTTGAAAGGTCTCCGTAATTTAAAAACGGCAGATATTTAAAAATAGTTTTTTCGAGTGATAGAATTTGTTCGTGAAGTGTGCTAACATGAAGTGTATTTACAAGCTGGTTCATCTGGTAAACAAGCTTAGGAACAATAAAAGATAACCCAAGATAAACCAGGAAAACCGTAACAACAAAAATTATTAAAGTTGAAGTTAACCTTGACAAGCCTTTGTTTACCAGAAATTTAACAAAGGGCTCAAAGATAAATGCAAGGAGTACCGAAACGGCAATTATTATTAGAATGCTGGATATATAATATAGAAAATATAAGGCAAGAACTGCTAATACAGTCCAGATTATAAACCTTATTATTCTTCGTCCGGTTAATTCTGCCATAATACCTTATTAATTTACAGCTTCAACTCTTTTAATTCCCGGAACCTGCCGCATTAAAGATCTTTCAATGCCCGCTCTTAAGGTCATTTGAAACATGGGGCAGATGCTGCATGCACCGGTTAATTTTACCTCTACAATTGAATCTCCCGTAATGTTAATTAGCTCTATGTCGCCGTCATCGGCTTGAAGGAAAGGCCTAATTGTATCCAGGGCTTTAATTACATCTTCTTTTATATTCGCATCAGCCATTATTTATTACTTTGCCGCACTCTGTTGAAAAAACCGGTTAATTTATTCGTCATCTCCAAGTGATATTTCAATTTTGGAATTAGAATCTTCACTTAAATTTCTAACATTGATAATCGAAACAAGACTTCTGGATATACCTGTAATAATTCTTGCATGCTCGGATTCGGGGTCATCATACACCATTGGAATGCCGGTATCGCCGCCTATTCGAATTCTCGGATCGATCGGTATACCGCCAAGGAATTCTGTTTCCAGTTCTTTGGCAACTTTTGTACCGCCGCCGCTGCCGAAAATATCGTACTTCTTGCCTGTATCCGGGGCGATGAAATAACTCATGTTTTCTACAATACCAAGAACCGGCACATTTACCCTGGAAAACATTTTTAATGCCTTCCTTGCATCAATTAAAGAAACCTCCTGGGGTGTAGTAACAACAACTGCGCCTGTAAGCGGAATTGTTTGAACAAGTGTTAACTGAATATCACCGGTTCCGGGCGGCATATCAAAAACAAGATAATCAAGTTCGCCCCAGTCAACATCGGACATAAATTGCTTAATTGCACCGCTTGCCATTGGCCCGCGCCAAATTACCGGTGTATTATCATCCACCAATACCCCGATTGAAATTACTTTAACTCCGTAATTGGAAAGCGGAATTATTTTCATGTTCTGCTGGTTTTGATAGACTTTCGGTTTGTCTTTTAATCCAAGCATTAAAGGTATGCTGGGCCCGTAAATATCCGCATCAATTAAACCGACGGAAGCACCGTCTTTGGCAAGTGCAACCGCCAGGTTAACGGCAACAGTGCTTTTCCCTACGCCTCCTTTGCCGCTTGCTACGGCAATTGTGTTTTTAACTTCCGGAAGAATTGAATTTTTCCTTGCATCCTTATGCTTGGTTACTTTTGTCTCTATGTTTATTTCGATTTTTTGAAGAGACGGAAATTCCTCTTTTAGAGTACGGATAAATTTCCCTTTTAGTCCTTCATTTGCCGCATTAGCAGGCATTGCAATTGATATGTCTAAAAATAAATCGTTTCCTTTAACTTCAAATTTTTTAATTGAATTTAAAATTAGTAAGTTTTTATTAAAGCCTGCATCGTCAACCTTTTTTAATGCATTTAATATTCCGCTTTTAGTTAAATCTGCCATTTGCATCCTTTCTTTTTCAAAATTACTTTCAAACTTAATAAAATATTAAGTTATTGTGAATGCAAAAGGTTAATTAAGCAACAGGATTGTAATTAATTAACCGGAGTATAATTAAGTAACCGGAGTATAATTAAGTAACCGGGGTTTGTTCCAGGTATAACATTTCTTCGTCGTCATCGTAAACAAAAATCTCAGCATATCTACCCCAGTTAATAATAGTATCAAATTGCATTTCTGCTTCTTCTTCCGGGAAGTCCTGTTGGAGCGCTTCTAATACCATTTCCCGGCGCAGTTCCTGTTTTTCTGCAAGGCGCAGCAGTGTAATTAACCATTCGAAAATAGGAATTCTTTTGGCTCTTGAAGCAAAAATTTCTTTACGTGCTGTAATGCTTGCTTCTGCAAACGTCTCACCCAAAGGAGTAAGCATAATATCACCGCTGCTTATAGTTGCAAAGCCGAGAAGTTCGGCAGCTTCCGTTAAATGTAAAAGTTCATCGGAATCTATTGCAAGTTCATCGGCAAGCAAGTAGATATCGAACTTTTTATTTGTAGATTCAAGCATGAACTCCAGCATTCCGGCAATATTACCTATTACAACGTGTGGAATTCTTCTTGTAAGCCCCGGTTCACCGGGTGCGGTACCAAGTTCAATATTTTCTGGTTGTGTTTGTCCGGCAAGAATTGCATAAACCTGATCAACTATAATCTGGAACTCCTGCGATTTTCTTTGCCTTGGGTGCGGCAGCCCTATAACAAGATCTGAAATTAGCCTTCCCGGATTTTTATCCATAACAATAATTCTATCTGCCATAAAAATTGCTTCTTCAATATTATGGCTTACCATTAAAATAGCCTGTGTAGGAATTTTCCCGCTTGTCCATAACTCGAGTAATTCTCCTCTTAAATTATCTGCGCTTAAAACATCAAGTGCGGAAAAAGGTTCATCAAGGCACAGCAGTTCCGGCTCAACAACCATGGCGCGTGCAAACCCGACTTTTTGCCTCATGCCTCCGGAAAGTTCCCGCGGATACGCCATTTCAAATCCATCCAGACCGACTCTGTCAAGCGATTCCAGTGCACGAGTGTTCCTTTCCTTAACCGGAACATCTTTAGCTTTTAAAGCAACTTCCACATTTTCCAAAACATTAAGCCATGGAAAAAGAGCAAAGGATTGAAATACTATAGTAGCACGCGGGTTAACACCGGTAAGTTTATTTCCTTTGTATAGAACCGTACCTTGCGAAGGCTGCTGCAGGCCGGTAATTATTCTTAACAAAGTACTCTTACCGCATCCGGAAGGGCCTAACAGTGCAACAAACTCGCCTTTTTTTATTGTTAAGTTTATATCCTTAACAGCAGTAAACTGCCTGTTGCCCGAGCCGTAGGTTTGATTAACATTAATTAATCTTAAAAGCGGCTCATTATTTTTTATTATATTGTTCATAAAAATCAACCCGAATTATTTCATTTAAATTTTTTACAATCTTTTCAATGATTGTAAGTAGGCGCAACCATAATTGAATGAATGTTTGAATAGCTGAATGATCTGCGTTTACAATACCATAATTTAAAAATTGCCATATAAAACTAAAGAAAAAATCTAACCATAAAAATCCGGTTTTGGTAAGAACTATTTTTCGACGGATAAAAATTCGACTACTGATGCTATTCAAGTTTATATTTTTCTTCGGCCAATCTAAAAAGTTTTCTCCATACAAATCTGTTTATAAGTACAACCGTTAACACCATAGCAAGAGTTGAAGCTAGCAGCAGGTGGTAGTTACCCGCGGCAGTTGCTTCGGAAATAAGCGAACCTATTCCATTTGTTTTAAAAGTCTTCCCGCCCAGGTTTACATACTCGGCAACTATGCTGGCGTTCCATGCGCCTCCGCTTGCAGCAATTGAGCCTGTTATTAGGTAAGGAAATAATGCGGGAAGAATTAATGTTTTCCATCTTTGAAATTTACTAACGTGAAGCAGTGTTGCGGTATATTTCAAATCCTGAGGAATAGCACTTGCCCCCGCTATTATATTGAATAAAAGGTACCATTGGGTTCCAAGCAGCATTAATAAAACAGCAGCAATGTTTAAACCGCCCGGTAATGCCAACAGAAAAAGCAGAAAGACCGGGAAAAGTGCGGTAGCGGGTATTGATGCCATTATTTGAACAACCGGTTGAAGAAAAGAAGATAATTTTTTGTTTGTACCGATTGCAACACCGAGCGGTACCGCCCAGGCCAGGGCAATTATTAATGCGGCAACAACTCTTGTTAAAGTTGCCAGCAGCCCGATTCCGATTTCCCCCCATTTAAGCGGAGGAATATTTGTTAACATAAGTGCGGCAAGATAAGCACCGTATAAAAGCGCCAGTATAATTATTAC
Organism: Ignavibacteriaceae bacterium; assembly: GCA_046704255.1. Lineage (GTDB taxonomy): Bacteria > Bacteroidota > Ignavibacteria > Ignavibacteriales > Ignavibacteriaceae > FEN-1297. The sequence continues at coordinate 26,121 of JBJKSH010000037.1, read as the reverse complement.
CTCAATAAATCTAAATAAAATTTTGGAAAAAGCAGATTTTCTTTCCGATTCTTTATGAACATAAGAACGTTTGTTAAACCAATGATCTATTTTTTCTTTAATCGGCTGTAATATATGTTCCTCTGTCCAGTAAATTATATTAGCATCCATCAGTGCATCATAAAACCACGAGGTAGGCGAATCTTCGCCTTCAGTTGTTTCAAGTTTAAACTTATCTGACCATGCAAGAAGCGGGCGCCAAATCAATTGGTCCAATACAACAATAACAAAAATTAAAGTGCATATTCCCCATACGATAGCCTTATAGTCTCCGGTAGATGCGGCTTGCTGAAGATATGAACCCAGGCCAGGCAGTCTAAAGTCCTTATCTCCCACAGTAAAAATTTCTGCCGCCATTAAAAAGAACCAGCCGCCGGCCCAGCTCATCATACTGTTCCACACTAGGCTTATAGTTCCAAACGGAACCTCTAGTGTTTTAAACCTAAACCAACTGTTAAACCGAAAAATTGAGCCGGCTTCCTTTAGCTCTGACGGAATAGTAGTTAAAGATTGATACCACGAAAAAGTCATATTCCAGACCTGGCTTGTAAAAATCAAAACAATTGAACCAAGTTCCGCAGCAACGTTTTGAGGCAGAACAGCCCTCAAGCTAAGAACAACAACGGGCAGAAAAGATAATATGGGCACGCTTTGAAGTACGTCCAACAACGGCAGCATAAATTTTTCCGCCTTTGTATTATAAGCTGCTATTCTCCCGTAGGTAATAGAAAACAAAATGGAAAGGAAATATGCAGCGGCCATTCTGGTAATTGAAAGTAATGTATACCAGGGAAGTGCAGACGGGGCAAGGGAAATTTCCGGGCCTTTAATAACGGCAGGCGTATAAATTGCCAAATGGACTCCGGTATATATAATTGCAACCAAACCGATAACTACTAAACCGTCTCCCCATGTAAAATTGCGGGCAGTAGTAAGTTCGAATTTAAAGTGAAACAGAAACTTCCTCATCGGCTGATCTTCTATATTTAAATTACCGGTTACTACATTTTTGCTGCTCTTATCTTATAAAAGTGATTGGACTTAAAAAATTTCCTCTGAAATGTTTTGATTTATTTTAATCGTTAGAGAAAAAAATCAAAAGCCAAACGTGAACTTAAAGAAAGAATCGAAAGGATACAAATTTAAATTTTATTGTTACAGTTTTGGTTTAATAAATTTGCCTGCCTGCTTTAAGGTGTGGTTCATAAGCCATTCCTGGGAATCTATTTGTTTCTCCCCGTCCAACGGATGCCTCATTTTATATCTCATATCCGCACCGAGTGCTCTTGCCTTCAAATTATCTTTTAAAGAAAATTTCAGGAGAGTTTTAATTAAATCGGTTTTTAAATTCGCATCTTCAATAGGAAATGCAATTTCTACTCTTCTATCCAGGTTTCTCTGCATCATATCTGCGCTGCTTAAATATATATCTTCTGCTCCGTTATTATAAAAATAATAAAGCCTGCTGTGCTCAAGATATCTTCCGACAATACTTATAACTTTTATATTTTCGCTTATGCCTTCTGTCTGGGGGATTAAGCAGCAAATGCCTCTGTCTATTATATCAATTTTTACACCTTCTCCGGAAGCCTCGTAAAGTGCGGATATAATTGCGGGGTCAACGAGTGCATTCAATTTAAAAATTATTTTCCCTTCGCCGCCTGCTTTTACATTATCAATTTCTCTTTGAATGAGCGAGATAAATTTTTCCCGCATGTTGATTGGAGCAACAAATAATTTTTTAAATTCCGTCTGTTTGGAATACCCAGTTAAGTAATTGAATATATCGGAAACATCTTCACAGATTTCTTCATTGCATGTAAAAAATCCTAAATCTGTATATAGCTTTGCTGTAGTTGTATTATAATTACCGGTAGAAAGATGAACATATTTTTTAACGCCTTCGGTTTCACGTCGGACAACAAGAGTCATTTTTGCATGGGTCTTTAAACCAACAAGGCCGTATACAACATGAACTCCCACTTTTTCAAGTTCTCTTGCCCAAAAAATATTATTCTGTTCATCGAATCTTGCTTTAAGTTCCACAAGAACGGCAACCTGCTTGCCGCGTTCTGCCGCTTCTATAAGGCATCGTACAATGGGCGAATCCGTACCAACACGGTAAAGCGTCTGCTTTATAGCTAGTACCTCGGGATCTCTGGATGCCTGCTTTATAAAATCAATTACCGGAGTAAAGGAATGGTAAGGATGATGAAGCATCAAATCACTATGCTTTATAATTGTGAATATATCTTCATCGCTGTCGAATATCTTCGGTATTACCGGGTAGTAAGGTTTGGATTTTAAATGATGAACCGGTAAATCGTAAAGAGTAATTACATCGCTTAATCCCAATGGGCCTTTGAATACCTGAACATCCTCTCTTCGTATTTGCAGGTTAACAATTAAAGTCTCCAGCATAAACTCCGGCATTTGTTCTTCAACTTCCAGCCTAACAACAGAGCCGAATCTTCTCTGCCTAATGTTTTCTTCAATAACTCTCAAAAGGTCGTCGGCTTCATCTTCCTGAAGTTCAATATCCGTATCTCTGGTAATTCTAAACCTATGTGCTTCTACTATTTCCATGCCGGGGAACAGCACGGGTAGGTTTGCATTTATTAAATCCCCCAGCCAAATAAACTTTGCACTAAAATACCCGTTGGTTTGAATTTTTTTCCCTGGATTAATTATATTATCAATTTGCATTAATCTAGGCAAAATGTTTGGTACTTTAACCCGCGCAAAATGGTTTTCGCCGTTTGGTTTTTTAACAAGTATGGCAAGGCTTAAGCTTAAATTGGAGATATAAGGAAACGGCCTGCCCGGATCGAAAGCGAGGGGAGTTAAAACGGGATAAATTTCTTTTTTAAAGTATTCATTTAATACTTTCTTCTCGTCATTGCTTAGGTCATCATAAGCGGCTATGTCAATTTTATATTCTCTTAAAGCGGGTACAACTTCATTTTTCCATAAGTCCAGAACCTGCTTAAGCATAGGCTGCAGGGTTTTTTCAATTTGCTGAAGCTGAGCTAAAGGAGTTAAACCGTCTATGGTTGGTTCGGAAACATTTGCAGCAATCTGCTCCTTCAAACCGGAAATCCTTATCATATAAAATTCATCCAGGTTTGTGTGGAATATAGAAATGAATTTTACTTTTTCTAGAAGCGGAAGACCCGGGTCCAAAGCTTCTTCCAATACGCGCCTGTTAAACTCAACCCAGCTTAAATCCCTGTTAAAAAAATTTGCAGGATTGTTGTATTTTTTTATTAATTCCTTGCCTGTCATTGTTATTACAAAATTTAATAATGTGAATATAAGACAATTTATCGATTATTTCCTTGTAAATCAGCAATTACATTCAAATTGGATATGATATGAATATTTTTCAGGTACCGAAAATTGTTATGCTACAGTTGGGAAAGGAAATTCCTAAAGAACCGGAGGAATTTACAAAAATCAACCTGTACAACTTCATTGAGAAAATAAATTTGATTAGGTATTAAGGAGAGTGAGAAAACAATTTATTTCAACTATTTTTTATTGGTAAAATTTACCTTTAACCGACAAATCTGACGTCAGTTTTGTCGTATGTCGTTTACCCGCTTTTTGTAAGACCGACAATTGTTTCGATTTTTCGCTGAAAATTCAATTTCAAAATATCATTTGATGCGGCATAATAATTGTTTCCATATTTAACGGGCTTTAAGTTATACTTTTTTTATACATAGAATTTTTAAGTATGAGTAATATCCAGACTATTTTAACTATCGGAGCAATGCTTTTATTAGCAATTGTATCCCTAAATTTTAATTCCACTGTTCTGGATACTTCTACATCCGATATGGAAAATCAAATGTACCTTACTGCGTTTTCAATATCCGACAACATAATTGAAGAGATTAAGCAAAAAAGTTTTGACCAAACAACCGTGGAATTTCCAACAACTAACCCGGCAAGTTTAACTCCGCCGGCCAACCTTGGGCCGGATTCCGGTGAAATTTATCCTTATTTTAATGATGTTGACGATTATAACGGTTTTAAGGATACAGTTACCAAACCTTACTTTGAAACATATTACGTATCATGCTCAGTTGTATATGTTGATTCTAGTGATCCCGATGTAGTCAGTTCAACTCAAACATTTTTTAAAAAAGCAACTGTTACAGTTTCCAGTCCGTTTCTAAAGCATTCGGTTAGTTTATCATCAATTTTTACCTTAAAGTAATGAATACAATTCTAGACATACTAGGAGCTTCGCTAGTTGGCGGAATAGTTCTGCTGGCTGTTTTGAATCTTAATATTTATTCCGGCCAAACCAAGTTTAAATCGGATTCGGGATTAAGATTGCAGCAAAATGCTAAGACAATAGCTGACATATTAAATTACGACATCAGGAAGGTTGGTTATAATTATCACGGTTTTCCGATTAAAACTGCTTCTTTACATCAATTTACTTTTTATTCGGATATATACCGTAGCGGTGTTATAGATACTGTTACTTTAACAACAAGCGATTCCATGCAGGTTACATCAACTCCAAATCCGCATGATAGAATTCTGTATATGATAATCAACGGCGATACTTCCAAGGGGCCTTCACTTGGGCTTACAAGTCTAAAATTTTATTATTTAAATTCAATTGAAAAGCCTGCAACTGTACCGGACAGTATTAAATTTATTAAAGCTGCAATATGGGTGGAATCACCTGATAAAGTAGATTCTACTTACGCAAAAACATATTGGGAAGTTACTATTAATCCGAGGAATATTTAGCATGGGAAAAGGAATTCTTATACTTGTATTGGGTATGGCGGTTTTAATTGGCGTTTTAATTGTAAACTTGAATGCAAATACAAACCGCGGTCTAGATACTACCTTAAACTATTATAACGAAACTCAGGCCAGGCTAATTTCAAATTCCGGCATAGAAATTTTTCTGGAAAGACTAAGATTAGACAAATCGTTATACGGCAGTTTTCCTGATAATAATCTTATGGGCGGCAGTTACAGTGTTACTATTTCCAACACAGACACACTAACCATTGTTTCGGTTGGTACATTTAATAAAGTTACGCACACCACAATAATTAAAGGCGTAAGGAAACCGGTTCAATTCCCAAACATAAATTCTTCAATTTATATTTCATCAAACAATCTGGACATTAATATGAACGGGAATATGAATATAGACGGGAACGATCATAACATTGACGGCACGCCCGGGCCGGGAACCCCATTACCGGGAATAGCTGTAGACAATTCAGCCGACAGTGCTTACATTATTAACGATGTAAAGCCTAAAATATCCAATGCTATTTTAGGTGAAGGCGGTGCACCGAGTGTAAGATCGGTACCGGATACTACTAATTGGAATGAACTTACAAAAAATTATATATTTGCGGCAGACTATACGCTTCCCACGGGTACTTATTCAACCGGCACTGTGCTTGGTACGCCGGCCAGCCCCAAAATTACCTATGTTAACGGAGATGTGGATCTATCAGGTACTGCAAGCGGATGCGGAATAATGGTTGTAAACGGTAATGTTTCCCTGAGTGGTAATTTTACTTTCGACGGTATTTTAATTGCCTACGGAGAATCTCAAATTACTACTAAGACAACAGGTAATGCCGGAATCTACGGAGCTGCCATTTTTGTAGGGGAAAGTATTAACTTCCAGGCAACCGGCAATGCCGGATTCTATTACTCCAGTCAGGCAATAAATCTTGCTAAAGCCAATTTAAAATCTTCCAGTTTTAACATATTAAGCTGGTGGGAATAATATTTAACTTCAAATGTTGAGATGAGACGATGAACGCAGACATACTGATTAAAAAAGAAGAATTAATTGAAGAATGTAATGACTTAAGATTGCCCGTTTCCGGCAACGAAGATTTGAAAGTTCTTGAATTTTACGTTCTTGCCGGGCATGATGAAATAACAGAGGAGAATTCTTTTAATTCATCGCCTTCTTCGTACGAAGAACCTTTAGATGAAGTGAATAAAATAGATTATGGAACCATTGGAGATAAAAGCTGGCGGATTAAATATTTCCTTAATAAGATTTTATTCTTTATATAAACAGGTACAAAAAACACTACGGCCGGCAAAAGCTTTCTTGGAGTCTTACTATTTTTATACATTAAACCGGTGCGAATTGTTGTAAGACACGTATTTAAGGCAGTAGGGTTAAATGTTGTATGTTCGTCAAAATGATAAAATTGGCTAGGAATTGCTTTTTATGAATGTGGGTCAACGATGATTTGAATAATCTTTAGACAGCGTACAACTCCCCTGCTGCCGTATCAAAATCTAAAAAATATCATTCCTAATTAATAATAAAACAGCGGATTGGGGGACAATAAGAAATTTTTCCTTTTCAAATTCTATTTCAAAAGCTTCTTTGCGCAGAAAAATTGCAAGGTCTCCTTCCTTTGCCTGAAGCGGAATATATTTAACAGGTTCTTTGGATTCTTTCCATGGTTCTTCATCTGCCGGAGTTGCAACCGGGTAGCCAGGTCCGGCTTTAATTATAAAGCCGCTCTGAATTTTTTCTTTTTCGGAAACTCCCGGCGGTAAATACAGTCCGCTTGTCGTTCTGCCGGTGTTTTCTTCCGGCCTAACCAAAACCCTGTCGCCGACAACTATAAACTTCTGAAGATTTTTTAAATTTAATTCCATATAAAAAGTAAAAATTTTTTCTCTTTTTCAAATATAAAAAATATTTACAAAAGATGAGGTACATAAGTTGAGACATACTTTACGCTCTGGTTAAATTTATAAAAGCCGGCATCAGCCCCGGTAGTGTTTTTACAACTTCTATTCCCGCACCATTAAATAAACGGGATAAAATTATAAACTGAAGTGAAGAGGCAGTTAGTAATCTTAAGTTAAAAAGTTTTTTCCATTGAAAGGAGTATTTTTCGGCCGCTTCTGTAAAAGAGTACCTGCCTTTTGCAGTACCTGCTAATAATTCCGCAGCAAGATTAGCAGACTGCAAAGCCATTGCTATGCCGTCTCCTGCAAGCGGAGCAATTACACGCGCAGCATCGCCTATCATAAACATGCCGTTATTAATCAGCCCTTTTGTCCCAAAATAAATATTACCGGTCCCATATAGCGGAACTGCATTTAACAATTCTTCATAGTTAGTAACAAATAAATTTTCAAAATTTTTATTTGATGAAATGAATTTTATTAATTTTTTCCTCGGTGGTGAATAGTCTGTTCTTTTATTATATAAAAAACAAATTGTAACCTGGTTGTTATTAACCGAATTTAATCCGCAATATATACCGGGTGCGGAATAAATTCTTATTTCCCGGTCATCATAATTTTTTAATTTACTTTTCTCAAGATGAAATTTAACTCCGTTCATTCCCGATTGGTAGTAAGCAGATTTTCGTTTTAACATTTTATCCAGAAAATTCTGTTTGCCGTATGCAGAAATTACAAACCTGGAAGATATGTTAATTCCTTCTCCGTTTTTTTTTAATGCTTTTAATTTGAATAATTTATTATCTCTTTTGATTTCCTTAACCTCATAAGGCATATAAATAACTGTACCTTTACTTTGTGCGGTATTAAGTAAAAAATTATCCAGAGTAGATCGCTTTAATCCGAATGCCGGAAAATTAAGGCTTGCAGAAATAAATTTTTCATTCCTAAAAAACCCGAAAGATTCAATTTTGTTTGGGCTAAGATTTAGGAACTCTTTATAAAGACCTTGTTTTTTTATTTCACTAATAACTTCACCGGAAAGGAATTCGCCGCATAAAGTTTCCCGGGGAAAAATTTTCTTTTCAACCAGGCAAACCTCAATGCCCATATCGGACAACATCATTGCCGCAGTTGCACCGGCCGGGCCGCCGCCTATTATTGCAATTTCAAATTCGGTTGGTTTCATATTTGTATATTATAATAAGCCACCGGAACAAATGCATCCTTTTTATCCGGTAGCTTTTAATTCCCAATTCTTTTAATATTTTTAATAATTCATTTTTAGCAAATCCTCTTTTTACGGAAAGCGGGGCATCATTTCTTACAAACTTACTTTGCGAAAACAAAAACGTTAAAACCTTTATACCCAGGTACGCTATAACCGATCGCCTTAAATCATTGATAATAATTCCGTAATTAACTGCATCCATCAGTTCTTTAATAATATATTTTATTTCTTTCTCTTTAAAATGATGAAAGAAAAGGGAAGCATGTGCCATATCAAAAGAATTATTTTTGAAAGGAACTTTTAAAATATTTCCGCATGTTATATTTAAAATTGGCGAATGGTTTTTTGCATAAGAACAAGTGCGCAGGTTTATGTCCAGACCGAATATCTTCAGTTGAGAACAAAATTTTTGAATGGGCAAAACAATATCGGAAGCACCGCAGCCGGCATCAAGTATTTTTAAGCAGGAACTACGGGGAGTTTTTTTCAGAAGTTCTTTAATTCCTATTTGAGAAGCATTATTTCCCCCAAGATATTTATTAATAATTTTAAGCTCAATTAATGCCTGATCAACCCTGCTATCGGTTATGGAAAAGTTATCCATTAATTCCGGTTCGTAGCTTCTGTTAATAAACATTATTCGCCTTTAAACAGAGCAGCTTCCATTGTAAGCCCCGGTCCAAAAGCAACAGCGCAGCAATAATCTCCTTGTGAAATTTTTTCGGTATCCAAAATCCTTTTTAGAACAAACAGAATAGATGCAGAAGACATATTCCCGAAATTTTTAAGAACGTATCTGGAAGGCAGCATTTTATCATCGGGCAATGCCAGCCCTGTTTGAAGCGAATCGAGTATTGCTCTTCCGCCCGGATGCAGTACCCAGTATTTAATAGATTCGGGGTTTATGCCTTTACCTGTAATAATTTTTTTTAATGCGGGAACTGCTTCTTCAAGAATTATTTTTGGTAACTCGGAAGATAAAATCATTTCGAATCCCGTATTGCCTATTTTCCAGCCCATGTATTCGGCAGAATTTTTAAATAAAACGGAATCGGTGGAAATCAATTTTAATTTAGAATTTTCATTATCTGTTTTTTTATTTGAGAATAAAGCTGCGGCACATCCGTCGGCAAATAGCATATTTGCAAGAATATTATCTTTTGTGGGCTCAACCTGCAGGTGAAGGCTGCATAACTCAACCGATACCAAAAGAATGTTACTTTCATTAGCGCTAGTTCTGTTCATTGCATCAAGTACGGAAGAAAAGCCTACTACGGAGGCTGCACATCCCATAAATCCTATATTCGTTTTTTTAACCGAATAAGGTAAGCCGAATTGTTCGACTAAAAAATTATCCAGCCCCGGTGCAAAAAAACCGGTGCACGATATGGTAATTATTCTTCTAATATTATCCGGATTAGTTTTATTCTTTTCCAGCAAATTACCAACGGCTTGCTTTACCAATTTTTTAGACCATTTTTCATATTCAATCATTCTGGACTTTGTATCGGGGTTTTTATATTTGGATCCTTCCAGGTAAAATTTATTTTCGGCAAATTCATTTGCATCCTGTACAATTAGGTACCGGCTTTCTATTTGAGAATGGTTGGAAACAGAATCTACCATCCTGGCAATTGCTGGCCTTACCGCAATTATTTTTTTTAATTCTTCAGCAATACTATGCTGCGAAAATTTATTAGGCGGCAGAGATGTTTGAATATCAATTAACATGGTTATCTGCAAAAATTTAATTTTGGGTATAATATATTTAAATTTGCATAAAAAAAAATTTGCAAAAGCCGGTATCTTTAATAATTGCGCTATGAAGCACATTTAAGCCGGCAACTAAACTTCATCCATAAAATTAAAAACCGGAATTTATTTAAAACGATAACAACAAATGAATAAAGTACTATTCGTAACATATTTTTGGCCGCCTTCAGGCAAAGCCTCACTTCACTGGCCTTTATATATTATAAAGCATTTGCCAAAGTTCGGCTGGCAGCCGCTTGTATTAACCATAAAAGAAGATACCTTTTCCGGTAAGGATGAAAGTCTTCTAAAAGAAATAGACCCGGTGATGATTGTAAAAAAGACCGCATCGTTAGAGCCATTTTCATTATATAAAAAATTTATAGGTAAGAAAAAAGATGAGCAGTTAATTGCGTCGGAAACAATATCCAAAACCAACAAAAGTTTAACACATAAAATTTCCATCTGGATCCGGATGAATCTTTTTATTCCCGATGCAAGGGCTGCCTGGTACTATCCGGGTGTAAAAGGCGGAGTAGAATTATTCAAGCGAGAAAAAATAAATGCAGTGGTATCCATAGGCCCGCCGCATACCTCGCACCTTGTAGGAATGAGTTTAAGTAAAAAATTTAATGTGCCCCATTACCCGGTGTTCATAGACCCGTGGGTTGATATAATATATTATAAAAATTTTAAGAGAAGCAAACCTACGCTGGCAATTGATAATTATATGGAAAAGAAAGTGCTTATGAATTCCGGTGCATCTATTTTTGTTACAAACACCATGAAGGAAGATTACATTAAGAAATATGAGTTTCTTAAGGAAAAATCTTATGTGCTTTATTGGGGTTATAATGAAAGTGACTTCATGAATTTTACTGTTCAGGAAAGCAATGTAATTAATAATACGGAAATACAGACCCTTGTTCACGCCGGAAATATATTTGATTTTCAGAATACACCAAAATTCTGGCAAAATGTAAAAAAAGAAATTGAACTTGGAAGAAAATTAAAAATAAAATTTATTGGAACGGTTAGCCCCGGAATAAAGGATACAATTGAAGAGAACGGCTTGTTGCCTTATACTGAATTTATGGGCTTTCTTCCTTATGAAAAAATGCTGAAGGAATTAAACAAAGCTTCTTACCTGCTTATGTGTGCAACGGAACCGCGGCACGTACCGGGAAAATTATTTGAATATCTGCGAACCAGAAAACCTATTATTGCCTTTGGTAATGATAACATTGAAGTGAAACAAATTCTTGAAAACGCAAACGCCGGAATGATGTTTGGATACGATGAGGATGCGAAGGAATTCTTTATCAACGCTTATAAATTCAGGACAGATTTATCCAAAATAAGAATTTACGACAGAGAAAATATCGCTCATTCTTTATCTGCAATTTTGAATTCCGCAGTATGATTTGGCTTGTAAAGCTTGCGTTATATAAATTGAATATTGCATAAAATTGGAATTTATTATTTAGAAAAACAATTGGTACCTTTATATGTCAAAAGAAAACGGTTCTCTTATTAAGAAATTTTATGAGATTATAAACCGGTTTGACTTGATTTTAGATTCACTCGGCAATATGGACAATACGCTTGTACGACATGAGATGGCATTGGAAAGGTACAAACAGAGTCCGGTTGATCATAGTTTAAATTTCGATAAAATAAAAGAGACTTTAAGTGAAATTAAGAATGATCTTTTAAAACGTGCTGTTCATTACAGCGATCCAATATTACTTCAAACAGATCAAGAACTGACTAAATTAGGAATCCTACGCGAATAAATATTTTTATTTATCAATAATTTTATTTATCTCGCTTAAAATTTTATTTGCTGCCTGGAACTTGGAAAGCAGGGGCAGGGTAATTTTTTTGTTTGTCTTATTTATAATTGTAATTTTATTTGTATCAACTTCAAATCCGCTGTCTCTATCTTTAAGGGAATTCAAAACAATCATATCAAGGTTTTTATTCTTCAATTTCTTTCGTGCATTTTGCAGTTCGTTGTCTGTTTCCAGGGCAAAGCCGACCACAAATTTATTCTTTTTATCCAGTGAAGCAAGTATATCTTCTGTCTCGGTAAGCTGAACGGATGAAAGTTTATCCTCTTTTTTTATTTTACTTTTATTTAATGCGGAAGGTTTATAATCCGCAACTGCGGCAGACATAATTAACACATCATTATTCACGATATCTTTTTCCACAGCTTTTTTCATTTCCGCCGCACTTCTTATTTTAACAAGATTTATTTCAGGGTAAGAAATTTCGGAGGTCTGCCCGGTAATAAGAGTTACATTTGCGCCTCTTAAATACGAAGCTTTGGCAAGAGCAAAACCCATTTTACCAGAGGAGCGGTTGCCGATAAAGCGAACGGGATCAATATCTTCAAAGGTAGGGCCGGCGGTTACTAAAATATTTTTGTTTGTAAAATCTTTTTTGTATCCCGATAAAACTAATTCAGCCGCATCCATAATTTTATCAATACCTGCAAGTCTTCCTTTGCCGGAAAGACCGCTTGCAAGTATGCCTTCTTCAGCGTGAATAATATAGTGCCCCAATTCTTCCAGTTTTTCTAAATTCTGCCGGGTTAACGGGTTTTTATACATGTCAACATCTGCGGCAGGCGCCAACAGTAGGGGGCATCTTAGGGCGGAAACCAGGGTTGTTAAAGCGTTATCTGCAAAACCATGAGCAATTTTTGCCGCCGTATTTACTGTAGCGGGTGCAATCATCATTAGGTCTGCCCAAACAGCATTATCTATATGATTTGTAGAAAGAGCAGTATTACCTTTCCTATCGGAAGGAAACATATTTACAATAACCTCATTCCGCGACAATGCAGAAAAAGTAAGCGGCGCAATAAATTCCGCTGCGGAAGGAGTCATTACCACTCTAATTTCCGCACCGTTTTTTACAAGTTCTCTAACCAAAAGTGCGGACTTGTAAGCAGCAATACATCCGGTTACTCCAAAAAGTATTTTTTTCCCATGGAATATTTCTTTGCTCATTTATAAAATGCAAATAAAAATTTTTGTAAGCCGGAAGCTTACTTATATTTATATTCTATTTTCCCATCCAACAATTCATTTAATGCCTGTATGTGCGGTTTTTCCTTTTTTTCAAACTCAAGTGCAATTTTCAATTGTGCAGGGTTTTCAATATCTTCTGCATCGTCTTCTACGCCAGATGTGGGGATTGTACTTAAGAGTGCATTGTATTCAACTTTATTTTCGTCATTAATCTGGCGGGCTTTTTTTGCTACCACAATAATGCCTTCGTAAATATTGGCTGCGCGTTCATCTATAACTCTTAAATCTACTGGTGATATTTCCATCTATACATTCTCCTTATTAATTATTTTTTTTATTAAACTTTTAGTTTCGTTTACTGCTAAATCCAAATTTTTATTTTCTATAAGATAATCAAATTTATTCTTTAAGCTCAATTCCATTTGTGCTCTCTCAAGTCTTTTTTTAAAATCAGCTTCACTTTCCGTTTTTCTTCCTTTAAGCCTTTTGGCAAGCTCTTTAAAATCGGGCGGATAAAAAAATATTAAAACGGCATCGGGATATATTTTTTTTACCTGCAATGCACCTTTAACGTCAATTTCCAAAAGTACAGGATAGCCTTTGTTTATATTATCGTCAATATAGCTTTTAAATGTGCCGTAATAATAATCGTAAAACTTTTCCCATTCAACAAATTCGCCTGCATTAATTTTCCTTTTGAATTCTTCTTCGGAAATAAAGAAATAGTCCTTGCCGTTTATTTCATCTTTCCTTTTTTTACGTGTTGTGGCGGATACCGAAAAAACTATATCCGGGAACTCGGCTAAAATTTGTTTAATAATTGTCGTCTTACCGGTTCCGCTTGGCGCAGATACCGCAATTACAGCTCCTTTACTGGCTTTCAACATCTACTCTATATTTTGCAGTTGTTCCCGGATTTTTTCAATTTCTTCTTTAATGCTTACAACATTATGAGTAATTAAAGTAGAAATTGTTTTGGATGAAATTGTATTTGCTTCCCGGTTCATTTCCTGGCAAATAAAATTTAATTTTCTGCCGGGCTCATCTTCGTTATCTATGCTTTCCAAAAAGAATTTAATGTGGCTTCTTAATCTAACACATTCTTCGGTTATTTCCGCTTTGTCCACAATAATGGCAAGCTCCTGCTCAAGCCTTTCTTTATCCAGTTTAATATCACCCAGAATAGTTTGAACTTTTTCCTGGAGCTTATCAAAATATTCCTTTACACTTGCAGCGGATTCTTTTTCAATCTCGTCCAGCTTTGTTTCAATAATTCCAATTCTTTTCTTTAAATCTATGCCAAGCTCTTTACCTTCGTTCTTTTTCATTTTAAGAAGTTCCGTAAGGGAGGTGTTAAGAGCTTTTTTTAGCACGTTAAATTCGTGTTCTGTAAATTCCAGTTCATTCGTTTCAAAAATTTCTTTATTAAAAAGAAGGTGCTCAAGTTTTATTTTTTCGGTACTTTTGGTAAGTTTTTTCATCTCTTTTATTAAGGAGATGTAATTTTTAAGCTTGTCTTTATTTAAAGAAATATCATCTTCATTGCCGCCGTTTCTTTTAACCTGTACGGACACAAGTAATTTCCCCCGTTTAATTTTTGTTTTTATAATCTCCCGCAGTTCGTATTCTTTATTCATTAAAGAAGCCGGCAGCTTTAGTGTTATATCCAGATATCTGCCGTTTACGCTTTTAACCTCCACAGCGGTTTTAATTTTACCGTTTTCGGCATCACCTTTGCCGTAGCCGGTCATACTATAAATCATAAAATTCCTTTAAATATAGAATGCAAAAATAAGAAGAATAATAAAGGTAAACAAAACTATTTATTATCTAGAAGGCTTCTCCTATTCCAAAGTGTACTACAACATTTCTTAAAACACGTTTATCCCAGCTTTGCCATAAAAATTCCCGGTTGCTCGGATTATAGAATTTAAAACCGAAATCAACTCTAAACGGAGCAATAGGAGTATAATATCTAAATCCGAAACCGGTGGCAACTGCAACTCCGTTCCATGTAAATCGATTATATCCCTGCCATGTATTTCCGTAGTCGAAAAATAAAGCATATCCAAAGTCTTCAGCGAATTTTCTTCTGAATTCCATTGAGCCGTCTATTAGAAAAGTTCCGCCTTTAAAATTTTTAACACCGGTAATGGCAGTAACAATCTGGCTGCCTTCGGGAACCAGCTCGTTACTACCCCAGCCTCTTATGGAGGTGCTTCCTCCTGCATAAAATGTTCTGTTTATGGGAACACCTGCAAAGCTCCCGTAAAATATTTGAATGTCTCCTACTTTCAGCTTAAAAGCTCCGATTGAATTTTGGTGCTTATCCAGGGTAATATAATATGAACCACCGAGTAAAACCTTATAAAAATCCGCTGCGCTGGAATTTACCTGTGGAAACGAATTGCCTTCTTCCAAATGAAATGTAAGATTATAACCGCTTGTTGGAAACAATATATTATTTGCGGTTGTAGAAGCTGCATCTACGGCAATATCCGAAACTAGTTTTGTAGATATACTATCATAATAAACCCTGTAAAGTTCGTTAGACTGCTCCAGAGTATAGGTTGTGCTTAAATGGTTTATGAATGTATAAGTAGGCAGTTCAAATTCCAGGGTAAACTTGGTGCCATATAGAGTATTATTGTAATCCAGTTGCTTATTTATTGTGGCATAAGTTTCCCAAGTACCGAAGATAGGCTTTTCGAAAAGATACGGTTGATCGATTATAATACGCGAATCAACATAACCTAGTAATGTAGTATCTCTAAAAGAAAAATGGTTAATAAGATTTCCGACATCCAGGTTAAAAATATTCTGCGCGCCAAAAGAGGAACTAATAGTAAGCTTTCTGGCATCACCTAAAAAATTTTTTTGAATAAAAGAAAACCCTAGACCAACATTAAATGCACTATGCTGATTATTTACAATTACTTCAGGGGAAAGCTCGTTCATTAACCCAATATTACCGTTAAGTCTTATGGGCACTTTGCTGTCAGTAGTATCTTTATCATCGGCTGAAAGGATAACGGAATTAAACAAACCGGTTCTGTAAAGCCTTACCTGGCTTCTCCTTAATGCATCAAGATTATAAATTTCCCCGGTGTGAATACCGGTAATATCTCTAAGCAAACCATCCGTAACAAGGTGAGCACCAACGCCGTTTTTTTGCACCAGTACAGTATCTATCCTATACCTGTTTCCGGTATTAAAATACATATTTACTTTTGCCTTATTTCGTACGGTGTCTATCATAATAATAGTAGTATCCCACTTTGCAAACATATAGCCGTTATCCAGCAAAAAACTTATAATTCTATTTGTATTATTTTCCACCAAACTTTCGGAGTACCGCATGTTCGTATCTAATTCAACCTGCTTATAAATATCATTATAAAGGTAGCCGGGCAGCTTGTGCAGCCCCCTTAAACTTAGCCTGCCGAATGTAGACATTGCGTTTTCTTTTATGTGGTAAATTAAGTTTACGGATTTACCAGCGGTATCCACAAAATATTGATAGCCAACTTCAGTATTAAAATATCCGTTTGATTTGTAAAAATCTTTTATTGCCTGAATATCAAGAGGAATATTTGTGGAGTCGAAATATACCGGTGCTTTACCGAAACTGGAAAACGAATGCAAAAATTTCCAGAACCACCACGGCGTTGTTACGGAATAAATTTGGTCTGATAATGTGGAAGATGAAAAAGAGTTATTGCCGGTAAACTTTATCGAATTTAGTTGATACCTGGCATTTGCCTGCCCAAACATTTGAATGCTGACGGTTAGAGAAATTATTACGATTAATTGTTTGGCGGACATAAAAATTCAATTTGTTTCAAATAGAAAAAATAAACCGGCATGAAATAATAAAATATTTCATCAATATTTCAACACTAGATCTTTGGAAACAATTTTGAATGATGGAAAGTCCCTTTTAAAAATACTTATAAAAAAGGATTTAATTTCCGGGACGTTCATATTATCAGATAAATAAAGAGATACCGGCCTGCCGGGTTCTGCAATAAGATGTGCATAATATGCTGCGCCTTCTTTATAATTTATTATGTAAGAATAAACTTCGCCACCGCCGCTGCCAAGAAAATAATCCTGCGAGTTGTAATAAATCAATTCATGATCGAACATAGGGAATTTAATTTTTTGAACAAGGCATTCTCTAAATGAACCGCTTAAGAAAGGAGATTGAAAAACAGTTTTAAGTTGATCATTTTCCATTTTTAAAAGGAAAAATTTAATTCCCCGTTTATTATCTGTTTTTATATCCGTCCCGGCGGCAATTTCTATTGCAGAGTCCCCGTCAAAATTTCCTTTATAAGCAAACTTTACATTATTGCCCAAAATCTTTTTTGCCTGCTGTATAACATAAGCAGGATTGTTGAAATCCGTGTTATTGTATGCTTGATTTTTCTTGTTTTTTTTACCGGAACATGAATAAAAAAATAAAGCAATCAAAAAAATAGCGGGTAAATATTTTTTAGTTGATGACAACTTTTGTTCCTTTCTTTATTACAGAATAAAGCTCGTTCATGTCCTCGTTGCTTATTGCAATAGAGCCGTTAGTCCAGTTATAATTAAACGGCAGATATTTAAAAATAAAATCCAGTCTTCCAATTCCCTGAATTCCTATGTTCCCGCCGAGCGGGCTACCGGCATCCGGACACTGGTCATAATAATATTCGAACTTTAATTTATCAAATTCGGTTTGGCTTATAACTCCCTTTCTTAACGCATTTGAGGCATCGGTAAGATTAGGATAATTGAGCTTAAAAAACATATAATATTTTGTCCCGGTATCGATCTGGCATATTTTGTAAGTACCTACCGGGGTGGCTAAATCGCCGGCTTTAGTTTTAGGTACGTTAACATTTCTTCCAAAATTTGCCCTGTAAGTTTTAATTAGAACAGTATCTTCATATAAACTTAAAGTATATGTACTGCGGTTTATTACTAAGTACGGGTTATCTAATTGTTTAAATCCTTTTTCCAGCATAGCCTGCTTTAAAGGTATTTCTTTTAAATTTAAGAAAACACCGTAGATAATTACGCCAAGAATAAATAATATTATCCCGCCGCTGAAAAATACGATGTTTCTTATCAAATTTACATTAAAATAAGATAAATAATTTTTAAAATTTAATTTTGGGATTTTGTTTTTTTCCGTATTCATTAAATTATAAAGCCAGTAATGAAATAGTGCAGTGGAATTTATTTATTGCCGGAACGGAATTTAAATAAAATCGGATAATTTATAAAATGATTTTATAAAAGATTTGGGTTTGTTTAGAATGTCTCTAAAACCATAAACCGGGCAAGCCGGAACCAAAAGGTAACTTGCATAAGTTGAACAGTGAACATTGAAAATTTCCAATATTTAATTTTCAATTTCTTGTCGATTATTTGCATAATCTTATAATGAATAAACTAAAGCCGTTTAGCGTTTGAAGTTAACTTGATCTACACTTCCATAATTTCTTTTTCTTTATGCTTCAGCAGCTCGTCTATTTTGGTTGTATGCTCGTCGGTTAATTTTTGAATCCTGTCTTCCGCCTCTTTTAACTGGTCCTCGGTAATTTTTTTATTTTTTTCTTCTCTTTTCAGATGATCGTTTGCATCCCTTCTTATATTTCTAACGGCAATTTTTGTATCTTCGGCGAATTTCTTAATAATCTTAACAAATTCTTTTCGCCTTTCTTCGTTTAACGGCGGTACGGGTATCTTTAAATTTGTACCGTCGCTTACCGGGTTGAATCCGATATTGGCTTCCAGAATAGCTTTCTCGGCTGCAGATACTATTGATTTATCCCAGGGCGTAACGGAAAGGGTATGAGCATCCAGCACGGTTACGTTTGCAACCTGGTTCAAAGGGGTCATCGTTCCGTAATATTCAACTTTAATTCCATCCAGCAATGCTGTAGTTGCTTTACCGGTTCTAATTTTTGCAAGTTCAATTCTTAAAGCTTCAAGAGATTTGTCCATCCTTTGGGATGCATCTTTTATTGTATCTTCCATAATTTCCTCGCAATTTGTAAAAAATCTATTAAACGATTTTACCGGAAATTTTAATTTTAGTCAATACTTGCTTTAATTTTTTCATACGGAAAATCTTCCGGATGATCCGCCGGCAGCAAGAATTTTAATTTTTAATTAAAGTACCGACGTTTTCACCTTCAACAAGCTTTAACAAATTATCCGGTTTATTCATGTTAAAAACAACCATAGGCAAATTATTTTCGCGGCATAAGCTAACGGCAGTTAAATCCATAACACGTAAATTTTTTTGCAAAACGTCCAGGTAAGAAATACTTTCGAACTTTACGGCGTTTGAATTTTTTTCGGGGTCGGAATCGTAAACTCCGTTTACGCGGGTGCCTTTAATAATAACATCGGCTTCAATTTCCACGGCTCTTAAAGAAGCAGCGGTATCCGTGCTAAAATAAGGATGTCCGGTTCCCGCACCGAAAATAACTACTCTGCCTTTTTCAAGGTGTCGAATTGATCTTCTTCTAATATAAGGTTCGGCAATTTCTTCCATATGTATTGCGCTCATAAGTCTTGTATAAATTCCTTTGTGCTCAATTGCATTTTGCAGTGCCAGTGAATTTATCATTGTAGCAAGCATTCCCATCTGGTCGCCTGTAACTCTATCAATTCCCTGGTCGCTTGCACTTAAGCCTCTGTAAATATTTCCGCCGCCAATTACCAGCCCTATTTCCGTTCCGGCATTATGAATTTTTTCTATTTCGTCGGCAAAAAATTTTAGCACAAGATGGTCAATTCCAAATCCCTTACTTCCCATTAAAGATTCGCCGCTTAGTTTTAGCAGAATTCTTTTATATAGTAATTTTTTCATAAAATCGTATTCTTTTTTTGAAGGTTAGATTATTTAACCGGTAAGTTAATAAAATTATACAAAAAAAGGTCTTAAAATATTAAGACCTTTTTTATAAGAAGTTATTTCTTCACATCACCAAGATGGAACCGCTTGAACAGCGAAATTTTTATTTGTGTTCCGTGTTTGGAATTATACTCCTTTAATACATCGCCGATTGTCTTGGTGTTGTCTTTTATAAAGGCTTGTTCAAATAAGCAATTTTCCTGGTAGTATTTATTAAGCCTGCCCTGGGCAATTTTATCCAGAATCTGTTCCGGTTTGCCTTCTTTACGGGCTAGTTCCTTATAAATTTCTATTTCCTTATCAATTAAGTTTTTAGGTACTTCTTCTCTATATATGCAAATAGGCTTCATAGCAGCAACCTGCATTGCAAAGTCTTTTCCAACCGCAGCAAATTCATTTTTATCCTGCGGAGCATTTTCAAACTTTACCAATACTGCAAGTTTTGAACCTAAATGAACGTAATCAACTATCATTCCGCCTGGAGCGGTTTCAATTGCAAATCGGGAAATTTCAATTTTTTCTCCTACTTTACCCATTACATCTGTTAATTGAGTTTTAATATCCTTATTGTTTGCAAGCAATTCATCAACACTAGCAGGATTGGTATTATTAACTGCCCGTAGAACATCACCGGCAAACTTTACAAAGTCATCGCTGTTTGCAACAAAATCAGTCTCGCAATTAATTTCTACAATAGTTCCTTTTTCTTTATCTTCGGAAACTTTAGTTAATACCAAGCCTTCGTTAGCACTTTTTTCAGCTCTTTTGGAAGCGACGGCAGCTCCTTTTTTCCTAAGGACTTCAATTGCCTTTTCAAAATCACCGTCTGCTTCTACTAGCGCCTTTTTACAATCCATCATACCGGCGCCGGTCTTTTGTCTTAATTCATTCACTTGTGCAGCAGTAATAGCCATGTTATTTACCATTCCTTATAATTTATTGTTCTGTAGAAGAATTTTCCCGGCTCACTTTTACATTAGCTTTTTTTCTTCGTTCTTTGTTTCTTCGGCTTTTTTAGCTTCTTCTTTTTTAGCAGCAGCTTTAAGTTCTTTTTCTTTCTTTTCTTCTTCTCTTCTTTCTTTCTCTTTACGTTCTTCTTCTTTACGTTCTTCTTCTTTTTCTTTTCTTATTCGTTCGGCTTCAGCAGCTTCCTGTGCTCTTATTTCTTTTGCTTTTACTTCACCTTCCAAAACTGCATCGGCTATATACTTAACAATAAGTTCAATCGTTTTAACCGCATCGTCGTTTGCGGGTATAATATAGTTTATAGGATCCGGGTCGCAATTTGTATCTACAATAGCAAACACAGGAATATTTAACCTAAGAGCTTCTTTAACTGCAATAGATTCCTTTTTTATATCAACAACAAACATTGCCCCCGGCAGCCTTGTCATTGATTCAACACCTTCCAGAACTTTTTTCAGTTTATCTTTTTCCCTGGAAAGGAACAGCCTTTCTTTCTTTGTTATTTTATCAAAAGTGCCGTCGGTTTCCTGCTTTTCGATATTATTTAATCTTTTTATGCTTTTACGAATTGTCGAAAAATTAGTAAGCATTCCGCCTAGCCATCTTTCGCTTACCCAATTTGCATCGCATCTTCTTGCTTCGGATTCAATAACACCTTTTGCTTGTTTTTTAGTTCCGACAAACAAAACTTTCTTGCCTTCGGAAATAAGCTGAGTTAGGCCTTCGGCAGCCTCTTCCAACAAAATTTGAGTTTTTTTAAGATCAATTATATGAATCCCATTTTTTTCCATAAAAATATACGGCTTCATTTTGGGATTCCAGCGGCGTGTTAAATGACCAAAGTGCCCGCCTGCTTCTATGAGTGCGGTTATATCCATTTTTTGCATTTTTTTACTCCTGTTTTTCTTCTATTCCCATCAACTTTGCTTTTCATCCCGGTTAAACCGAAACACAGGAAGCAAATCAAGGAATATGTGTTAATAAAGTTTAAGTATAAGTTCAAGAAAAGATTCAAGATTAACAAAGAATACTCTAGACTTCTTGAACTTACACCTGAACTTGAACTTACACCTGAACTTGAACTTGTTCTATCTTTTAGAAAATTGAAATCTTTTTCTTGCTTTAGGCTGGCCGTACTTTTTACGTTCAACCATTCTAGGATCTCTGGTTAAAAATCCTTCAACTTTAAGGGCTGGCCTTAGATCAGGGTTAATTGCTATAAGTGCTCTGGAAATACCTAAGCGAACCGCTTGTGCCTGTCCTGTTGTTCCGCCGCCGTTAACATTAACAATCGTATCGTACTGGCCCACAGTTTCGGTAACTTTAAAAGGGTTAAGAATATCTTCCCTGCTTAAAAGTTGCGGAAAGGCTTTCTCAAATTCCTTTCCGTTAACAGTAATTTTTCCGTTTCCGTTTCTTAAAATAACTCTTGCCACAGAAGTTTTTCTTCTGCCAACGTAAATCTGGTCTGCCATTATTTCTCCGTTATACTTAATGTTTCCGGCTTTTGGGCCTGATGCGGATGGGTATCACCCGGATAAACTTTTAGTTTCTTATATAATTTTCTACCGAGCCTGTTTTTAGGAAGCATTCCTTTAACAGCGCTTTCAATTATAAATTCCGGTTTCTTAGCTTTAAGTTCTTCGTAGCTCCTAATTTTTAAACCACCGGGGTAGCCTGAGTAATGGAAATAATCTTTCAGCAACTCCCGCTTGCCGGTTATTTTAACCTGCGAAGCATTTATTATAATTACAAAATCTCCTGTATCTGCATTGGGAGTAAAAGACGGCTTCTCCTTTCCGCGGATTAACCTTGCGGCTTTAGTAGCTAAACGGCCAAGTACCTGATCCTTTGCATCGATTATATACCACTTTTTATCAGCTCCTTCGGTGCTGACAAATCTAGTTATTTTTTCCTGTTTCACGTAAATTTCCTCCGAAACATAGTATCTTTTCAAATAAAGAATTCAAATTTATATCTATAGTTTAAGAAAGTCAAGATATTTGTATATTGCTAATTACAAATATGAATAATTACAAGATTACAAAAATTGTAAGGTTTTAAAATGTTTTTATAATCTGCTAATTTTATAACTTCCCGTCAATTTTAAGCCTGAGTCAATGACTAATAAAATATATCTCACCAATTCCATTTCGCAATGACATTCCGGAAATGCAATTTTTTAGATGAAATTTTTTTTGATAGACTAACTAAATTAACTAATTTTAATAGTTAAAATTTAATATTTAAAATAATCGAAATTAAAGATATGAACTTTCTTATTACCGGTGGAGCAGGTTTTCTAGGAATTAACCTGGTCAGATATTTATATTCACACGGGAACAATGTTGTATCATTGGATGTAGTTAAATTCGATTACCCCGATATGAATGAAAAGATAAAAATTATTACAGGCGATATCAGGGATAAAAAACTTGTTGATGAATCGCTAAAAAATATTGATGTTGTTATCCATACTGCTGCGGCACTTCCTTTATACAAACCGGAAGATATTTTTTCTACAGATATTGAAGGCACGAAAAACCTTCTTGCGGCAGCCGAAAAAAACAAAGTGCAAAGGTTTATTCACATATCTTCTACTGCCGTTTATGGAATACCCGATCATCATCCAATAACAGAAAGCGATAAGTTAGACGGCGTTGGGCCGTACGGCAAATCCAAAATTCTTGCCGAAGAAGAATGCATAAATTACCGCAAGAAAGGAATGTGCGTTACTATTATCCGTCCCAAATCATTTGTCGGGCCTGAAAGGCTTGGAGTTTTTGATCTGCTATACGATTGGGCTTATGACGGTAAAGGCTTTCCCATGATTGGCAGCGGAAAAAACCGTTACCAGCTTTTGGATGTTGAAGACCTTTGTGACGCAATATATTTATGTTCTACTTTGAATAAAGAAAAAGTGAACGATATTTTTAACATAGGTGCAAAGGAATATACCACTATGAAAGAAGATTATCAGGCAGTACTTGATTATGCCGGCTACGGTAAAAAAATAGTTAGCCTGCCGGAAAAGCCTATAATCTTTACTTTGCGAATCCTGGAAGCATTAAATCTCTCACCTCTCTACAAATGGGTGTACGAAACCGCATCCAAAGATTCTTTTGTCTCGATCGAAAAAGCGGAAAAAATTCTCGGCTATAAACCGAAATATTCAAATAAAGATGCACTGGTTAGAAACTATAAATGGTATAAAGAACATAAAGAAGAATTTAGAAACCAAAGCGGAGTATCCCACAGAGTTCCATGGAAGCAGGGATTATTGAGACTGGCTAAGGTGTTTTTTTAATCTTTAAATTATAATTAAATTTAACAAATAAATTTTTTCATAATAATATAAAGGGGTTACTATGTATAAAATAAAATGCGTTACTGCGATTCTCATTACAGTCTTTTTCTTTACTGCCGTTTGTTCAGCTCAAAATTTGGAAAGAAAGAATGTGCCTGAAAAATATAAATGGAACCTGACGGACCTTTACCCCAACGATGCTGCATGGCTTA
Organism: Ignavibacteriaceae bacterium; assembly: GCA_046704255.1. Classification (GTDB taxonomy): domain Bacteria; phylum Bacteroidota; class Ignavibacteria; order Ignavibacteriales; family Ignavibacteriaceae; genus FEN-1297. Next base: position 1,937 of record JBJKSH010000037.1, on the reverse strand, counting down.
AAGATAAAGACAATATACTTCAAAAACTGGAAGAAGTAACTAAGTACAAAGGGAACCTATCGAAAGATGCCGCAACTCTAAATGCCGCACTTAATATTTACTTTAGTATGGCAAAACAATTCTACAGGTATGCAGAATATGCCGTCAGGCTTAGTGATCAGGATTTGCGCAATTCCCAAAACCAATCCTTAACCCAGCAGGTTTCCCATCTAGGAACCGAAATATCGGAAAGGACAGCATTCTTAAATCCTGAAATTTTAAGAATAGATCCCGAAAAGATAAAAAGCTTTCTTAATGAAGATAAGGATTTAGTACAATACAAAATGTTTATTGAAAATATTCAACGGTTAAGAAAGCATACTCTTCCCGAAGCAGAAGAAAAAATATTAGCTAGTTTTGGAACCGTAACGGAAACACCGGATAATGTTTACAGTATCTTTAATAATGCCGAATTTCCATTTGCAAATGTGAAGTTATCAAACGGCGAGGAAGTTAAATTAACTTCTTCGGCATATACTAAATACCGTTCCGTTCCCAACCGAACCGATAGAGAAAAAGTATTCTATTCATTTTTTAATAAGTACGGAGAATTTAAAAATACCATTGGCGCCAACCTCGGCGGCAAAATTAAATCCGACTGGACTTATGCCAAAGACAGGAAATACAATTCATCATTAGAAGCTGCGCTTGATGCTAACAACATACCTGTTTCTGTTTACGAAAATTTACTTAAGCAGATTCACAAAAGTCTGCCAACACTGCAAAGGTTTTTAGAATTGAAGAAAAAAATGATCGGAGTCGATACGCTTCATTATTATGATCTTTATACTCCGATTGTTAAAAAAGTAGATATGAAATTCGATTTGCCCGAAGGGCAAAAATTAATTCTTGAAGCATTAAAGCCGTTAGGAGATAATTATTTAGCCGCAATTAAAAAAGCTTTTACCAACAGGTGGATAGATTATATGCCTACCGATGGCAAAAAAAGCGGTGCTTATTCATCCGGCGAATCTTATGATGTTCATCCTTACATTTTAACAAACTGGAACGGAGATTACGAATCCGTTTCAACATTGGCTCATGAGCTGGGGCATTCTATGCACAGCTATTTCTCTAATAAAAACCAAACTTTTGCAAATTCACAGTACCCTATTTTTGTAGCTGAAATAGCTTCAACATTAAATGAAACTCTTCTTAATGATTATATGGTTAAAAATTCCAAAAACGATAAAGAAAAATTATACCTGCTGGGCAGCTATCTGGAATTATTAAGAACAACTATTTTCCGCCAGACCCAATTTGCGGAGTTTGAGCTCGCAATGCATCAAATGGCTGAAAAGGGTGAGCCTATTACAGGCGAGACTCTTAGCAAAGAATATTACAAAATAGTTAAACAGTATTACGGAAACGACAAAGGATACTGCATAGTTGATCCTTACATTGCGTATGAATGGGAGTACATACCTCACTTTATGTATAACTTCTATGTTTACCAGTATTCCACTTCTATAATTTATGCAACTGCATTTGCAGAGAAGATTTTAAAAGAAGGTAAACCGGCTGTTGATAAATATTATAACATTTTAGAAGGCGGCGGCTCTGAATACCCGATTGATCTTATAAAAAAGGCAGGGATAGACCCTCTGTCATCGGAACCTTTTGTTCTAACCATGAATAAAATGAATAAGGTGATGGATCAGATTGAAGAGATTTTAACGAAGGAAAGCAAGGGTTAGTTTTCCATTTATCTTAAATTTTTTCAATGGTGTACACCGTCTAGCAATGCGCAAGGTGTACACCGTCTAGCAATGCGCAAAGGTATTATGTTTAAAATAGGAAGACAAAAAGAATCGGTATCCCTTAAATTTGTAATAAACAACAAAACAAAAATAAGGAGATACCGATATGAAACAGATAGTAGAAAATACAGAGAACTT
>JBJKSH010000036.1:0-2964 GCA_046704255.1 Ignavibacteriaceae bacterium | reverse complement strand
CCCTATCCATTTCCCAAGAAAGTTTGTACCACGCTTCTATTCTTGCGCGGTCTGCCTCTTCAATTTTCTTTATTAAAGTACTGTCCCTGAACATCAGGGCTTCATTATAATCTTGAGGGAATTTTTTCAGAGCACTTGCGCTCAACCAGCATTCTATAGGAGATCCGCCGAGACTTGAATTTATTAAACCTATCGGCACTTTATATTTTGCATAAATATATTTCCCAAAGAAATAAGCTACGGCAGACCAATTAAAAACATTTTTGGGATTAGCTTCCTGCCAATTTCCTGATTCAAAGTCTTTTTGGGACCCCATAAAATTATATGTTTCGGGTACATTAAATTCCCTTATATCTTCATTAGTAGAGTTTGCAATAACTTTTTTATAAACCCAGTTAAATGATCCCATAGTATGTTCCATATTTGACTGACCTGAACACAGCCAAACATCACCAACCATTATATTATGAAGAGTAATATAATTGCTTCCGTTTATTTGCATTGCGTACGGGCCGCCGGCTTTTAATTCGGGAAGTTGAATGCTCCAGTCTCCTTTGTCATCTGTAGTGGTACTATATGTTGATCCGAGGAAATGTACGGATACTTTTTCTCCTTGATCGGCCCAGCCCCAAATTTTTACCGGTGCATTCCTTTGAAGGACCATACCGTTGCTTATTAATTTCGGAAGTCTTATTTGGCCTAAGACAGGTATACAAATAAGTAAGGATAATATAAGAATTAATTTCTTGTTTTTAATATTCATTACTTAATCTCCTAAATTTAGATTTATTAAACCATTGTTAAGTCAACGTAAAAAGTTCAAATGACAAATTATATATCTTAAAATGCTTCACTCCTGTATCTAATACCCACTTGTGGGATCAGATTCTAAGTCTAAATATTCGTTATGAATAATTGAACTAAAAACATTTAAAATCTTAGTGCAAATTTTTGATAACTTTGAGAGACTTTGCGAAACTATAGGAAATCAAAAAGTATTACCATGTGTTATTACAAAGTATCTCAAAGAAATTGCATAAACTCAATACATGCTGCCGGAAACACGATTTTTTATCCGGCATGGATAATCCAAAAACCGGAATCTAAAATACAATTTCTTAGATTTCGCCATGTAGTCATTCATTACTCCGTTACTCCAATATTCCCTTATTCCAATATTCCGAAGTTAAAATAATTTCCATTTTATTTTTCATTTTATTCCAATTTCCATATTAACTTTAATTCTGAAAATATTTTTCAGCGAACTTTATAAACGTCGGCCAGTTTGGAATAGTAGTATGTCCGCCGAAGTGCTGCCGAAAGCCTATGTCACCGCTTATAAGTGTGGTTCCCATAGGAGGTATTACTTTAGTACCCAAACCTTTTTTACCAAGAAGCTTGTAAACAGGACCAGCAGCTACGGCAGCCATAAATTGTCCTTTGTCGTCGACCCAGTAACCTTCAACCTTTGGATTGCCGCAGCTTATAAATACCGGACGCGGTGTACACATTGCTATTAGTTCATGGGAATCTACTGGTAAATCTTTTGGCGTAAGAGTCCCATCGTATTTTAAGAAGTTTCCGCAGAACCAATGATATTCATACGAAGAAGCGAGTTTCCTACCTCTTCTCCGAAATGCCTGCGAAACAAGGTAGCGCCGCCCTTGCCGGAAGAACCGATAAAACCTATTGCAAATCTTTGATCGTACACCATTGTAACCAATGCCGCTTTACCGAATCTGGAAAGGCCTTCAATACCGACTTCATTTCCTTTGACGGATTTATCCGTCTTCAAGTAATCCAAAGCTCTGCTTACTCCCCATGCCCATGCACTGTACTGCCCCGTATTATCAACATTAAGATTCGGGTAAAGCTTGTAGTATGGATCAGTATTTGACGGGCTGCCGTAAGTAGTTACCTGATTGTGAACGTATTCTATTACGGCAATTTTACGATCCAGGAAAAAAGAATTGGGAAGCTCACCGGCACCCTGGCCAGCCGCAAAATCCATTCCTATAATTGCCGGAAACGGGCCGCTGCCGGACGGAAGATAAATATGCGAAGTAGGCGTAAGCGTTTTGCCGTTCTTTGTTATATTCACTGTAAGCGTACTGTCGGAATTAGAAAAACTTGCACTTATAGTATCGGGTCGAGTAGGCTTTTCACCTATTTCATAATATTGGATTTGATCGCCAATTTCATTACGCCGGTACTCCCAATCGGAATAATACTTTATTTGGCCTCTTCCGTCCGACCACTCAAACAGATTAGGCAAAGCCTGGCTAACAGGCAGTTCGTTTAACGACGGCATATAAGGTACGGGACAACCTGCCCCCGTATCTTCAACACTATATACCAGTGGCATTGTTTGGGCTAATACATCAACGGATAAAAACACACCGAACAAAAACGCAAAAAGCAGTACTTTTGTTTTCATTACAATTTTCCTTCTAAAATTTTTCTTTATAATTCAACCGGAAAATTTTTTTATTTTAGCAATACAAATTTTTTTGTATTTATAAATTGATCAGCTTTCATTTTATATAAATAAATACCGCTGGCTAAGCCGTTCCCGTTAAATGATACCACATAACTTCCCGCTTGCTTCATTCCATTAACTAAAACGGCAACTGTTCTTCCCAATGAATCATAAACTTTTATTGAGACAAAACTATTATGCGGAACATAATATTTAATTGAAGTAAACGGGTTAAAGGGATTAGGATAATTTTGTAACAATAAATAAGATTTACTGTGAGGTAATGAATTTTCATCAACAGCACTAACAGTATCTACGGCACCAAACAAACTTAAACTAACCGCCTCTGCCATTGCATTATGCCCGGCTTCGCTCGGGTGCAAATGATCTCCCGAATCATAGGCCGGTAAAAGTTTTAATGTATCTGCCGGATTACGCATTGCCTTATCGAAGTCAATAACCGCATCAAACCTGCCGCTGTTCCG
>JBJKSH010000035.1:0-4847 GCA_046704255.1 Ignavibacteriaceae bacterium | reverse complement strand
AATTTAAAACTATCGCAGGAAAGAGCTCAAACGGTTAAAAATTATTTAATTAAACAGGGTATAGACAGCAGCAGGCTAACTACCATGGGCTTTGGAGAATCTGACCCTGTTGGGAATAATGCTACCGTTCTCGGCAGAGCCGAAAATAGAAGAATAGAATTCAAGGTTATAAAATAAACGCTTTAACAATTTTTTGTATGAATGTGAATCTTAAAATGAAAAAATTTTTTCAAAACAATTTTGAAGAGCTATTATGAAAAAAATAATTTTTATATTCGGTTTAATATTAATGCTTGCAGCAACACAAGTATCATTTGCCCAGGTTGCAAGAACAAGCTGGAGCTTTGGTTTCGGATTAGATTACCCTGTCTTTTATAGTACGGATGTTAGGCCGGCCGAGTCAAATTACGGCGGTTTTCTTTCTTTGCAGCATAATTTTTACGAAAATGTTGCATTAAGACTAAAAGCCGGCTACAGCTATCTTGCCGGAACCTTGCCGATATTACCAAACAATACCTCCGGTTATTTATTATCAAACGGTGCACCGGCTCCAACAGATACAAAAATGCATTCAACTGTTCTTGCCGGTGATCTGGATTTCCTGTATTATTTTTCACCGTGTTCGGTTGTGGATCCTTACGCAGCATTTGGAGTAGGTATTAATTCTTTTAAATCCGATTGGGGTGATGTTGTAAATCCCAATGCCATTTCCAAAACCACAATGGAGTTGAATATAATTTTCGGAAGCGAGTGGAGGCTTTCCAATTCCTGGAATTTAAAGACTGAATTCGGCCTGCATAATACCGACGGACAGCTTGACGGTATTGTTGACAACAACAGAAAGGGAATGTTTGGTTCAGACGCATCCAGCTATTTTACTGCGGATGTCGGCCTTCAATATTATTTTTCCAAAGGCGAGCCGTCAAAATATTGCGACCTTTACAGCGGAATACAAGCCCAGGCTCCGCCGCAGAATTATCCTACCCTTGCGGAAATAGAGGATATGATAAAGAAGCATATACCAAAGGAAGTTGTTAAAAAAGTTGAAGTTGATATTCCTGCCAAATCTGTTAAGACAAATTGGGTATTATATGGTGTAAACTTTAATTTCGGCAAAGCAACTTTAACCCAGGAATCTTACCCGATTTTACAAAATGCCGTTAGAATATTAAGTGAAAATCCTCATATGAAGGTTGAAGTTCAGGGATATACCGATAATGTAGGAAGTGCTTCTTACAACCAAAAACTTTCGCTGGAAAGGGCAAAAACAGTTAAAAGATATCTTACAAGCAACGGAATTGCACCAAGCCGTATAACAACTGTAGGTTACGGTGAAAAGGATCCTATAGGCGATAACAGCACTGCTGAAGGAAGAGCCCAAAACAGAAGGATTGAATTTAAAGTGCTTAAATAAATTATTGTTGACAAAAATAAAAAAAAGGCTCACATTCTAGTGAGCCTTTTTTTTAATTAGAATTAATGGAAAAAAACAAAATTACGATACTGCTCCCCCTAATTATTGTTCTTGCCTTAATAATTTTGTTTACCATATTTAAATTAAACCCTTCTAAACATGCTTATATAAAAAAACAAGATAATGAAAAAAGATTAAATGCCGAAAAAATTTTACCGGAAACAAAATCAGTAAAAAGGGATACAACTATTTTACCCGGAAAAACAACTGTAAATTCAACTGCTCTAACAAAAAAAAATATAACTATAAAACATAAGAAGAATTTTCATTCCGAAGTTCCCGGTAACCTTGTAGATTCGCTGCTAAATTGTTCGCCCGAACCTGTCGTTGTACAGCAGCCTGTAAATAATGATTTAATGAAATCAAAGGTTTTATGCGGCCAAGATAAAAACAAGTTTATTCTTAAAAGAATTGAACCCGGGACAACATGTAAAGATAATTTCCCGGAAAAAACAAGTCTAACTTTCTTTGCCCGGCAGCCCATTAAGCCGGTAATAAATGTATTAACCATTGCTTCGAACGATATACTTGCTTTAATTACAAGCCCTTTAAACTGGGATTCAACGGACTTTTTTATTTATCCGTCTTTAGCCTTAACAACTTATTTATTTATGATAGAAGACCAGCCTATTCACAACTGGATCTCTCATTATGGAACTGCAAAAGAAATTCCAATAATGAAATTCGGAACCATTTACGGGCAGGCAATAACAACTCAGCTATCGGCACTTTCCGTTTTTACATTCGGGATAATTTTTAATAACAAAGAAGCCGAACAAATAGGACTGGAAATTTTTGAGTCGTACTTTATTGCAAACAATATTACTTCGGTCTTAAAAAGAATTTTCGGCAGAGACCGGCCTTACGAGAATAACGGTCCGTATCATTTTGATCCTTTCCCTTCAAGAGCAAATCCTATAAACTCATTTCCATCGGGTCATTCAACTTTGGCTTTTTCCATGTCATCGGTTCTTGCTGCACATACAAACAACTTATGGCTAAAAGCTTTAATATTTAGTCCGGCTGTTATTACGGCAGTCTCTCGTGTTTACCATAATGTTCATTGGTTTTCCGATGTATTTATGGGAAGCGCAATAGGCTATCTGGTAGGGAATTATTTAGTTGACAGGCATAACGGCAAAAGGACAGATCATATTCATATCGGGTTTGATAATTACGGCAGGTTTAGTTTGCAGTTTAATTTTTAAAGAAAGGCTGACTCAAAAGCCCGCCTTTCTTATAAAATATAAGTTACAAGGAATTATACATCATAATACAAAGAAAACTCATAAGGATGCGGCTGCAAAGCCATCGGTTTAATTTCCTTATCGGTTTTGTATTTTATCCACGTCTCAATTACATCCGTTGTAAAAACATCCCCCTTTAATAAATATTCATGGTCTTCCGAAAGTGCTTTCAATGCTTCGCCTAAACTTCCGGGCGTTGAGGGAACATCTTTTAATTCTTCAGGCGACATATCATAAATATCTTTATCCAAAGGATCGCCCGGATCAATTCTGTTTATTATTCCGTCCAGGCCGGCCATTAACATTGCGGAAAAACCTAAATAAGGGTTGGATGACGGATCGGGGCACCTGAATTCAACACGCTTAGCTTTGGGGCTTGCAGAGTACATAGGAATCCTGCAAGAAGCACTTCTGTTTCGTTGCGAGTATGCAAGATTAACGGGCGCTTCAAATCCCGGCACAAGCCTCTTATAAGAATTAGTTGTGGGATTTGTAAATGCCAGCAGTGATGGTGCATGCTTTATTAATCCGCCGATAAAATATAATGCCATTTCACTTAAACCTGCATAACCGGAACCTGCAAATAACGGCTTGCCTTTTTTCCAGAGACTCGCATGCACATGCATGCCGCTTCCGTTATCGCCAAAGATGGGTTTAGGCATGTATGTAACGGTCATGTTATTTTTCTTTGCCGTATTTTTTACAATGTATTTAAAAAGCAAAAGCTGGTCTGCAGCCTTTACAAGCGGCTGAAACCTTAAATCGATTTCGCATTGCCCGCCGCTTGCAACTTCATGATGCTGTGCTTCAACGGGTATTCCCGCATCCATTAAATTAACAACCATTTCATTCCTAAGGTCCATTAAAGCATCGGTAGGAGGAACCGGGAAATAACCCTCTTTGTATCTCGGTTTGTAACCCAAATTCGGATTTTCCTCGCGTCCGCTGTTCCACCTTCCTTCGATTGAATCCACAAAATAAAAACTGCCGTTCGGTTTGGAATCGAAACGTACATCATCAAATACAAAAAACTCTGCTTCCGGCCCAAAGTAAGCCGTATCCGCTATTCCGGTAGAGTTTAGGTACGCAGTTGCTTTTTGTGCGATGTTTCTGGGGCACCGGGTGTATTTTTCTTTAGTTGCCGGTTCAAATACATCGCAAATTAAACTGATTGTAGGAACCTCTACAAAAGTATCCAGAAACATAGTTTCGGGATCGGGTATTATAAGCATATCACTTTCGTTAATAGATTTCCAGCCGCGTATTGAGGAGCCGTCAAATCCAAAGCCGTCTTCAAACGAATCCGAACTCAATTCCGTAACCGGTACTGTAAAATGCTGCCACTGGCCGGGAAAGTCCATAAATTTTAAATCAACAAATTTTATTTTGTTGGTTTTAATATACTGAAGAACATTATCAACCGGAGTTTCTGTCTTTGCCATACTATTTCCTTTATTTATTTATTATTATAGAGTTAAATTTCAATTTGCGTAGTCTCCTTTATTGTTGAAAGGACAAAAGTAGTTTTAGTTGAAATTACACCCGGCCAGGATTGTATTTCATTCAATAGTTTTTCAAGCGCTTCGGTATTTTTAACAATTGCTTTTAATAAATGGGAACCTTCACCCAGTACCGAATGACATTCAATAATTTGAGGAACCTTCTCAACTTTTGAAGTAAGACTTTTATAGAACTTGGAAGATTCCATAGTAACAAGTATGTAAGCCATAATATCGTAACCAAAGGCTTTCCTGTTTACTTTTGCAAAATAACCTTCCAAAATTCCTTTTTCTTCCAGCTTATGAAGCCGTTCACTTACCGATGGTATCGATAACCCGATTGATTCTGCTATGACATTTCTTTTGGTCCTGCCGTTTTTTTGCAGAATATTTAGGATTTTAATATCTAAGTCGTCTAACATTTATTCCCTTATTTATTTAGGATTAAATAAATTTTTGGCTTCAAATATAAGGCATGATTTTCAGGAATGCAATAAACTTGTGAATAAAATTAAAAAAATATTATACGGATTGAATAATCTCACACTTAAATAAATAAGTGTAATTCAAATTTACTTTTTAATGATTCCATAAGGTGTAAAATATTGACCGGATTTTTTTACTTCG
>JBJKSH010000034.1:0-12418 GCA_046704255.1 Ignavibacteriaceae bacterium | reverse complement strand
ATAGCCGCAATCCTGCCTGTTCTGCCTCCTTTAACTATTAGTATGCCGATTATAATTATATAAGCAATGTACCAGTTATTTACGTTTGTTATTGTTGTAAAAAATCTATTAAGAGCTCCGCAGGACAGGGTGTGGTTAATAAAGTAAAATACGGATAAGTCGATTGAATATAAAAAATGTACCATAATATTTTAAATAATTTTCAAAAATATGATGCAAAATATTAATACCTTTAGTAATTTCCTACTTGAAATTGGAATGTTATAAACCAGAATAAAAATTAGGCTTGCTTATGTCGGGTGTAAGTACCAAATCGGTTGTTGAATATATATACAACGGTGATGCTAAATTTACTACTAAAGAATATGAATTATTAAAGAGTGAATCAAAAAATTTACTGAATGCACCTCTGAAAGTAATGGCACTTCTCATTGCAGTATCCGGCCTCTTTGCAATGATTTTCGAAGTACAGTACTTCTCGCAATTTGCAGTTCATGTATACGTAACAAGGCTGACATCTACTTTAATAGCATTTTTAGTACTGGTTATTATGTATACCCGGTTAGGCAAAGAAAAACCTTTATTGTTTGTTCATGTATTATTGATGATAATAATTATATCATCCGGGTATATGATATACCTAATGCCTAAAACACTCGTCATCAACTCGGAAATTGTTGGTTTAATGATATTTACTTCTGCATTGTTTTTAAGCTGGGATGTTAAGAACCAGATAATAGTTGCAATTTATTATAACATCGTTTTTGCCGCAGCCATTTTATTAAACAATAATAGTATATACTTCCTACCCAACATGTATGAATCCGTTTTGTTCGTGTTGTTCCTTAGCATTGTTTCTGTAATTGGTGCGGCCGTTAATTTTAAGCTCCGGATGCAGCTTGCTGAAAGATCTTACAAAATCGAATTGTCTGAACAGAAATATCATTCCATTTTTGATAATTCGGCAGAGGGAATTTTCCAGTCCAGCCTTGAAGGAAGATTTTTAACAGTGAATAATGCCCTTGCTGATATTCTAGGTTATGAAAGCAAAGAACAACTGCTAAAAGTTAACATAGCCAAAGATATTTATAAAACTGAAGAAGACAGGATTAAGCTTGCACGGGAATTGAAAGAAAAAGGCTATGTAAAAAATTACAAAATTGCACTTAAGAAAAAGGGAGGCGGAGAAGTGTTCGTTAGGCTGAACGACAAATTAATCTCCGACGGCAACGGCAACGGTTATTATTATGAAGGAAATATGTTTGATATTACCGAACAGGTAGTTGCCGAGGAAGAATTAAAAGCTGAAAAAATAAAATCCGACAGTCTAGCAAAAGAGGCAACGCAGGCTACATTGTTAAAAAGCCAGTTCCTAGCAAATATGAGTCATGAAATTAGAACGCCTATGAATGGGGTTCTCGGCTATTTAACTTTAATAGAACAGGAAGCTTATGATAATATTGATGAGATGAAAACCTTTGCATCTAGTGCAAGGCAGTCGGCGGAATCTCTTTTGGAAATTATAAACGATATTCTTGATCTTTCTAAAATTGAATCGGGCAGGATGGAACTGGAGAGTACTAACTTCGATTTAAAAAATGTTATTTCCGAAAGTATTTCTTTACTTAACACCAAAGCCCTTGAAAAAGGCTTAGTGCTTAAAACCGATTTTAAAGATGAACTAATTAATGATCTAATAGGAGATCCTACACGCCTGCGTCAAATACTTATAAACTTAATAAACAACGCAATTAAGTTTACAAGGAAAGGAGAAATTCGGTTAAATGTATCTACGGAAGCCAAAGATAGCAACCAGGTATCATTAAATATTTCAGTTTCGGATACCGGTATTGGAATATCCAAAGACAAGATTATAAATTTATTTAAACCATTTTCACAATTAGACAAATCTCATACCAGAAAATTCGGCGGGACAGGCCTGGGGCTTGTAATTTGTAAAGAGTTTATAAATTTAATGGGGGGAGAAATCAGTGTTGAAAGCGAGGAAGGAAAAGGAAGTATATTTTATTTTACTGTTAAATTGAAAGCTCAAACCGGGCAAAAACCAAGCAGTGGTTTTGTCGAGGTTAAAAAAATTACCGAGCAAAAAAAATTAACAACCGAAAAAAAAGGTTTGCCGGTATTAAAAAAAGACCGGAATAAATTTAGTGTATTACTTGCCGAAGACAATTTAATAAATCAGAAAGTTGCGGTTAGAATTCTGTCGGATGCAGGATTTAATATTACTGCCGTTGAAAACGGTGTGGAAGTTATTAATTACCTCAAAACACAAAAACCGGATTTGATTTTGATGGATGTTCAGATGCCGGAAATGGACGGCTTTACGGCTACAAAAGAAATTAGAAAATTAAATACTCCTGTCTCTAACATTCCTATTGTTGCACTTACGGCACATGCTTTAGTGGGTGATAAAGACAAATGCCTTGCCGCCGGCATGAATGATTACGTTTCCAAACCGATTATTCCCGAAAAACTAATTGGAGTACTTGATAAATGGCTGGATGTTAATTCTAAAAAAGTTGAGGTAGTTAATGAAAAATCTGCCGGACAAGATGTTGTTTTTGATTTTGACGCACTTGCAAAAATGTGTATGGGAGATAAAGAATTTGAGAAGGAATTGTTAACAAGTTATATTGAGGATATAACTAATCGCCTGGGAAAACTTAATAATTTTATTCTAAACAAGAATATGGAAAAGATTGTAAACGAAGCTCATACTATAAAAGGCGCCAGTTATTCAATCGGTGCAAAAGCTGTTGGAGATGAAGCGCTGGGTATAGAACTTTCCGGCAAGCATAACGATATTGAAAATATAAACCAGAGGATTGGCAGCCTTACCGGTTCGATAAATACCACTAAGGAAATCTTAAAAAAATATTTATCGTAAATATTATTCACCGGACGAGCGGGAACCATAAAGGAAAGGACTTGGCATAGCGACACTTTACCTTTTTTGTCTGCCTTTGCCAAAAGTAGCCTTTCGCCTTCTTCAGGCAGGCATTGCCAAGAAATTTTCTTTCCGTTTTGTGCAAGATTTATAAATGGGTATACTTCAAGGGGATGGGCTTATTTAAGGTATATCATTTTCTTATTCACACGGTAACTTTTTGAACCCGATTCAGTAATAAATATACTATAAAAGTAGACCCCGGTAGGTAGACCTGATGAATTAAATTCCACTTCATAATTTCCCGGTAGTTTTTCTTCATTAACAAGAGTTGCAATTTCCTTACCGAGTATATCATAAATTTTTAAAGAAACAAATGAATGTTCTGAAATTCCGAATCTTATTCTTGTAACGGGATTAAACGGATTTGGATAGTTGTTTAGTAAGTATGTTTCATTTTTATTTGCGGAAGCAATTTCTTTTGCTGACGAAATACCATTCGTATCCTCCGGGAAAAAAGTATAAGCAACTCCGCCTTTTTCAAACCATGACTCGGAGAGTAAAGTCTTATTAAATTTATATCCGTATCCATTGGATTTTGCAGGATCATGAACAATAGGATTACCTGCATCATCAAATCCTGCAAGCATTATGAGATGGCCTGAATATAACGGCGAACCTACCGACATTGCAATTCTTCCACCTTCCGAAAGAACTTTGTAAGCTTCGCTCCAACTTCTGTAACGGGTTACTGCTCCGTCCAATCCGTATCCGGAAGCGTTTTGCACTACGCGCGGCCATATTCCGAACATTTGCCAGTAAGTGCAGTAGGTATCTCTGGCAAACTTCAGCGGATCAACTTTTATGTTGAAGCTGTGCAAAATCATGCTTACGGAAGTAGGCGAACAAATGTCCCCGCCGATATCCGGATCAATGGAATATTGATAAAAGAAATCCGTGGGTATAAAAATATTTCCCGGTTTATCATTAATAACAGATGTTAAATTAATGTTGTCGGTTGTTTTTTGATCGCTTACAAAAAAACTAAGTTTATGTATCCCGGGCGATGGTTGTTCACTGTTAATTCTTTTTAAAATTACTTTGAACTGCCACTTAGAAAAATAAGAATTCAATACGGCATTATCGATATCGATTTTACCACCGAAAAAACTTGTTGAGCCGTAAGAATTCCAGATATTTGCTTTCCAGTATCCAACCGTAAGCCAGGAAGACCAGCCGTAACCGGATTTTGCATCATAGAATCTCATTAATACTTTAAAGCTGCTGCTGTCGTTTGGTGCGTTTCCGTTCCAGGAAGGCAAGCCGCGGTTAAAAGGATAGCCGGATGAATCCGGGCCGAATGTTACATCTCCTTCCGTTATTCCTTTTGAAAGTATTATACTCTTTCCATCGCTGCTGATTTCCGTACCGTTAAATGCCGCAGCTTTTTGGATTAGAGCTTCGTTTTTGTATGAATAAAATTGATCAGGATAAGGCTGGCTGAAAATATATCCTGCAAATAGGAAAACAATAACTAAAAATTTTATGGCCATAAATTGAATTTAAATGTATAATAAAATCAATGATTAGTTTTAATAGGGTATAGAAGTATATGGAATTCGGAAAAACATAAATTATTTACACCTAATACCGTATACCCTATACCTATAACCCCCTTCGATGAATTATTACTTTCATATTAAGATTATTTAGAAATCAATTCCAACTGAAAAATATTGAACGTTGGATAACCTGCCGAAATCCTGGTAAGCATAATCCAAACTGATTTTAACAAGATCGACTAATCTATAGTGAACTCCGAATCCCAATGTTAATCCTTTTTCGGAATCTAATTCGAATAAGGAATTATATCCTCCTCTTAAAAAAACAATATCGTTCCATGAATATTCCACGCCTGTGTTGAGATATTCAGTATGATCATTCGGATGAATCGCATCTACACCAATGGTTAACCTGTTTGACGATGATTTAAATGCATCTACCGCAACACCTATTCTAAACAGCAGCGGCAGATCATAAGAATCAAGTTCAAGATCGGTATTAATTAAATTAGGAGAACTGCCCGAGCCTACCTGTTTAACAGATAAAATATCTCTCCCGGATAGCTTCATCTTAGTACCGAAGTTAGATACGCTGGCAGCAATTCTTAATTGGTTAAGAACAGGAATTTTATACATTGTGCCTATATCCATTGCAAAGCCGGTGCTGCTCATGTGCCACAAGTTTTCATTAACATATTTTACGTTAAATCCTATTGAAAATTGCTCTGTTAAACTACGGGCATAACTTAAGCCTATTGCCACTGTACTTTTGGAAAATAATTCACCGGTGCCTTCGGGCCGTTCTATTGTTCTTACAGGCATATCATTAGGGGAAAGGATAGAAACGAAAGTTCCAAGTACGCCGAAACCGGGAGCGTTAACCGCCAATGCGGCATAATCATAATTTATATCCGCAATCCAGTTAACATGATTAAAAAAAGCCTGGTTGGAATTTATATTTGCTAAGCCGCCAGGATTCCAGTACAAAGCCGTAATATCATCCGAGGTTGCGGTAAATGCACCGCCCATACCAACAGCGCGGGAACCAACTCCTATTTTCAAGAATTCCGCAGCAGTTGTTCCCGTTTTAATACTTTGAGCAAATATTCCCTCTGCAAAAATAAAAGCTAATGCAGCAATTGCTATTGATTTAAAAAATTTCATTTATTAACTCCTATTATTCGTTTTAAGTTAATCGCTAATAGTTAATGGGAATTATTAAACTATGAACCTTTTTCTATTCGCCATTAACTAATCACCATTAACCATTAACTTTTAACCATACACCTATTTTATCAAAGCAAACTTTATAACTTTATGCCCAATACCCGGGGCATCTATGTATGCAATATATAAACCGTAAGATACGCTAAAGCCGTCCCTGTTCAACAGGTTCCAGTATTCTCTGCCGTTTGAAAATCCGGTATTATGTTCAATTGTTCGTACCGGATCACCGACTATTGAGTAAATGTGTATAGTGCACCTGGGCGGCAAATTTTCAAAATAAATTCTGCGTTCGCCGCGGGACTGATCCGAAAGCCTATTTTGAGGTTCCAGTGCATTGTATGCTACGTAAGGATTAGGTACTACATAAATGTTGTCCAGCCCGGTAGCAGCAGTTTTATTATCCAGGGTACCTTTATTTGTTTTCAAATAAAAAGTATCCCGAACAGTAAATGGCCTTTTGGTTGCAATAAAAAGAACATCTCCGTTTCCGGGAGGAATAATTTCTTTAATAGTGGTATCCGTAGGAGGAGAAATTTTAATACCCCACGTAAGCATATCGGTGCTTTTTGTACTGCCTGGTTTATAACAAACTATTTCTTCACCCGGGCTCCAGGCGTTGTCTCTTGTTGAATTATTTTCATTTAAATAAGTTAAAATTCTCTGGGGAACACCTGATGTAACATCGCTTACCGAATATTTAACCGGGTATTTTACCATAGGCTTTCCCGGAGGTTTCATAAATGCGGAATCTATATAATCCGATGAAAATTTTATTTCATAATCTGCCGGATACAGCATTTTATTTGTTCCCGAACCCACGGTAGACAAAGCCGCATTGAATATCATATTGGAATTTCCGTTTAACCATTTTGATCTTTCAGGATCGTATCCAATTTGAGCCTGGTCTGTTACCTGCAGTTTTACTCCGTCAAACACCGGGTTATTATCTTCATAACTTAATAACGTACTGTTTGCTATAGGCAGGTACCTGAATTCTAGTGTATAAGTTTTAGAGGAGTTATCCGGAATTTGACTGGCAGAAGATCTTCTAATTTTTCCACTTTGAAGATCGATTAAATAATTTGAAGTGTCGTTAGAATTCGATCTTGAAATAATATTTCCGTTTTCGTCTTTTAATTTTAAATACTGATCATCAAGAATATTCTTAAATCCTACATCGGAAAACTTGGTTGAAAAGAAATTTATTGTTTTGGAATATACTTTTGTATCTACTACGGAATAATTTTTCTTTTCAGTCATCTTCCCGTTTACCAAAAGTGAATCGTTAAAGAACAATTCATATTTGTCGTCGGAAACCGTTAAGTCATTTAAAATTGAAAAGTTAATAACTCCGTTGCCGGATCCGTTTATATGCGTTACGTTAGAATTATTTATTACCGGAGGCACGTAACCGCTTGCTCTAGGCCCGGGAATAACCGCAACCGTATTTTTATCCAGAATAACTTTGGATGTAATAGGATCTACGGTTATTTTTTTTGTGGTTTCGGTAGGCGGGAAATTTGCAGAATCTCCGTGGTCGTAAGCTACTAAAGCATAGTAATAGGTTTGTCCGTTAATAACGTTATTGGAATCTACGTAAGAATGTACTAAGCCGGAATTATCCCCAAGGTAATAATGAATACCACGTCCTTTATAGGGAACAGGATGATATCCGCTCCAACTGTTAACCAAATCCCATTTGCATTCCACACCCGATACTGTTTTAAGAGGCTCGGATAAAAATGGAGTTGCCTGTCCGTCGGTAACATTTTCAATATCGGAAAAACTGGGGTCTGTACTTCTGTAAAGAACATACCCTTCAAAATCTTTACCTGTAATAGGATCGATGCTGCTTTCGGCTTTATCGTCCCAGTAAAGAGTAACTTTTTTATCGCCGGGAACAGCTGATAAAGTAGGAAGATCCGGTGGTTTGGAAAAATTATAATTTATATCATAAATTTCCTGTACGGTAGAAGCAGTAGTAAGCAGGTCGTCTATATCATCGGCTAATAAAAGAGCTATGGAAAATCTTTTTGTCTCGCCTTTTTTTAATGAAATGTATCCCGAACCAAATACAAAAGTAATATCCTGCCCGTCAGGTAGTACTTCGTCAAAGCTGCCCGGTTTACATTTTTCCCACATTAATGAATCGTTGCTTACGTAATAACCTTCTCTTGGGTTATTCGGGTTGCCTGTTTTTTGCCCCCACGGCCAGGTGCTAAAGCTTGTAAGCCCAATTTCATCTGCCTCGTGAAGATCTGTATATTCAAAATTCGGTTCTCCGGGATGCAGCGGATCAAGCGCACCGTTGGGAAGTAATTTTCCTGCAGTAGGAACGCCGTCACCTTCACCTTCGTCGCCTGTATTTGGAATGCCGTCGATTCCTACATCATCGGTTTCCGGGTTCCAATCATGGTCATCATCAATTCCGTTATGTTGACTTTCATCTATCATACCATCTCCATCATTGTCAATGCCGTCATTAGAATTACCAGGGCTTTCCAGGAATTTGCAGGCTACAATTCCATCCGTTATTCCGTTTTCTCCAATGTTATTGCCGTCGTCTTTAAGAGCAATCATACTTCTGGAATAAACA
The DNA here is from genome assembly GCA_046704255.1 of Ignavibacteriaceae bacterium. Taxonomy (GTDB): domain Bacteria; phylum Bacteroidota; class Ignavibacteria; order Ignavibacteriales; family Ignavibacteriaceae; genus FEN-1297. Next base: position 4,125 of record JBJKSH010000034.1, on the reverse strand, counting down.
GGAATGTTATCAACATTATGGCCCGGGATAGAATAGGGAGGAAAGAATATTCCTATATCATCGGCGTTATCTTTTTGGCCACCCACATCAGGGTCTCCGTAAATTCCAAAGAATACACTGTCTAAATCTTTATCACTTACATTTGTAATTGTATAAACAAAAAACACAGCATTCTCTGCCAGTGAGTTACTCCACTGTAAAGCTCTGCCGTCAATCTGTACACCTATACCCATTTTTTTAAGATCACTATTGTACGGGTAATAAGTAAATTCTCTATTATCTCTATCATCCATCGACCAATAAACTTCAAGATCAGCATTGTTTACATCTTGTTTCAGATATCCGGGCCAGACATATTTTCCTAAAGTTGGGTTATACCACTCACGCGGCCAGCTATCGGGTTTTCCATCTCGATCAGTATCAAAATCCGGATTATGTGCCATTTGATCCTGGTTAGGGTCTGCGTAACCCGGCAGCGGTTCAAACTGCCACAAAGTATCTTCAGTAGGATTTATCTCTATAAAATCATCTCCGGGTCTTGCCGAATGCGGATAGTCGTCCAGGGCATCCGAAATTATATGTAGTCTTTTTTTAGGATTTCTTGCATCCGGAACAGAGGCACCAACAATTGGACAAAACTGGAATACATACGGCAAACCTTTCCAAACAACATCGCCTAAATATCTGCTGGATTGATCTAGTGTGTAGCCGCCTCCAATACCACCGAAATTAGTTACGTAAACCAGTATTTTGTTCCCGTTCATTATGTAGCTTTTTCTATCTTTAATACCAGCAGTTTTCAAAAGCCTGCCGTGCTTACTTTCATTTTTATTTGGTAAGTTCAAAAACTTTTTTAATTGTTGGGGTTTGTTCCGAAGCTCTTTTTTAATATAATCTTTAACAGCCTGGTGTTCTTGAGCAGTTTTGGAATCTAGCTTTTGTGCCGAAGAAAAGCTGCTGAAGAGAATAGTAAGAATTAATATAAAGCCATTTATAAATTTTATCTTCATTTAGAATCTCCGTTAATATACTTTCAAAACTCTAGAGTCATACCCAGCCTAACCTCCCTTGGGGGTAAATAATAATCAGGCCGGACAAAATATTCATTTGAAGTTTTTACCAAAGGATTAAGCGTAGCCAAATGATCTGCAGCTTGAGTTGTTCCTAATTCTCTTGCCAGTGTGTAGTTTGACCTGCCGGTATCATCGTATACCAGGTTTTCGTTCAAGGTATCGAACAAGTTAAACACTTTTAAGAAAAATGTAAAAGTAACGTCCGAAACCGCAACCGATTTGTCTATAAGCAAATCTACCGTTGCCTGAGAAGGTTTGCGCCCGCTGTTTGTTTTTAAAAATATTTGTTCGTAAAGGAGCTGCGGTGTATAAGGCAAACCGGAACCGATTCTGCCGACAAGTGTTGCATTCCATGTATTGCCGCCGAAGTTTATTGTTGCTGTTAATGTATGCGGCTGATCCCAGCTAAGGTAATATGGAATTTTTTCACTTTGCCTGCCGGAAGCAAGGTCCAAAAATGCGGCCGCAGACCTGGTATCGCTTCCCTCGGTTGTTTGGTATGTATAATCTATGGTTGCACCAAAGAGGTCGTTTACATTCCTTCTTTTTCTTAAAGAAAATGTAATGCCTTTTATATTGGCGTAATCCTTATTTACATACATATAATAGGCTTTGCTGGCAGTGGCCTGTATTTTTTGAAGTGCCAGTAAATCTCTTACATCTTTAACAAATCCGGTTACATCAAATGAAAGATTATCTAATAACTGCTGCTGCAGGCCAAGCTCATAAGTAATTGTTTTTTCCGGAAGAAGGTTTGCATTGCCAAACGTCGGAGTTCCCGATACCGGATACTTAAAATCAGGATTAGTATATAAATAAGTAAACGGCGGTATCTGAAAGAAATGACCGTATGAAAAATGTATGATTCCTTCATCTGTAATTGGAAATGAAATACCAACCCTCGGGCTAATTTGATATTTAGCCGAAGCATTGTTTAATAATGAGCCGGTATTTACATTATCCGGTAAAGTAGGATCGTATGGAGAAGGATATTTTGTAGTGGTAGAATATTTTGAATCTGGATTAAAATAGTCTAGCCTTAATCCTACATTTAATATTATACTCTGGAATTCCATCTTATCCTGGATATAACCGGAAATCTGCGTTGGCTTTTTGGTATAGCTGTCGTGTAAAATATTATCCACCGGAGGAATAACGGATTGGGTTCCGTTTTTTAATACCTGGAAGTCTTCATAATTAAGAACATAATTACTGTATTCGGCACCAAACTTAACTTCGTGGTGAAGGTTTACCTGGCTGGTAAGATCAAACTTTAAATTTAAAGTACTAGTCTTTTGGTAGAATTGTTCATTCAAAGTGCCTCCTACCGGGAAGGTGTTGGATGCAACAGTTTGCAAACTGCTAGAATACCTTGGGTCTGCCTGCAAACCGGTTAAATCCATTCCGGCTGAAAAATCTACTACATTACCGGATGCATCCAGCAGCGGATACAAATACCGTTTATAATTATTTATATTGTATGATCCGTTAAGAGAATAAAAAGTTGAATTATTTAAAACATGTTTAATTTCAATTGAATTAAACAGGCCGGCATTGAAACGGTGATAATTAGCATCCGGGTTATATTTTAGATCGTGGTTGTATACCTGATACCTGGAGTCCGAAATAAGGAAATCATAATTTATTTTTAAAGTGGAGATAGGTTTAAATGTAATTTTTGCGTTGCCGCTCCAATCCCTGCTCGGATTCATAGAAACAACTTTTCCGTCACCTGTAGCAAGAATGCTTACGCTGTCCGAACTTAAATATTGAACATAATCACCCGGCTGATGTTCTCGTATTCCGTACAGATATCCTTTATCGTTATTAAATCTTCCGGAAATAAAAAACTTTAGATAGTTGTTAAGTAGGGGAACCGGCCCGCCAAGTGTAAATTCACCGACAGCATTATTAACAGGATCAATTGCATTAATATTATAAAAAATATTTTTATGACTGCTGTAGTAATCGCCTGTATAAAAAGAAATGCTTCCGGAATATTTATTTGTACCTTCTTTAGTAATTGAATTTACAATTCCGCTTAAGGCATTGCCGTATTCCGCATTAAATGTACCGCTTACTACGGAAAGCTCCTGAATAGCATTTGTAGCAATCTCAACGGATTTGGAATTATCGAAAGGATTTACAATAGAAACACCGTTTACATTGTAAGAAATTTCGTTTGAGCGCCCTCCTTTAATATGAATTTCACCGCCTGCACCTTGAACAACGCCGGCTTGTAGAGTTAATAACTGGCTTACATTTTCAACAGGCAGGGTAACAATTTGGTTTGCATCAATTGAAACCTGCGATGAAGTTAAATCTTTTCTAACCAAAGGCCTGGTAGCCTGCACAATTACAGTCTCAAGCCCAATTGCTTTCGTAGAAAGTTCAATATTAATATTTGTTGTAAAATCGCTTGATACTTTTACGTTAGTAACGGTTTTTTTCTGGTAGCCTACACCGGAAAAAACCAGGGTATAAGTGCCCGGTTCAATATTTATTATAATGTAAGTGCCGTCTAACCCCGTGGCAGCGCCCTGGGTAGTACCTTGAATAACTACGTTTATACCCAATAAAGGTTCACCCGTTTCTGCATCCGTAACCTTCCCGGATATTTTTCCGGTATTACCGGCAAAAAGATTTTTAAACAAAATTAATATTAACAGAAATGGAATAACTAAAATTAATTTTCTGTTCATGGTAACCTCAAAACATCAATAGTATTAAAAGAATTAGATAATAGAGCATTATTTAAATGGTTAGTGTTTTTATGGGATAAAAGGAGTAAACTAATCTTTAAATATGTTTCCCACTATTATTATAGTTTTAAAATATTATCCCATCTCTTTAAGATGAGAGGAGACCCATCTTAACCTCCGGGTAATTTAAAACTCCCCGGAGGCTATATGGTGTTTTAATGCTTTTATTTCAAGAGAACCATTTTTTTGGATATAACCTGGCTGCCGGCTTTTAGTCTGTAAATATATGTGCCGCTGGCAAGTTTAGAAGCCGTAAAATTGACTTCGTAAGATCCCGCTTTCATTAGTTT
>JBJKSH010000033.1:0-3920 GCA_046704255.1 Ignavibacteriaceae bacterium | reverse complement strand
CCAGTACTCTATACTAAAAGCATGCTTAGAAGAAAGTGCAACATAATTATTTTGAACTCTTTCCGGTTCAATGTCGTCATCAATCTTACCGGTTTCCATAGAAACAGCACCTTCCATTACGTGAATGGCATTTACATAAAACTCTCCGGTAATCCTTGCTTCTTTTTTATTCTTCCCGAAACTGAACATACCTACTCCGGGCAAAAGTACAACCGACGGCTTTGTACCGCGCATTTGCGGGGAGTCCGGCTCCTTATTGGTTTCATAATAATTCTTATAATCATCTTCGTATTTTTTAAAAGCTTTCTTTACTTCCGTTCTAAGAGTATTAAGATCATCGTTTTGAGGATTCCAGTTTATGTACATGGGCCTTACTTTTGTACGAATAAAATGGTCCGGGCAGCTGGTACCCATAAAAGCCATTTTCTCACCATCATTACTATTTACAAACCTTTGCACTTCGGGTAAATCCACATAATTTCCTATTACGGATTTTTCTTGGCTTATGTTTCCGCGAATTATTGGTAAAATTTGTTCGGCTGTTTTTTCTTTGTTATCAATTGTTCTATACTTTTGTCCGCCGAATATTTTTTCACCTTTGTTCTTAATCCTTTCCGTAACAAATTGCCCCATAGTGTCTATAATTTCCAGAGTAAGACGGTAACATTCGTAATGGCCATTTGCCCAGTTTATCAATCCGTGAGAGCCGAGAATGACTCCCTCGGTTTTCGGGCTTTTTTCAATTACTTCTTTCAGCATAGTCCCCAGCTTATACCCGGGCCGCTGCCACGGCAGCCAAACCAAATTATAGCCAAACTCTTTGTTGAATTCTTTTAACAACCGGCGGCCGTTAGCGGAGGCGGCAATAGCAATTCCCCAATCCGGATGCATATGATCGACATTCTTATAAGGTATCAATCCGTGAAGCGGCGTATCTATTGAGGCAGGCCTCGGATTTAAGTTGAAAGTACATACCGGATAATAATTCAGCATCTCATCTTCGTATTTTTCACTTCTGTATTTTTTACGAAGGGACAAAAATTTATTCATGTATAATGTTGCAAAACCGTCCCGTTTAATCGAGCCTAAATCTCCGCCGCTTCCTTTTACCCACAGCACTTCAACTTTACCCTCTTCCAGTGGATCATCCGTCATTATTTTAGATGAAGTATTTCCTCCGCCGAAATTTGTAATACGTAGATCCGAGCCAAGTAAGTTTGAACGGTACTGTAATAACCCGGGTTCATCTAAAGTTCCTGCATATTTTTCATCCCATTTATCTTCTAAAAATACCAATTCCTTTTTTTTCATTTTCTCGTATTATCAGTTAATAAGTAAGGTAAGACAGATTTTCCGAAAATGATTTTCAACTTAATCCGCAATAATTATTTTAACACCATAATCTTTCATTTTTTTCAATTCACTCTCCGGAGCGGTTGCATCTGTTATAACAGTCGATATTTGATTTATTCCTGCGAATGCTGCTAATCCTGCCCGGTAGAATTTGCTTCCGTCAAGTAAAATAACAACTTCTTTTGCCCTGCTGACAATATTTTTTTTCAATTCAACTTCAAGTAGGTGAGTATCAGAAACTCCTTTATCTACGGAAATTCCCCAGCCGCCTAAAAAAGCTTTTTGAATTATTATATCATTTAAAAAACTTGTAGCCGGCAATCCTGTTATTGAACCGGAAACATGCCTTAGATAACCGCCGGGTAACAAGACATTAATATTTTCACATCCCATTAACTCAATTGCTGTCCAGATACCTGTAGGAATAACCGTAATTTCTTTTAAGTTTTTTTTAGCCTTTAATGCATGGGCAAGTGCCAGTACGGTGCTGCTAGCATCCAAAATTATGGAATCAAGTGAATCTACCAGCTTGGAAGCAGCAAAGCCAATCTTCACTTTTTGTTGAGCGTTAAGATTCCTTCTCATTTGAAAGGTATATTCATGCTTTACTCTCCCCTCTTTAATTCTGGCGCCTCCGTGCACCCGTTCAATTTTGTCTTCTTTTGCAAGAGTATTTAAATCCGTTCTTATGGTAGCCCCGGTTACACTCAATAACTTACTTAATTCATTAACCGAAATGTTTTCTTTTCCGGCTAATAATTCTAAAATTTTTTGAAGTCGATCTTGCATTTTGTGCCTTAAAAGAATATATCCAATTTAATCTATTTTCTTTTTATTTACAAATTATTTTTATTTATTTTTATATATTTTTTACTTTATACTAAAACATTATCGTTTAATTTGTAAATTACAAAAAAATATTTTACCGATAAATTGCACCGGCACTTCCCGTCTTTTCCCAAACAATATTCAATTAAAGAAAGAGCTTTTCGGTTTTAGCCGCAATTAAAGGAATTAGATGCGGTAAAAGCCCTGAAAGAATAAGCATTGAACATTAGGAAATACCTTAATATTCAATGCCTAAAAATCAAATTTAAATTAAAACTGCTTTTGGCTGCTGTTTTTACGGGATGTAAACTTACCTTGCCGGCTGCGGCGCAACCTGGTACTGTTCCAATTTTCCGTCCGGCATCTGATACGTCCATACGCGCAGCGTTTGATATGGAAAGACAACCCGGAAAGCTCTTTCCAGCATCCCGCCTCGCTTGTGCTGATAACTTTGGACAAATTCTTTAGGTGCACCAAGCGAATCCAAACCGGTTTGAAAATCTTTTAATGCCTGCTTGCTGAAATATGCATTTGCATCAGCAGTAAATAACGAGCGATCGATTTTACCATGCTGTAATCCTATAAAAATTTTACGAGCTTGTTCGGTTCTCATTGATGTTTGCGCATCCTGGGTTTTAAATAAAAAGTGTGCTATCCTATTGGATATTGCACCGGCAGCCGATGCAGCATCTTCGTTTGTTAAAACAACTACTGCCGCACTGTCATCCGGGAAGACCATATTATTTGCAGTAAATCCGGAGACTTCGCCGCTGTGTGAAATCATACGATGATTGTCCATCATCCCTACTTGAACACCAAGACCGTAATTTGTACCCACTCCGCTTTTTAACCGCACTTCCGTTTCAAGCTGCTTGTATGATTTTCTGCTGAGCAGACTTTCATCAATTAATGAAATATCCCACTTAGCTAAATCGCTTGCAGTCATTGCCAGTTCACCTGCACCGGACATCCAGCCGGTACCTTCTTCCGGAGCCGGCCTAATAGGCCCTAAGCCGTAACGTGTGTAACCGGCCGGATCTTTAGATGTTAATTTACCAGCATCAAAATTTACCGCACTTGTTAATCCTAAAGGTGCAAGAATATGTTGATGTAAAAATTTAAAAAACGGTTCATGAGTTATCTTCTCTACAATTTGTGCTGCTATTACAAAGTTTGTATTACTATACTGCCACTTTGTTCCCGGCTCAAAATCCAAAGGTTTTTTAGCCCATCTATCTAGAATTTTTTCCGGCGGCATTGGCTTAAGCATTAATGGGGGAACATAATCTTGCGGCCAGAAGTCCTGGTAACCGGAAGTATGAGAGAGAATTTCTCTTACGGTAACCTTATTTGCATCGGTTAAACTAGGAAGCCACTTTGAAATATGATCATTCAAAGAAAGCTTCCCTTCCTGTTCAAGCAGTAATATTGATGCAGCGGCAAACTGTTTACTAATCGATCCGATTGCATAGGCCATACCCGGCTTCGCTTTCATCGGCGGATTTAGCCTTGCCATTCCGTAAGCATTTGCATATTGTAATTTACCGTGAATAACAACGGCAACCGTTGCACTCGGTACACCGGTTTCTCTTAATACCTGAACTGCCGCAGTGTCAACTTTTGCTTCGAGAGTTTCATGTAAAGGTTTCACCAACATTGATTGAGAAGGCGGCTGTGTTATTCCAAGATTGTATGCTTCGAATGCCCATACGTCTGCGGTTTGTGCAATTCGTTTATCA
>JBJKSH010000032.1:0-10371 GCA_046704255.1 Ignavibacteriaceae bacterium | reverse complement strand
TACGGGCAAAACACCGGAAAACTGACGGGCAAAATTATAGACAAGGCAAATAATGAACCTTTAATTGGTGTTAACGTAATGTTAAAAGGAACTTATTACGGCGCCGCCACCGATGTTAACGGAAAGTTTACTATTAACTATATTGCCCCCGGCAGTTATAATATTACCGTTTCGTTTATAGGATATAAAACTGTTGAGTATACCGGATATAAAATTGATGCCGGTAAGACCAGGTTACTAAATGTTGCAATGGAACAAACTGCACTAACTCTTGATCATGATATCGTGGTAGTCGGTTCCAAACCTTTGCTTAATGTAGATGAAACCCAAAGTAAAACTACGATTTCTTCGGAAGATATAAAGAATGCTGTTGTAGAAAATGTGCAGGATATTGTTGCACAGCAGGCTGGCATAATTAAAGATGATAATGCCATACATATACGAGGCGGCAGAGCTTACGAAAACGCTTACCTGCTCAATGGCGTATCCGTACAGGATCCGCTTGCCGGTACGGGCTTCGGGCTTCAGCTAAGTGCAAATGCTATTAAAGAAGTTGAGGTTATTACGGGCGGTATAAATGCAGAATACGGACAGGCTACTTCGGGTGTTGTTAATGTTACTACTAAGGAAGGCGGAGATAAATACAGCGGATACTTTTCTTTTAAAACAGATAACCTTGGTTATCCGAATTCTCCTCATGTTTTTAATACGGATATTTCCGAACTTGATCTCGGCGGCCCCGAACCTATTACATCTTACCTTCTTCCTGAGCTCGGAATAAATTTACCCGGCAAGATTACTTTCTTCGGAAGCTTTTATATGAATATTTCCGACGGAATAACTCAAGGTTATGTTAAGACAATTCCGTACAGACTAAATTCATCGATCTTTTACGGGACAAGGTTTGCGCCAAGAGAAATTAACAATTGGTTCGGGCTGGCAAAACTGACATATAAACCATCTACTACTTTTAAAATTTCTTATTCGTTTAATCAGTCGGTTTCTATAAATCAAAATACCGGTGCACTGCAAACAAACCTTGAATATGTTGAACCAACTCCCGGTTACCAATATACATTTCAGAATATTCTTAACCAGGCTAACGTTTTTACAAGCGATGATAAATATCAATCGATTGACATAGTACATACATTAAACGCAAAGACATACTACGAATTAAGTTTCAGTTATTTATTTGATCATTTACGTGCCGACGCAAACGGGAAAAATTGGGATCAATATGTACAGCCTCTGGATATTCCAAACTTCCCGGTTCAGTATTATAATTTGGGCAGCGATACGATAGGTGTTATTCCCGGTGACGGTTTATGGGACCTTGGTAATCCAAATAAATGGCATGATCATTTTTTCCAAAAGTATTCCGTTAAAGGTGATATCACCAGTTTCTTTGACGAAAGGAATAAATTTAAAGCCGGCTTTGAAACGGATTTTGAGGAAATGCAGCTTGTTGACATTTACGAACCCTGGGTAGGAACTCTTGGATTGAATAACGATATATACCAGGTTTACCCTGCCGAAGGGGCATTTTATGCGCAGGACAATATTAACTTTAGCGGTATGATCTTAAATTTTGGGCTTAGGCTGGATTATTGGTTCCCCGGCAAATATGTGGATGATGCCGTAAATAACCCCGACGTCATTACAATTCCGGATCAAACCAGGCAGGCTTATAAGAATGATACTTTTGCCTGGTTCGGCAACAGGAGATTTAAAGCCAGGCTTAGCCCGAGACTTGGAATTTCTCATCCCGTTTCCAACAATCAAACGTTGTTCTTTTCGTATGGTCATTTCAGCAAATGGCCAAGGCCGCAATTTGTTTACGCAAAGTTAAATCCGTTAAATGCTCAATCTTCATTTCAGCAATTCGGTAATCCCAATCTAAACCCGGAAACAACTGTTGCTTATGAGCTAGGTTTAAAAACTCAATTTACCCCTAATGATGTTCTTACAATTACGGCATATTATAAAGATATTTTCGATTACATAAATACAAAAACCGCCAAGATATCTTCGGTAAGATTTATTTCTCAAAATTTTATCACTTATGTAAATTCGGATTATGCAAGGTCCCGCGGTTTGGAATTGGAATTTAAGAAAAGAATAGGCAACTGGTTTACTGGAACTGCCAATGCTTCTTATGCAATTATTACAGGTAAAAGTTCTTCCGCCGATGAAGGAGCTTTGGTTCTTCAGGGAGATATGAATGAATCGGTTAAAGAAAAATATATGCCATGGGACAGGCCGATAACCGCTTCTTTAACCGCTAACTTTTATGTTGCAAAAGGAAATGCGCTTTTCGGGTTCGGCAATGGTATTCTCGATGATTATAATTTATATCTAAGACTTTTCTTTGAATCCGGTAAAAGATATACTCCTGCATTTTTTACCGGTTATGATCAGCAGGGAAGACCGATGTACATTGCCTCCACTACGGACTTATATACTAATGTCGGTCAAAACTGGTTTTGGATAGATTTAAATTTTGAAAAATATATTCCTATCGGCGGCCTGGATTTGTCATTTACGGTAGAGGTACAAAATCTTTTAGACACAAAAAATTCGGCAATCATAAATCCTGTTACCGGAAAAGCATACGAGTACGGCGATCCTGTTCCATACTCATGGAACAATCCTTTATACCCGGAATTACAGACACCGATTTCACCTTATCCATACGATCCTTCCAGGTATTTAACAAGAAGAAATGTACTGGTAGGATTAAGTTTAAAGTTTTAATATGAAAAAAATACTATTTATCATAATTCTATTTTCGTTATGTGTAGATTCCAGGGCGCAGTTGTTTCCTACACTCGGCGGGCAAAGAGCAGGAATTTCTACCGCACAATTTTTAAAAATAGGTGTAGGCAGCAGGGCAGCTGCATTTGGAGATGCATTTGTCGCTGTGGATAATGATGCAACCGCATTATACTGGAATCCAGCGGGGCTGGTTCAGTTTAATGAAGACCAGGTAATTTTTTCTCACAATCAATGGATGGTTGACATTAACCACGATTTCTTGGGCGCTGTATATCATCTTGATGCAACTAATACAATTGGAGTAGCACTTACATCTCTTTCAACACCGGATATGCAGGTAACAACGGAATTTGCACCATTCGGCACCGGGCAGTATTTTAGTTACAGGGATCTGGCCTTTGCAGTTTCTTACGCCAGAAAGATGACCGACAAATTCAGCTTTGGCGGAACAATAAGATATATAGACGAAACACTTGCGGAATTAAAAATGCGCGGTGTTATGATAGACCTTGGTACTTATTACTGGACGGGGCTTGGAACAACAAGGTTTGCCGTCGCAGTTTCAAATTTCGGGAACAATCTTGCTCCGGATGGTAAAGTTGTTCTTGTCGGCAAAAGAGAAAAATCCGATTGGCAGTCATTTTCTCCTCCTACAATTTTTAGAATTGGTTTTGCTTTCGAACCTTTACAAACTCAAGATAATAGAATTACAACATCCGTTCAATTAAATCACCCGAACGACAACAGCGAAAATGTATCTGCCGGTGCGGAATACAGCTGGAAAGACATAGTGTTTATACGCGGAGGATATATTTTTAATGCGGATGATGAGAATTTTTCTTTCGGTTTCGGTGTAAAGATTCCTATAAGAATTGCTTACTGTAATGTAAATTATTCATATACAAATTATACAACATTAGGAAACGCTCAAAGGTTTTCAATAATTCTAGGTTTTTAATGAAGAAGAATTTTCCATTTATATTATTATCATTTTTATTTTTTTCGCTGCTTTACGGATGCGGTGAAAAATTTGATATCGGCCAGTTAACTTCTCAAAAAGGTAATGCAAATATTACAGGTGATACTGTTTATATTCAAATAAATCCGCCCTGGACAGGCTTTAAAAATCCCCAGGCAATTATTATCGGCAGAGAACCTTTTATTTATGTTGCCGATACTTACAACGATAGAATTGTTATGATGAATCTGAACGGCGACATTTTGGGAACCAGGCATATTAAAAGGCCTGTAGCAATAGCTCAGGATTATAAATTAAATTTAATTGTGTGCGGAGAGATTGATACTGTAGTTAACGGCCAGTCTGCTACTTTTAGTGCGGTATTTAAACTGGATATGGTTGCGGCTCAGCATGAAATTGCAAGCGCACCGGCAGTTAAACTTTTACCCCGGCCTATTGATATGAATTATCCCGACCGGCAATACACAGGAGTTTGTGTTTTTTATGATAATACTTTTTACGTTGCCAGAACAGGCCCGAATAACTCCAACTTTGTAGATCCGGATAATTCAATACTATATTTCAGCCCGAAAAAATTATTCGGCGGAGGAGTCGGCGATACACTTATAGGAAGAGTCCCGAATATAGATCCGCTTAGTTCGGGACTTGTGTCTGCAAATCAAATTAGTTCATTAACATCATTCAACAAAAAGAATATAGATTTTATAGAAACTCTTACGGGCAACAATAGTTTAAAAACACAATGGCTTACTTACATTGTTACGCCTATATCTGCAAATTATTTACCAAGGCTTACGCCTTCGGATGGTGGTGCGTTTATGACTCCAAATAAATTCGGCAGACCGGAAGGTACCTGTATCGATGAAACCGGAGATATATTTGTTGCCGATGCACAAAAGGACAGCGTATTTAAATTCTCTGTTTTCGGTGATGAACTGCAGTCGTTTGGAGGTCCTTCCGTTTTTAATGCTCCTTATGCTGTTGCCTATCACGACAATGTCCTTTACGTGGCTGATGCAGGCAATAACAGGATTTTAAGATTTATGCTTTCAACCGATATAAGATAATGAATAAATTTTATTTATTTCCATTTGTTGTTTTTTTTCTGCAATCTATTTTATTCTCTCAAACAATTATTCCAATCGACAGTGCAAGAATAAACGATTCTAACGGTGTGCCCTTAAATAACAATAAATCTATAACCGTATCAGGTATTGTAACTTCATCAAATCAGTTCGGCAGCAGCGGGCCAGGCTCAATTCAGGATTTAACCGGAGGAATTGCTATTTATGGAGGCAGTTTTGTATCTAAATTTTCTTTGGGAGATTCCGTAGTAGTTACCGGTACTTTAACAAATTATAATGGGCTCGCAGAAATCTCTAACGGCACTGGCAGTTCGGCAAATGTAATTTCATCAGGTCATCAAATTGATCCGGAAGTTGTTACAATTTCTCAAATTGTTAATCAGAAGTGGAACGGAGTTGAAGAATATGAGAGCAAACTAATTAGGATAAATAATGTTTCTATTTCCGGCAGTGGAAATTTTACCGGCGGAACAAGCGGATACAATTATGACATTTCCGATCCTACCGGAACATTACAGCAAGGGCTAAGAATTGATGCAAGTGTTAGTTCAATTATCGGTACTCCTATTCCTTCGGGTAAAGTTGATGTGATAGGAATTTTAAGTCAATATAAAACATCTGCTCCATATAACAGCGGTTACCAGCTTTTACCACGAAGCATTTCCGATATTGTTTATGACGGAAGTCCGTTAATTTTAAACCCTGTATTTGCGTCGGATATAGACACCAGTTCTTTTACGGTATATTTCCACACCGCAAGAAACGGAAACTCAATCGTAAAATACGGCCAGTTTAAATCACTTGAAATGGATTCGGTTGTTGTTAATGATGATACCACTTTTCATTCGGTTACCATAGCCGGGTTAAAATCTTATACTTTATATTACTTTCAAGCATTATCTAAAAACAATATAGGCTTAAGCAAGAGTAGTATTCAAAGTGTTTATACACTGTCAACTAATCCCGGAACAGGAACAATAAACATATATTTTAATTACCCTGTAGATACTTCGGTTGCATTACCGGGAAATGCTGCTAACGGTAAAGTTAATTTCGAAAGTAAATTAATTAACCGCATTAATAGTACTAAGTATTCCATAGATATGGCGGTTTACAGCTTTGCAGATATGCCGGATGTTGCCAATGCACTTATACTTGCAAAGCAAAGAGGAGTTAGAGTGCGTGTTGTTTACGATAACAGGAATATGCAAAACAGCATGCAGATGCTTTTAGATGCCGGAATAAAAATGAGCCAAAGGCCTGCCAACCTAAGCGGCATAATGCATAATAAATTTTTTATCTTCGATGCGAGAGATACTATATCAAGCAACGATTGGCTGTGGACAGGTTCCTGGAATGTTACAGCTACAGAATTAAATTGGAAAAACAATGTAGTAGAAATTAATGATCCGAATATTACCAAAGCATATCAAACGGAGTTTGAAGAAATGTGGGGGAGTAATACGGATACTCCGGATCCTTCAAAAGCAAAATTCGGAAATCAAAAAACAGATAATACTCCGCATTCTTTTACAATAGGAGGGAAGCAGATTTATTTATACTTTAGTCCTTCCGACGGAACAACAAGCCGAATAATTAATTCGATAAATTCCGCCGACGATGACATTTATCTTGCACAGTTTACAGTAACAAGAAATGATATTGGCGATGCAATTAATAGCAGGTATAATGCAGGAATAAAAGATATACGCGGAGTTGTGAATAATATAAACGATAGCGGAAGTGAATACAGTTATTTAAAAACTTTTGCGGATATGCATCCGAATTCCGGCTCTACGCTGCACGATAAATACGGTCTTGTTGATGCGGAAGACTTAAGCAGCGATCCTATTGTCATTACCGGTTCGCATAATTGGTCTACTGCAGCAGAAACGGTTAACGATGAAAATACTTTAATAATTCACGATGCCGCAATTTCAAATTTTTATCTCCAGGATTTTAAACAGAGATATAACGATGCCGGAGGCACCGGTGAATTTTCAATACCTACAGGAGTGAATGATAAATTTAAAGTAAATAAATTCTCTTATAATCTCTACCAAAATTATCCCAATCCTTTTAACCCTGTAACAACTATCAGCTTAAGAATTCCTTACACACAGCATATTGATTTATCCGTTTATAATATGCTGGGACAAAAAGTTAAAACAATTTATAACGGTACGGCAAAAGCGGGAATTATGGATATTAATTTTCAGGCAGATAACCTGGCTAGCGGAATTTACATTTACCGGATTAAAGCAGGCAGTTTTATCTCCTCTAAAAAAATGCTGCTGTTAAAATAATGTGGATGGCACTAACTAATTTACATCCGGATTCTTATTTAATAAAACAAACTTTTCTTTAAGCAAGCCAAATTAAAATTGATTCCCGTTTTGTTTATTTTCTTAGGAAACCAATAAAAATACCGATATACAATAACACTTTTTATTTAAAAAATAATATATTATCATTTAATTTTATTATAATAAGTAATCATCATCGGAATGAAAAAATGATTAAAAATAATTTCAAGTTTTTTCCATTGGTATTTTTAGTTATAATTTCTCAGTCTTTGTCTTTCTCTTATGCAAAAATTAAAACTGAGGGTTCCAATCCGGTACAAGCAGCTTATGACGTATTGTACAGGGTTATTCCGGGAAAGGTAAATGACTTTCATTTAGTTTTGTTTGGAAATAAAAATTCCAACGACGAATTTGAGGTTGAAGCATCCGGCGGAATTGTAACTGTTAAAGGAAATACGGCAATTGCTTTAACGCGGGGAATATATTATTACCTTCGCCATGCCGATAACAGCATGATAACATGGAACGGAAGCCATTTAAATATTCCCGATGTTTTACCGGACTATCCTAATACTAAGATTACTACGCCATACAAATACCGTTTGTATTATAATGTATGTACTTTCGGATATACTACGGCTTTTTGGGACTGGAAGCAGTGGCAAAAAGAAATTGATTGGATGGCGCTGCATGGAATTAATATGCCGCTGGCTATGGTAGGGCAGGAAGCTATATGGCAAAAAGTTTGGAAAGAATTAGGAATTCCGGAGCAGGATATAGCTAACTATTTTACCGGTCCTGCTTTTTTACCCTGGAACAGGATGGGTAATATTAACAGGTATGCCGGACCACTTCCTCAAAGTTATATAAAAGAAAGTGTAGAGCTTCAGAAAAAAATATTAAAAAGAATGCGTGAACTCGGAATGCATCCCATTGTACCTGCCTTTTCAGGCTACGTTCCCGATGGTATTAAAAAGATTTATCCCGATGCAAATATAATTACTATGAAATCCTGGGCGGGATTTCCATCAAAAGACAGAACATACATGCTTTCTCCTTTATCAAAGCATTTTACTGAAATAGGTAAGAAGTTTATAAATGAATACAGGAAAATCTATGGACACAATCAATTCTATCTTGCAGATGCTTTTAATGAAATGGAAGTACCGGTTACTAAAAATAATAGGTACAAAGAATTAGCTGACTTTGGCAAAGCTATTTATAATTCCATAAATGACGGTGATCCCAACGGAATTTGGGTAATGCAAGGCTGGTTATTTAATAGTGATAGAAAATTCTGGGATAAAGCATCTGTTCAAGCTTTTCTAAAAGATATTCCTGATAACCGGATGATAATTATTGATCTTTCAAATGAGTCTTTTCATGGATGGAAACAACTAAATGGATTTTTTGGAAAGAAATGGATTTACAGTATAATTCATAATTTCGGAGGTCACAATCAATGGTTTGGAAATCTTCCTTTTTATTCTGTCGATCCGATCAATATGCTAGCAAATCCGGAGCACGGTAATTTAGTAGGTTTTGGAATTTCTCCTGAAGGAATTGACAATAATGAAGTCGTATTTGAGCTTTTGACGGATATGGCATGGAGAAAGAGTCCGTTAAACTTAGATAACTGGATTGCTCAGTATTGTTTATCTCGTTATGGACCTTATCCTTTGGCAATGAAGAATGCATGGGAATATTTATTACGATCTGTCTATTCAACAAGAAATTCTTTTCCATTATATTTATACCAGGAGCGGCCGGGTTTAAAAATATATAATAACTGGTTATCATCGGAGAATTTTAGTAAGGCTACAAGTCTTTTTCTTTCCTGTTCCGGCAAGCTAAAAAACAGCAAACTTTATAAAGACGATGCCATTCAAATAGCTGCGCAGTATACAAGTAACGTTGTGGATTCTTTACTAGCAACGGCTATTTACCAGCATAATAATAACAATGCCGGTAAAATGAAAAGAGCATTTAATAGCGCTTTTTTACTTTTGGGGAAACTTGATACTCTTTTATACAATCATCCGTTATATGGTTTAAAGAGCTGGGTAGAACTTGCAAGGAATTGGGGAACTTCTGAAAAAGAAAAAAAATATTATGAATCCGATGCCAAGCGTCAGGTAACTACATGGGGCGGTCCGCATCTTTCGGAATACGCTGCAAAAGAATGGAGCGGCCTAATTAAAGATTATTATCTGCAGCGATGGAAAAGATTTGCTGACAGCCTTGAATACGGAACTCCATACAATATTTATCAATGGGAAGAAAAGTGGATTACCACACCGATAAAACATTTTGATGATGAAAAGTTGAACGATCCTATTGGTTATGCAAAAGAATTGGTTGAAGAAGCCAAAGAAGCATTACAATAAAATTTATGTAGTTGACCATTTCGTTATGATATTTTTTCCTCAGCTTCATGTCCGGCTTTTCCGAAAGCATATATTTAGCTGCCAGTTTAAATACAGCAATTGCTTTCTTCATACAGCTCTCAATCCTTTTTCCGATTTCTTCCTTAATTTTAGAAAGCTTTATCAATTGTTCCTTAGTAAGAACAAGCTTATCATTTTTTTGCACTGCCGGTTGAGTAGTTTTCCAATTGAAGACCGTATCTTTAATAACGAGGTCGTCATGCGAAATCATTTGCCTGTTTTTCAAATTAGTACAGTCTGCCGAAAGCTCAGTTGAATTCCGTAAATTTAAATTAATAGGAAGTAAAATTAATTTTACGTCATTACTGTCTCGCCAACTCAATCAAAGCATTTACTGCTCTTTTATCGGTGGAGTTACTTAAGCTGTAAATAGCACATTTACGGACTTCAAGACTTGGATTTGTCTTTGCTATTTTTATCAGAAGAGGAATGTTATCACCTTTATTGTTTGCAAGGGCATAAACTGCAGTCTTCTTTATTTCAATATCCGGATCGTTATCTACAAAATCCTTTAAAGCTTCTTCCGCTTTTTTTACAGCTTTATTTCCTAGAGAAAATATAGCATCCTTCCTCAGTTCAATATTGCTGTTATTCTTTGCAATGTTTACAAGGTTATCCAATGCTTCCGGCAATTCCATTGAACCTATAGCCCAAACTGCATTTTTACGTACTTTCAAATTATCATCGCTTTTAACAACCCGGTTTAAGACATTCAGTGCTTTAATGTTGTTCTGCATTCCAAGCCAAATTGCGGCATCTGCACGTAAACTTGCGTT
>JBJKSH010000031.1:0-23091 GCA_046704255.1 Ignavibacteriaceae bacterium | reverse complement strand
TTTACGAAGGCAAAATTGAAGATTGGGAAGAAATGATCGATACAAATATTAAGGGACTTCTTTATGTAACCAGACAAATCCTTCCGGGTATGGTCGAAAGAGAAAGCGGGCATGTAATTAATATCGGCTCTACTGCGGGACATGAAGTATATAAAGGAGGGAATGTCTATGCCGCTACCAAGTTTGCAGTTAATGCTTTAACGCAATCAATAAGGCTGGATGTGCTTGATAAAAATATAAAAGTAAGTACTGTGGACCCGGGAATGGTCTTAACCGAATTCAGCAATGTAAGGTTTTCCGGTAATGAAGAAAAAGCTAAAAGTGTTTATGAAGGAGTTACACCGCTTAGCCCGGAAGATGTTGCCGGGGCGGTATTATTTTGTGCAACTCGTCCGGCACATGTAAATATAAATGAGATTATCCTAACGGCAACTGCCCAAGCTTCTTCCACACAAATTTACAGAAAGCCGGCTGACGCTTAGCTTATTGTGTTATTCCAATTAGCAGCTCTCACTAATTCTATAGTAATATACCTGCTGTACAAAAGATACATGATTCGGGATACCGGATACTCGATTCCAAATATCTTATACCTATGCATATTAACTTTATACGGTAATGAACTATATTTGTTTAACTCTATTGCCGGGAAAAGTCTCCCTTTGAATTAAAGGGAGACCGAAACAGCTTGCCGCTATGCGGGCGCAGCAGGGTCAGAGGGATTTTCCTCGCCGAATAATTTGTAATGCCGAAACAAAATGAATCCGCCCCAAAAACAATTACAATAAATTCCTTCATTATTTCAGGTAAACAAATTTTTTTGTCATAGAATAATTATCTGCTTCAAACCTGTCGGAATGGATTGCTAAGCGATAAAAATATACTCCGCTGGAAAGTTTTATTCCGCTTTTATCCGGGGAAAAATCAACCTCATAAGTGCCTGCTTGTTTTATGCCGTTTACCAACGTTGTTATTTTTCTCCCGAGAATATCATAAATTGTTAAAGTAACATTTGCTTGAGAAGGCACAGTATACTTTATTGTAGTACTTGGGTTGAACGGGTTCGGGTAATTTTGCATTAAAGAATACTTAACTTTAGAATTGGTTTTCCCGTTTTGTACATTAGTTGAAGGATTATAATTTGTTACCGGTTCGTTTATAACTACGTGTCCCCGTGTTTGTATATCTTCCTGTTCAACAACACCGTTATATTGAGGTCCAATAATATAAGGATATGCAGAACTGCCGTCGGCATTGATTGTTACAAAATATGCATAAGTACCGTTCGGATATTCCGGTGTAACACAGAACCTGCCGTTATATTTATCAAGATCGCCGGATGAATCCACATACTTATAATCTTCAATAAAATATCCCGGCGGGTATTGAGAAGATACATCCGGGCCGTATTCGGAAGGACTTAATTGTGTACCATCCGGCAGACTTGTCCTTTTTGTTATATTTCTCAGTTTATAGCCGCTGACCATTCTTTTTATTCCTCCTGTACCGTCTGGATTTGCATAACCGTAAGGGCCGTAAATAGGATACCCATCGAAAGCATAACCCAAAATGGGAGAATGTTTTGTCGAATCCATTTTGTATAGACAAACTGGGTTTTGATGATGATGATAAATACCTTGTGCTTGAGGATGCCCAAGACATGAATCAAAACTAGATGCTTCCACAACAACTGCATTCCGATGCCAAATATTCTGGTTATTATAAGAATGTGCATCTTCCGAATTAAAAATAACAACGCCATTAATTAAAACGCCAATAGGGCCAAGCGGGGTGGAAGTATTTGTACCTGTTTCTTCTTCCGGATGCCGCGGTATTTGAAAAACGAAGTTTTGTTCTTCTGCTACATTCGGATCCCCGGGCCACGGACCGATAGAGTATGCAGGTATATCAGTGCTGCTTATATAAACGTAATTCTGGGAATATTGTACTTTTTGAACGTTTGCAGGAAGGCCGTTATACCCGGTAATCCCGGTTGTATTTAAAAGCCAGGAACTCAATTCGGGATCATTTGACTGGCCGAAAATTATACTGCTTATATTACTAAATAAAAAGATAAAAATTATTTTTTTCATCAGATTTGTCTCCAATATATCCGCAAATTCTAGTTTTAATATATTAGACAATAAAGATTAAAAAAACTTGCCTAGGAACAGATTATTTCTTTATAATAATAATTGAGAGAAAGATAAAGATGATTCAACAAAGTACGTTTGCTTTAACGGAAAGTTAAAAAAAAGGCCGGTTTATACCGGCCGCTCTTATTTCAAATTAAAATTTATTTTATACGAACAAACTTACATCCCCGGCACCCTCTCTAATTATTTCCGGTTCCTCCATGCTTAAGTCAATAACACTGGATGATTTGCCGGAAAGGTTTCCTGAGGCAAGCATTAGATCTACATGAATATTAAAAATATTTTTTATCTCAAACGGGTCAATTAAAATTTCTCCTTTTCTGCTTGTGGTGCTTGTGCTAATAATAGGGTTGCCAAGTTCTTCAACAAGCTTAATTGTAACAGCATGATTAGGGACCCTAATTCCAACCGTTTTTCTTTTACTCCACAATTTTTTGGGGACGAGTTTTGCAGCCGGCAGAATAAAGGTATAAGGCCCCGGCAAAAGATGCTTCATTACACGATAAGCGTAGTCCGAAACTTTTGCATAATTGGCAATGTCTTTAAGATTGGCACAAACAAAGCTGAATAATTTTGTACTGCTGTCGTTTTTAATGGTAAAGATTCTATCAAGGGCTTCCCTATTAAAAATATCACATCCGATCCCGTAAACAGTGTCTGTAGGGTAAATAATTACTCCTCCGTTTTTTAATACTTCCACAGCTTTGTTTATATATCTTAACTGGGGATTTTCCGGGTGAAGTTCATAGTATTCCATATTCTACTCCTTATCTTAAAAAAAATATTTTAGCTATGCATTCTAAAACGATATATTGGTTAGATCCGTATGCAGTTTTTATATAATTACTAAATTTTCAATTGGTTATATTATGAAAGATAACAAGGTATTTGACATTGTCAATATCAAATAGTTAAATATATTTAGTATATCAAACTTTGAAAATATTTATTTGAAAATAATCAATATAAATTATTATTTGAATAGAAAATTATTATATTTGTAGTTCAATTTTTATTTGGGTAAGTTTTAAGGAGAATAAAATGTCTAGAAGATGCCAGGTAACCGGAATAGGACCGGCAACGGGAAATCATGTATCCCATGCCCATAACAGAAGGAAGAGAAGGTTTCTGCCTAATTTACAGAAAAAAAGGATATGGGTTCAGGAATTGAACAGATATGTTACCTTAAGAGTTTCTGCCAAAGCTATTAAAAACATTACCAAAAACGGTACTGCCGTTGTAGCTAAATTGGTAAACGAAAACCGGATAAAAGTTAGATAAATAACTAATACCGGATTTTATATAAAAAAAGGAAAGCGTTTGCTTTCCTTTTTTTATAAAAACATTTCTATTAAAATATTCAACTTTAATATGTTTAAAGATGAATACCGTTTTTCTACTCTCTAACAACCCAAACTTTAATATTTGTGGTTACGTTTTGATGAAGCTTAATACTTATTCCGTAAATACCCAACGACTTAATAGGTTCTTCAATTTCAATTTTTCTTTTGTCAATTTCGTAGCCTTTTTCTTTTAAAGCATCTGCAATCATCTGGGTAGTAACAGAACCGAAAATTTTATCTTCTTCGCCAACCTGAACAGGTATGGTAATAGATACCTTTTCCAGTTCACCGCCGAGATTTTCAGCAGCCTGTATTTCCAACTGTTTCTTTTTCTCGATGGTTTTTTTCTCTTCTTCCAATGCACGAATATTTCCTTTTAAAGCGGCATACGCAATTTTACGGGGAATTAAAAAATTACGTGCATATCCGTTTTTAACTTCTACTATCTCGCCAACTTGTCCTAACGACTCGTAATTTTGCCTTAATATAACTTTCATTTAAACTCCTCAAATGTGCTATCTTACAGTATCCGATACATAGGGCAGCAAAGCCATATGCCGGGCGCGTTTAATAGCAATTGATAATTGTCTTTGATATTTGGAACTTGTACCGGTTATCCTTTTAGGAATAATTTTTCCCTGTTCGGTAACATATCTTTGAAGCAGCTTTACATCTTTATAATCTATATATTTTATTTTATTTTGAGTAAACCTGCAGACTTTTTTAGCTTTAATTTCTTTTTTCATTTTTTCACCAAATTACTTTAATAAATCGGATTCTTCGCTGGATAGAAATTTATCGAAAGAATCTTCCGTATAATCTATATTATCATCTTCAGATACAACGTCTTCATCATCAGCCTGGCCGTCAAGGCCGTCATCACCGTTCAACTTTTTACTTTTATTAAGAAACTGGATTCTTCTGGCCTTAATTTCTACAATACTTCTATTATGCCCTTCATCGGATTTCCAGCTTCTGCTCTGCAGCTCGCCATCTACTAAAACAGCGGAACCTTTTTTCAATCTATCGCGGCAGCTTTCTGCCAGCTTATTCCATGCAACAATGCCCACGTAACAAACATCCTCCTGCCATTGGTTTGTGCTGTCTTTATATTTTCTATTGGAAGCGATAGAAAAATTAACAACGGGTGTGTTGTTTGTAGTTTGCCGGAAGATAGGATCCTTTGTTAAATTACCGGCAACAATAACATAATTAATTTCGGGCATTTTCAAATCGGCCATGGTTATTCCTCCAAACTAAATCTAAATTTGTTAATTATTTATCATTTTCTTCGTTATCGTCTTCAACTTCGTTTGCCAAAACAGATTCATCCTCCGTTTTATGGTTTACATCCTCTGCGTCACTTGCTACATTAAGTTTGTTTTTTTCCAGGTGTTCAATGGCATCATTATCTAACGAAATGGTAAGATACCTGAGGATTTGTTCGTCTAGTGAATAGAATCTTTCTAGTTTGGCAACTATATTTGAGGGAGCATTAAATCTAAAGATGGCGTAGTATCCGATTTTACTCTTTTTAACCATATAAGCCAATCTTTTCCTTCCCCAATTTTCGAGTTCCCTTATTTCTCCACCATTATTAGTAATGGTTTCTTTAATCCGGGATATTATCGAGCCTATTTGTTCATCATCTAGTGCAGCGTTTATAATTACAGCACTTTCATAGACATTAGTCTTCATTAAATCAATTCACCTCCTTCGGACATTAAGGCCCTCATACAAAGATGAGAGCAGGGGTTAATAAATATTTTAAAAACGGTTATAAATTTATTTAATTAAAGGCGCAATTACAAGTGCCTTAACAGCTATTAATTTAAGTTTTCTTTGGAAAGTTTACTGTTTGCATCCAGTAACTGCTTTATGCCTCCTGATATAAATTGTTCTGCTAATAAGCCGCATGTTTCAAAAGTCTTTTCCAATAAGTTCATTTCATCTTTATCAAATTCGGAAAGTACGTACCCGGACATCTGCCCTTTTTCAAAATTTTTTCCTATGCCTATCCTTAACCTGGGAAACTTATCCGAATTCAAATGGTAGATAATTGAGCTTACACCGTTATGGCCGCCGTCTCCGCCAGAAATTTTAACTTTTATCTTGAATGGATCCAAATTTACATCATCGCAAACCACCAACAGGTTGGCAACATCTATATTATAATTATCAACGGCTTCAACAGCAGCAGTGCCGCTGTTATTTACATACTCAGCCGGTTTAATTAAAGAAAATTCGCTGCCGCTAATTTTAAATTCGCAATAATAATATTCGTTTTTAGAAGGCTTAAATGCAAGTGAATATTTGTTTGCCAGGTAATCCAAAAACATGAATCCAATATTGTGTCTGGTATTTTTATAACGGCTGCCGGGATTTCCAATCCCTAAAATAACGCGCACTGTTTACTTATTTTTCTTCTTCTTCAGACTTTTCTTTGCTTATAACTTCAGGTTCTACAGCTGTTTCTGCGGCACCTTCGGCAGGAACTTCTTCCTTCTCGGCTTTTGGATGTGTAACAGATACAATAACTGAATCTTCCGGGTTAAGAATTGTAATCCCTGTCAAATTTATATCGCCGGCATGTATAGCATCTCCGATTTTCAAATCCTGTATGCTGACTACAACATGCTGCGGTATATCGGCCGGCAGGCATTCTATATCCAGCTTATGTAAGAAAGTTTGTAATACTCCGCCTTCTTTAACTCCAACAGGGCTGCCTATATACTGAATGGGAACTTCCAGTTGAAATTTTTCACCTGAGGTTAATCCCTGTAAATCGAAGTGAACTATTTTATCCGTAAGAGGATCGAACTGAACCTCTTTAATAACACAATCGTGGCTGCTGCCTCCTTCAATTTCCAGAGAAATTAAATGCGTATCGGTTGTATAAACCAGCGGAGTAATAAGTTTTTCCGAAACATCAATAGCTACGGGTTCATCATGTTTTGAATAATAAACCCCGGGTACTCTGCCTTCCCGCCGTAAATTATTTGTGGCTGATTTTGTTATTGATTTTCTAGAATTTGCTTTCAAAGTTACTTTTTCCATTGTATCTCCAAATACTTAAATTATCCTTTATCTATATCGAATAACGAACTTATGGATTCGTTGTTGTATGTTCTTCTTACGGCTTCGGCAAAAATACCGGAAGCAGAAATAACTTCTATTTTTTCACAGCTTAAACCGGGATGAATAGGAATTGTATCCGATACGTACACTTTGTCAATCTCGGATTTGTTTAGCCTGTCTACTGCCGGACCGGAAAGTAGAGGATGGGTAACTGCACCGTAAATTTTTCCGGCACCGTTTTTCTTTAGTGCTTCTATTGCGCAAACAAAAGTACCGGCGGTATCTATTAAATCATCCACCAAAAGTACATCGCGGTTTTCTACATTACCAATTATATGAACAACTTCCGCCATATTTTGTTTGGGCCTTCTTTTATCAATTACAACCAGGTCCGCATGCAGCCTTTTGGCATAAGACCTTGCAATTTTAATTCCGCCTACATCAGGGGAAACAACAGTAAGATTGTCTTTAAGATGATCAAACAATCCGCTGAAAATAGTAGAACCATAAAGATGATCAAACGGAATATCAAAGAAGCCCTGAATTTGTGCGGCGTGAAGATCCATTGTCATTACCCTGTCTGCACCGGCTACAGTAATTAAATTTGCAACAAGCTTAGCAGAAATAGAAACTCTGGGCTGGTCTTTTCTATCCTGGCGTGAATAACCGAAATACGGAATAACAGCAGTGATTCTTTTTGCGGAAGCCCGTTTTGCGGCATCAACCATTATAAGCAATTCAACTAGATTGTCTGCAGGCGGGTTGGTAGATTGTATAATAAATATATCCGATCCGCGGATATTTTCTCCGTACTTTACCCAAATTTCGCCGTCGCTAAATCTTTTTAATTCTACTGAGCCCAAAGGTTTATCAAGTTTTTCGGCAATTTTTTTTGCTAACGGAAGATTGGAACCGCCGGAAAAAATCTTGTAATCACTTGCTGCCATAAACTTAAATTACTTTACTAATCATAAAAAAATAGACGGAAAATATAAAAAAATCCCCCTGGGAAGTCAACAAATAACTTAATCAATCCCGCTTCTTCTTAAAAAGAAAGATAATTACAATAAGAAAAACCAAACCGGATAATGCATAAATCCATGGCGGAGTTTCTTTAAGTTTAAACGGCCGGAAAGTTACGGAAATTGTTTTACCGCTGCCAATCTGGTCAAAAGTGTAATCCCAAACCAAAGTACGCCCGTCCCTGGAAGTAGCATTATCGGAAAGTATATAACCTCCGAATGTATATTTATATGTAACATGAAAAGCATTGCCGTTAATTCCAAAACCTGTAACTATCGGCGGAATAAATTGTGAAAATATCTTTTGCCCCTCTGCACCGTTTTTTAATGCAAACTGAGAAAGTGCAAAAGCTTTTGTATTATTGAGAGAATCTATATGATTAAATGTTAAATCTATTACCGCATGTGTCGTACTGTCTGTTGTATCCGTATATACTTTTATATTTTTTATTTTTGTATACGGTGAAGAAAATTCACTTCTTATGGAATCCGGGTTGAAAATACCAATCTTATCTAAAATTTTTGCGCTGGAATTATCCGGAAGCTTAGTCCAAAAAATTAATCGCATAGAACCTGAACCATCGGCATAAAGTTGAACATCCTGGATATAATTTAAGCATCCGTTAAAGGTTAGTGCGGTTAACAAAATAAGTAAAAATTTTTTCAAGATTTTTGCCGGCTTAAATTTGCTTTTTTTTCTATATTGAATTTCTTGTACTTAAGTTAACATCAATTGTTAATTTATAGAATTTTTTTGAATTTTTCATTATGTTTCTTTGTTATTTTTTAATAGGTGATAAATAATGCCGACATACGAGTATAAATGTAATAACTGCGGGCACAGGTTCGAACTGTTCCAAACAATGAATGCTGAACCTGTTAAGGTTTGTCCTAAGTGTAACGGAGAAGTTAAAAGATTAATCGGGCCCGGTCTAGGCCCAATTTTTAAAGGTACGGGCTTTTATGAGACCGACTACAAAAACAAATCCGGTAATTCTTCAGGTAAAAGCAACAACACAAAAAAAGAAGTTAAATCGACATAAAGAATTATTAGAAATCATACCCAAGAGAGATATAAAACTTAGGTGCGCCAAAATGATTAAAGTTATAAGGCCATCCTACATCAAATCTTACCAGGAAATAAAGCAAGAATATTCTGGCACCAACTCCGGTACCTATTAAAAGATCATTTGTAATTAATCTTTCTTTGGGATCTTTTTCAAACAGTTTAAGCTGATTGTTCCTGTTCCAGGCTGCACCGGCATCTAAAAAAGCAACACCCATAATGTTGCTGAACAATACGGGCAATGCACCGGTAACAAGATATCTTATCAACGGAAACCTTAACTCAACATTCATAAGCCCGTATTTTGTGCCAATCTCCTGCGCATAATCATATCCTCTTAATGGAAGCGCCGCAGTTAAAAAAGCAAAATCGGACGGGGAATTAAGCGGAATGCTTGTAGTAGCAAATTCCCTATTAATCCAGTTATCAATTCCTCCTAAAAAGAATCTTTGCGGATTAGCCCCCCATGAATACCCGCCGGAAAACCGGAATGCAAATGAATAAACATCCCAGAATCTAAAGTAAGTTCTGTAATCTCCCAGCAGCGAGAAAAAGTTTAGGTCCTTACCGCTTAAAATACCGGGGGTACCCATAAAGTCGAATCTGTAACGAGTACCGTCGATAGGTGCGTTAAAGCCCCAAAGCGAATTATCATGTACAAAGCTAATAGCCGGTATCAGGTATGTAATTTTTTGAAAAGGTTCTGCCGGGTTATCCAGGTTTTCCATAGAAAGATTCAACCAGCTTAATCCACCTTCGAGACGATAATACTGGTTAAGAGGATAGCTTAAGGAAATAACTGCCCCGTAATTTCTAAACCTGAATAAATCTATTCCGTCCGGCCTATCCAGATAAACGAACCTTGCAATATGAAAACCTTCAAGTCCGTAATTCAACCTTTGCTTTAGGTAGAAATATGAAAGGCCGTAATCGCTGTTCTTTAAATCTATTTGAAGGCTTGTCTGCCCTATAATTCTATAGTTACCCAATACATCACTGAAGGAAAGAACGGTTGTACCAAGCAGCCCGTATAAAGAACTATAACCGGCATTTGCATAAACAATATCCGGTGAAAAAGTAATTTCATACCTGTTAACTTTGTAGTTACCGTTTTTGTCAAGGTTATCCGTAAGGTCGAATTTTTTATTAATCGTATCTTTTTTTACTGCAGTGTTAGCCTTATTTTCGTTACCGCCGAACACATAATTATTTAATTCAACCTGAATTGAATCCCCGTAAATTTTAGAGTTATTGCTGCTGTCGCCGCTGCTAAAATTCTGTGCCTGTAAACCCGAAGTATCTTCCTGTTGAATAACACGGCTTTGAAGTTCCTGCAGCATAGTTTCTTTATGTTCCCGGCTGGCAATGTAAACGGTAGGTACAAGCCTGGTTGAATCCAGTTTTATATCGAAAGGATTATTCATTAAAAATAAATTATAAGAACCCTTATAAAGGGTAGAAAATACGAGCTTCTTTCCGTCTTTGGAAATTGAAAGCTGGTAAAGCCCGTTAAGAGAATTTGTAACAGGTTGTGCAGGCAAAGCCGCTATATCGTTTATTCTATTTATTTTATCCGGAACTATACTTTTTTTGTATATATTATTTATACCGTTAACATCGGAAATAAAAAGAATCTGCCTGTCATCCGGCCCAACCACCGGGGAAGTTTGATTGCTTCCCGGCATATTGGTAATTCGTTCAATTTTTTTATCGGAAATATTAATTGAATAAATATCGGAATAAACATCCTGATAATTAAATACATTGAATGTATCCGGAACGGAAGCCGCAGTCAGGTAATTCCCCCTGTCTGAAGAAAAGAAAACCTCTTTACTGTCCGGCGACCAGGTAGGATCATTATCCGTAAAAATATCGTTTGTTAGGTCGATGGTTTTTTTTGTATCCATGTTATATAAATAAACATCGGACTGTACAGGTGTATGGCCGATGAACGCAATGTATTTTCCGTTGGGAGACCAGGCAAGGCTTTTTATTCCGTCCAGTTTAACCGGCAGTATATATTTATCTCCGGTGTTCGCATTAATAATATAAATTACATCATTACCATCCCTTTTTGCAGAAAGTGCAATTTCGTTTCCGTCCGGCGACCAGCTTAAACCCGGAGTAACAACGTTTAACTGTTCAAAGTCTGCAGTGCGGTTACCCTTAACCAGTTTCCTAATTATTTTGCCGTCAATTGCATCCATTATATAAACATCAAAATAATAACTCCTGTTGGAAATAAATGCAATCTTATCTCCTTGCGGAGAAATAGCCGGGCTTGTATTGTAAAAGCCGCCTCCCTTATCGGGGTTGGTTAGTCTCTTTGCAAATTCATCCGGGTCTTTTCTTATGGCTATATCCGGGTAATAAATTTTCTTAAGATTTTTTCTCCACATTTCATCAAATTCTTTTAACGACATACCAAACGTTTCTTTAAAGCCCTCTTGCAGGCTACTTGTGGCTTTAATCTTATGCATCAATTCGCCGATTTTTTGTGCGCCGTATTTTTGAGCAATGTAATGAAAAACCGATTCTCCCGCCCGGTAAGAAATGTATCCCTGCAGTTGATCAAGGTTTGGAAGGTAATTGTTGATTACGGCATCCCTCATAAACATATCAGTATTTAAATCCCACCCAAGGGATTGAAATTCGGCCATGCCTTCGTTAAACCATTGCGGAAGACTTAAATTAATATTGTTCGAAATTATATTCTGAAAAGATCCGCCGTAAAAGAAGTCATTCATTACGGCGTGGGTTAGTTCATGATGTATAAGATGCCTGAAATCCGGGTATGATCCGGCAAACTGTACAACTACCCTGTTCTTAAACATTTCGGTAAATCCTTCAATACCTTCACTTAAGTATTGATCGGTTACATTGGTCTCCTGGAAGTCGTTGGTGGAATTATAAACAATTATTGTTATCCTGTTATTAATTTTGTAATCAAAACTTTTTTCAAGATCTTTTAATGACTGCTCTGCGACTTTGGCGGTAAATGCAGCAAGGTTTCCGCCTTTGGATGAGAAGTAAATATCAAAATGATCGGTTTGAATATAATACCAGGTAAAGTTTTTATATTTAACTTTATTCTGGCCGAATTGGGCAAACAATGTTCCCGGAATTATGCAAAATAAAAAGAGGTATAAAAAATATTTCCTCATAAAATATCGGTAGTTATTCAATTATAATAAAATCAATTTCGGATTTTTCAACATCTACCCGGACAAGCTTAACATGCACATGGTCGCCAAGCCGGAACTGTTTTTTAGTGTACTTCCCAATTAAAGAATATTTTTTTTCATCGTAAACGTAAAAATCTCCCTCCAAATCCCTCAGTCTTATTAATCCCTCTGCTAAAATATCCGATATTTTTACAAAAATTCCAAAATGCGTTAACCCGGAAATTATTGCATGGTAATCTTCACCAAGATGATTTTTAAGATATTCAACCTGTTTTAACTTTACCGAAAGCCTTTCGGCTTCAATTGAATTCCGTTCACACCCGGAAATATAGCTGCTTATTTCATCAAGTTCCGGCAAAGAATATTTACCGCTGCCGGCATTGTTAATATATTTAAAAAGAAGCCTGTGCACTACCAGGTCCGAGTATCTTCTTATAGGAGAAGTAAAATGGGTGTAATATTTAAAACCCAAACCATAGTGCCCAATATTTTTTACCGAGTATGCTGCCTTTGCCATTGACCTTATTGCCAGCTCGTTAATTAAAGTTTCTTCTTCGGTACCTTTGGAATTTTGAATTAAAATTTGAAATTGATTCGTACGTGATGATGCCGTAGGATCAAATGAATAACCTAAAGATTTTACAAACTTGGCAAACTCATTTATTTTTTCGTTATCGGGCAAATCATGCACACGGTAAACAAAAGGTTTTGCCGCACCGTTTTTAGGAAGGCCTATATGTGCTGCCGTTATGCGGTTTGCCAGCAGCATAAATTCTTCTACCAGTATATTGCTTTCCTTAACGTCTTTCTTATAAACATTTACCGGGCTGCCGTTTTCATCCAGTTCAAATTTTACCTCGGGGGTAAAAAATTCTATGCTTCCTTCTTTTATCCTTTTTTTCCGTAAAGTCTGTGCAAGCTTATTCAAAATAAAAATTTCTTCTTTAAATTCCCCATCCTTATTTTCAATTATTTGCTGAACTTCATCGTAAGTGAATCTTCGCTTGCTGTTTATTATTGTTTTTGTAATTTCGTATCCAACAACTCTTCCGCGTCTTGTTAATTCAATAATTACGGAATAGGTAAGCCTGTCTTCACCTGCAACAAGTGAACAAATATTATTGGACAGTTTTTCCGGCAACATTGGTATTACTTTACCAACAAGATAAACGCTGTTACCCCGCACTAAAGCATGCTTATCTAAATTTGAATCTTTTTTAACATAATTCCCTACATCCGCAATGTGAACACCCACCGAGTAATTACCGTTAGGCAATTCTTCTATTGAAAGAGCGTCGTCAAAATCTTTTGCATCTTCCGGATCAATCGTAAAAACAATTTTGTCCCTGAAATCTTTTCTCTTCTTAATTTCTTTATCAGATATACCCGGTTCAATTCCATCAGCTTCGCTAAGAACTTTTGGCGGAAACTTATACGGCAGTTCAAATTCTTTAGCAATCGAAGCTATTTCCGTATCGAACGAGCCTGCCTTACCGATTATTTCTATAACTTTACCTTCCGGGTTAAGCATGGAGCTGTTCCACTCAATATTACCGATAATTACTTTATCACCTTCCACAGCACCGGAAAGATCGGATTTATCAATATAAATATCCCTGTGAACAGAGGGATCATCCGGGTCAATAAAATAAAATGATTTTGATTTTTTAAGAGTGCCGACAATTTCTTTTCTTAATCTTTTTACAACCTTTACAATCTGGCCTTCAATATTCTTGCCTTTTTGTTTTGCAAAAAGAACTGCTTCTACGGTATCCCCGTTAAATGCTGTTCCAAGGTTTCTGGAAGCAATAAAAATATCTCTCATCCTGGAATTTTTTAACAGGACAAACCCGTAGCTTCCATTAATAATTTGGAGTTCGCCTGTTACACGGTTTGTGGAAGGCAAACTATTTATCCTGTAGCGTTTACCGGTACGGGCTAAAAAATCTTCATCGGTTAAATTGTGAAGAACCGATTTAAGAGCACTGTATTCATGATCCTGGTTTAGATTCAACCTTTTGGCAATTTCTTTAGGTTTAAATTCGCGCCCCGGGTTTCTTTTAAAAAATGCAATGATTTTTTTCTTCATTAAAATTCGAACCTGTATTTTAAGCCTAATTCGTTTATCATATCGTTTGTAACATTTGTTTGGTCAATAGCCTCTTTTCTTTCGATTCTTATAAGGAAGTTTTTTAAAAGCGGATATTCTATACTTACGTTTGCCTGGTTCAAGTCCTGGAAGACGCCTGTAGTTCCGCCGATAGAATAGCGGAAGTTTTTAACTTTTCCAACCAGGTTAAATTTAGTTGTCGAACCTACATTCCTAACTTCAACCCCGCTTACATAATCTCCCAGGTAACGGTTTAGCACACCTCCAAGCAAGGAACCGGCAAGAGAAGCAGCGGCCGAGTTGGTTACGCTGCCGAAAAAGGATCCGGATTGATTTGCCGTCTGCTGCTGATCTGCAGAAAGCCCGGAGGAACTAAATTTACCTGTTACTATAAACAAAACCGCATCGGAAAAATCCTTTGAAGGATCCGGTTTGTTATTACTTATATTATCAGCTCCTACATAAACGGAAATGTTGTTTTTATCCTTCAAAAAACTCTGAGAAAGATCTTTAAGCGGGCCGTTTATTTTTATTTTAACGGCAACCTGCTCTTCTTTGCTGTCCGGTTCCGGCGGCGTGTAATAATTTTGATATGTTGCTACAATATTAAGGTAAGGGTTGGTTAACTGGCTTTCGAACCTTATAGTGCCTGATGCATCGAAAGTTTTTATAAAATTCAGTGTGGAACCATCCAGTAAAGTTAATTCTCCCTGGGAATTAGCATTTCCGCCTATATTTTCGTACTGCATATTTCCGCTGATAATAGCAGTTAAGCTTTGGTTTATTTCTTTTGAAAGAATAAATTTTAATACAGCCTCGTTTTGAACTTTTATATTAACAACGTAACTAAACGGAATTTTAATGGCTATATTTCCGTTGGATTTTTGCAGTGCATTTTGCCGGGAAAGTTTAATCAGTTTTTCAAAATCCAGCTCGTTTTTATTTTTCTTAGCTGAAGATTTAATATACCTGTATATAAAATTGTCGGTTGTATTTTTAAAAGCAGACTGCGAAGGAGAAAAAGTTAATTTTGCTTCTTTAATAATAAGCGGTGCGTTTAAAAAATAACCGTTCGCATCCCTGGTAAAATTTATATCACCGTCGGTAGAAATAGCCAGGTCGCCGTACAATTTTGGGCTTACGGCTTTAGAAGCTTCGCTTAATACCTTAAGTGTGCCGCCCATAGAAACATTAATTGAAACAGGCTTGAAATCATTCATAATAATATTACCGCTTCCTCTAATTTGCCCGCCGTTAAGTGTATTAGGAGAATTTGCAAGAAGAAGGTTGTCTATGGAAATTTTATTGTCTTTAATGTTTAAGCTAAGGCCTGCAAAATATTCCATGTTGTTTGCCGCAGGAATAAAATGAATGCCGGTAATTTTAATATTGCCGGTTGGTTTTAAATCCGTGTAAAGCCCGGTCAATTTGATATTTGAATTTAAATCCCCTCCAAGGAAATAAACATGCGGTAAAATATTTCCTAATGCTGCAAGGTTAAAGTTGCTTGCATTCAAAGAAAGATTAACCGGATGTCTTTTGCTAAATCTGTCTCCGCCTCCGGTAAAAGAAAGATCAATTGGAACATTGCCCGAAATTAATAAGGCGGGTTTGGCGTTATTTTTTAACGAATCCAAAAACATTAGGTTTACAAGCAGGTTTTTGCTGGTGTAATTAAGGCTGCTTTCCAGCGAACCGAAAACTTTATTTTTAAATGTAACACTGTCCGCGCCGAAATTAATTTTCATTACGGGCTTAGAAAAATTTCCCGTAATTTCCGCATTAAGATGGACGCTGGCATTTAAACTGTTTCCGGGGGTTAAATTTAATAAAGCTTCGGAAAGGTCTTTACCGCTAATGTTATTTATATTCAGCTTAAGATCCTGGGTTCCGGTTCTATTTAACAAGCCATTAATATTTATAACACCGCGGTTATGCGCAAGTTCAAAGTTATCTATTTTTATTTGATCCCTTGAATAGTTAATCTTGATTTTTCCCTTATTAACAAGGTTGTAATCTTTATAACTTACTGCAAGTGTATCCAAATTTAACCTTACGGCATTACCGGGCAAATAAACATTACCCCTAATCGCTGCTTTAGCTTTATCTTTTAAATTACCGGAAAAATAAACATTTGCATTGTTACGGAGTAGTTTTAAATTTAACGAAATATTACGAAAATCACTCACTGAAAAAATTCTATCGGCCTTCAATTCTATATTTGCGGAAATATCTTTTAACGAAGAAGGATAATAATTGTTCGAAAGATTTAATCCCAACTTAAAATTCGAAAGGAAGAATACTTTTTTATTACCCCAAAATTTTAGATAGTCTAAATTTGTGTTGGATGTAATTGATATTCCAAGGGAATCGGTTTTTACGGAACCGTCCATGCTGCCGTTTAAACTTAAAAGGTTTTCACCCATAAGCAGGGAAAGAAGATCGAAATTCTTGAATTCAATTGAGTATTTAAAAGAGGAACTATCCGGCTGAATTGGATTTTTGTTTACTGCGGGAAGTACGGCTATGCTGTTAGCAGCCTGATTGTTAAAGACAGAATCGGGGTAAATAATTTTTTTAATTTTTGCCTTAACCGCATCCGCAACCCAGCCGGCCTCTTTGCTTAGTATAGTAATTGTATGTTTGGCAGAAAATTTTCCGATTACGGTTAAATCCGCAAGATCGGAAATTATATTAATAACCCGTTCACCGTTATCGTTGCTTCTAATATCTACAATTGCCCTTGCACTGTCTATGTTCACTCCTTTTAAAATCGATCGCTCCAGGTTCAATTTTAAAAACAAATTTAATTTATCCAGGTCGAAGTTAGAGCCGCCTCCGTTTATACTGAAATTCATATCGCTTGCTAAAGAGGGATCTTTTGTAAATTCTGCCAAATTAATATCCCGTACAAAACCTTTTACATTGTAGGCGGGACTACTAATGTTTGTAAAATCGAAATTACCGGCAAGGTTTGCTGCCGTAGTATCCGACTTTAACAAAAGTTTATATTTAATTTTTTTATTGCCGGCATCCGCATTTAAATTAAGAGTATCAATTTTATTTCCGTATACGGAAGAACCGTTTGCAATAAATTTAATTTTTGTATTTAAATTTTTAGCAGATAACCCGCTTCCAACAATTGTTCCCGTCAAATTCAAATTAGTTAAGACACCGGTGAAAGGATATAAATTTAAATTTTTCGTAGCTAGATAGACATTATATTTCATAGCTTTTTTACGAATATCCAGGGAGGATTTTAAATAAACGCTTCCTTTGGAAGTTTGTAAATAAGTTTTGGCAAAAAAGTTCTTCGGATTACCTCTAAAATTTAAAGTATCGAATTTAACCAAACCTAAATTTCTAAAAACCGGTATACCTATGGAAGGAAGTATTTTGTAAATATCGGGCTGATTTATAACTGTGTTATCAAAGTCCGTAGAAATATACATATCGTCGAGATCAAGAACGTTTTCAATTTTGCCCTCTGCTTCCAGGTGAGTATTCATAAATCCGACAACAAGTCTTTTAATGTTAATTCCATTTATTTTGCCGGAAGCTAACAGGTTAACCGATGCCGTTCCTTTTAATATACTTGTAGAAGGAATTATGGAAGACAAATCATCGAAATTAAATTTACCGGCATTAAGGTTTACTTCAACATTATCATTGCCGAGTGTTGAAAAGGATGCTTTGTTGAACAGGTTGAATTTATCCAGTTTGGCCGTTAGGCTTAGATTAGTACCCTCGGTAATTAATTTTAAGTTATTAACAATTATGCCGGCCGTATCAATTGAAAATTCACCGCTCAAGGCTTTAAGATTAAAATTATTAAGATTCGGCAAAAAGGAGAATTCATTTATTTCTATTTTAAAATTTTTATGTGCAAAATCCGCTAAAGCACTTAAAGACAGTTTTATATCTTTAATTCTAAGATCATGTAAATTAATAGAATTATAATATTCGGTGCTGTTTACCTTATCTGAATCCTGCAGAGAGAAATTCACGTTATCAAGCTTTAAGCCGGCGACCTCAATTATAAATGGAAATGTAGAATGAGAATTTACTGCAGATGAATCGGAAGCGGATACTGCGGAAGATTCTGCAGGTTTAGAGTGCGAAGAGGAATTAAGTAATTTTGAAATATTTAATTCACCGCCGGCGTATTTAACCAATGCAATTTTTGTATTTGATATTTGTAGATCCCTAACATAAATTCTTTTAAGAAAAATTTGCAGCGGGCTTATCTTAAGTTCTATTAAACCGGCGTTAAGAAGAGTGTCCTGGCCTATATTTACAACCGTACTTCTTAAAAACAGCGAAGATAAAATAGTACCGTCAATTTTACCAATGCTTACTTTTCCGTTAAGTTCTTTATCGGCAACCGAAATAATTTTATCACGCAGCATTCCCCTAAAGGTGGCTGTCTGGCTGAATCCTAATGCTAATAATAAAACAACTAGAATAACGATTCCGATGTATAAAAATACATTAACCGTTTTGTGGAAAAGGGATCTCTTCTTTAATTTTTTATTTTTCTCTTTTGCCAATTTTTATTTGATTTTATAAAACACAATAAAATATATCAATAATTATATAAAATTCGGGGTTTAATAAAAGGCACTAATAATGCATCAAAAGCTAAGCATTAAATGCCCGTACTAAGCCTTATATTTATTAAGAATAGACAGTATAATTTTTGTAGTAGACTGATCGTTAACGAACTTAATTGTTTTAACTGCACCGCCGTTGGCTTCAACAATGTCGCGTCCAACAATTTTATCCTGTGGCCAGTCCGCACCTTTTACCAAAATATCGGGAATAAGAACGCTTATAATTTCCGCCGGCGTATCTTCATTAAAAAGGACCACATAATCTACAGGTTTAATATTGGAAATTATAAAAGCTCTTTCATCTTCTTTTAAAACCGGTCTTTTCTCTCCTTTAATTCTTCTAACGGAATCATCTGTGTTTAGACCTACAATTAAAACATCGCCGAGTTCTTTTGCTTTCTTAAGATAATCCACATGGCCGGCATGAATAAGATCGAAGCAGCCGTTTGTAAAAACCACTTTCTTATTATCTTCTTTTAATTTTTTTCGTATTATTTCAATTTCTTCAAGAGATTTTATTTCGTTCATTCTTTTTCTTCCATTACCGTATCAAACAATTTATTTATTTCAATAGGTATAATGCCTACTTCCTCGCAAACAAGCCCGCCTGCATAATTTGCAAGATAGGAAGCTTCCAGAATATTTGCACCGGCTGCAATTGCCATTGTTAAAGTAGATACAACCGTATCGCCTGCCCCGGAAACATCCGCCACTTTTCTTGCTTTTGTAGGCATACGTTTTTCTTCTTTACCTTTTTCAAACACTGCTATGCCGCCTTCGCCCAGGGTTAACAAAACATTTTTTGCATTTAGTTTTTCAAGAAGTTTCTTACCTGTTTCGGATATCTCTTCATCCGTTTTAATTTTGCATCCCAGAACATCTTCCGCTTCTTTCCTGTTAGGCTTAAAAACCGTAACATTTTTATAGAGGAAGAAATTATTGAATTTCGGATCGACGGTTATAAGCTTTTTATTTTTGTTGCCTAGAGCTATAATTTTTTCGATTAAAGACGGAGTTAATACTCCTTTATTATAATCTTGTAAAATTATCCCGTCAAAATCTTTAATGCGGTTTTCAATAAATCTAAATATTTTGTTTTGCATTTCGCGGGAAACATACTGTTTGCTTTCTTTATCAATTCTAACAACATGCTGGCTGTGAGCAATTACCCTTGTCTTTGCAGTGGTCGGCCTGGACTCATCAATAAAAATTCCTTCATCGGGAATTCCGTTCTCCGTTATTAAGGAGGAAAAAATTGTACCGTAACTATCATAACCGGTGACACCTACCGGATATGGAATGCCTCCCAATTTTAAAATATTAAGAGCAACATTTGCTGCGCCGCCGAACCTGTAAAATTCACTTTCAACTTCAACTACGGGTACGGGAGCTTCCGGCGAAATTCTTTTTACGTCGCCCCAAAAATAGCAGTCCAGCATCATATCTCCTATAACTGCAATTTTAAGCCCGTTAAATCCGGCTTTTAATTTATTAAGTCTTTTGTTCGAAATATCAATCATTATAATCCTGTTTTTAAATAATATTGTAAAAATAGGAATAAAATTAATTTGTCACATGAAGGAAGGCAGGAAGAAAATTATTTTTATTCGGGTTGCTAATGCGGCATTGGGGGCTGCCCAAATGTTACATTGGAATTTCCCGGCGTATTTTTTTTCGGCCAGAGGATATAAATTACTGCGGCTGCGGCGGCAGCTCCGGCAAAATAAAACAAATTGCTTTTGAAGAATGATTTACCACCGGTTGAATCTGCTTGCGGTTTATCTTTTTTATTATATAAAACTGCCGGTACCAAACTCATATTTATATCATTATTTAGCTGCATATTATTTTCACTTGGCAAAAATAATTTGACGGGAATTTTGTTTAACTGTTTATTTTTAACACTAGAGCTATATCCGGCTAAAGCCTCGTACAGCAGCCCTGAACTTAATCTTGAACTTTCGGCCGGAGGCTGTTTAGACTTTGGCTGAGAACTTGAATTTAATTTACCTTGTACATAAGAATATAATTTAGGGTTACTAATATTCGTCTGTGCCGTTATAAGATTATTCAAAAAGAATAACATGAATATTAAATTAATTCCGCTGCAAAGAAGCCGACTGCTCATATATTTATCCTTAAATATGTTAGAACCGGTTTAATTTTAAAGTGCTAAAATAGAATCAAGGAAAACCTGTATCTGGAAATAAAATCTTAATGTATTAGAAACACCAATAGGTATATATCTTTCGGACTGATCAAAAATATTTCTAAAAAGAAGATTTGCCCATATACGCCTGTGCCAGAACCATTTTTGAATGGAAACATCTGTAATAAATAAAGGCAAGACCTTCATTTTATAATTTGCTGCGGTCTGGTTATCCGCATATTTATAATCAATCCATGTTGTAGCGGAAGCATAATTAACTTTAGCCCAAATTCCAAAATCGGTACTCGGCTTAAAATTTATTTCGTAACTTAATTTATTTACTGGGAATTCCTGCCAAATATCTCTGAACAACTTGCTGCCCCAAATATCTTTTTCGTACCCGTAATAAAATTTTTGCGTAAGGCCCGGAATTAAAGTGTACTCGATCAAGGCATTGCCTCCAAAAACTTTCAAGCCGGAATTTGTAAAAATTTCTACAGGTGCATAAAACGAACTTTGATTTTCGAAGTATTGATACGGCTGTTTTTCAATATAATAATTTGAAAAATGCCTGTAATTTACCGCTGCACTAAAGGAAAGTTTGCTGTTTAAATTAATACCGTAATTTATGTCGGCAGAAAAAAGTTTACTGGTGCCAATATTACCGTAAATAATCGGAGAAAAGATTTCGGAAGCTTTAAATTTATAACCCTGTGTATACCAGTACCAATAATTAGGATCTTCACGGAACAATCTTTCGGAAAAAGCATAACTGCTTCTAAGGTAACCGGCACTTCCAAGATCCCAATAATTTCTTAGATAACCATTCAATGCAGTATTGCTGCCGGAGTTTACGGCAAATAATCCTAAGGACTGAATAAATTCTTTTGATAGTTTATAATCAATGCCACTGTAAATGTTTGCTATATCCAGGCTTTTCTTGAAAGAGTTTTCCGGTGATCTGCCGGTTAAATTCTTATATCCTCCGCCAAAAGTTAAAAATAAATTATTTATTGTGTAGTTACCCTGCAGCTTAGCATAATAATTAAATTGCTGCCAGTTAAAATCCAAATTTAATTTATTAACCCACTGGCCTATTTCATTAACGGAATAAATTAGAGAATACTTAATTCCAAAATTTCCGCCCGGATTAATTGTACCGCTTAAGCCAAGGTGTTTAAAAAACCTGTAAACCGGAATTTCATCTCCATAGGGTTTAAAGAAGAAAAAATCATAGTGGCGGGTATTGCCCAACATTAGCTGCTGGTTTCCGCCTAATAATTTTACGTTTAATTTATAATATGTTGAATACATATAGGCTTTATTATAATTAGGGTACAGGTTAGAAACACGGTTATTAACCTCACCATCGGTTTCAAAATTCTGCTCTGTTTTTGTTGAGGCTTTTAAATACCAATTATCTGCGGCAATACTAGCTCCGCCGGAAAGGTAGTATCCCATTTTATCAACATTAGGAGTTCTAAACCCAGTAAAAGCGTAAGGGCCAGGGTCGCCGGTTTGATCCCCAACGCCCTGGTAGCCGAAAGCCGAAAGCCCTTTTGCCGGCTTTTTAGTATGAATATCTATCAATCCTCCGGAAGTAAATTCACCGTTATAAATTTGCGGAGTATTGATAAGTACAACATAATCTACCTGGTCAATAGAAATAGGCAGTTGATTTATATTTTGAACATCAAATACTTTATCATCAATTCTCTGGCCGTCAATCATAACTATAAAATTTTGCTGCTGGTAAGAAGATAATCCGTTAGCGCTTAGTTCTCTTTCATACCCATCGATTGAATAAAAATTCCAATCATTTGCAAGATAAAAGATACCGGATATTGTTTGAATTCCTGCTGCTTTAATCATTGCACCGGTAATAACCTGGCGCTGCATAAGTTTGTCTTCCAGTGGATTACTCTGGCAAAGGAGATTCACTTGAAAAAAAATAAATGTAAAGAATAAAAAATTTTTCATTTTAAAAAATCCTTAAACCATGCCGGTGTTTTTATAACGTATGCAAGCCCGGCAGAGACTAGAAATAGCTCTATTCTTTTATGCGTAAAAACCACATAGTAACCGGCAGATAAGCTTAAAGAAAAATTATTAAAGACTTCCATACTTATACGTGAGTTTAATCCTGCGGAAAGTTCGGTTTCATCTTTCGCAAAAGCGGAAAGGCTGTCATCGTGGAACGACATGGCAAATGCACCAACTTTAAATCCGTTATACCATTTTATTTTATAAGGAAGTATTAAATCTTTACCCCAGCCGAGGAAATAAAAAAATGTTGAAAAATCGTGGTAATATGCTTTTTTTTCTTTGTACGGCAAATACCGTATGCCTGCTTCTATATTGCCGTAATA
>JBJKSH010000030.1:0-15430 GCA_046704255.1 Ignavibacteriaceae bacterium | reverse complement strand
AAAGGTATACTTTAACCTTCATTATTTTTCCCTCACAATAAATTAATTAAAATAGTTTTAAGCATTTAATACTTACCGGCTATAAAACCGGTAATTATATTAAAAAAACAGAATTACTTCCGAAAATAGAAATAGAAAATTCTATATAGTTTCAAACTAAGAAGATTTTACTTTTATCTAACGTATAAATTGATAATAAAAGTTCAAAAACTTAATAAATATTCTCTCTTTGGTATTAGGTACCGATAAAAGG
Source organism: Ignavibacteriaceae bacterium (assembly GCA_046704255.1). Lineage (GTDB taxonomy): Bacteria > Bacteroidota > Ignavibacteria > Ignavibacteriales > Ignavibacteriaceae > FEN-1297. Next base: position 15,177 of record JBJKSH010000030.1, on the reverse strand, counting down.
CATTATCAAACGACAAACGAACTTAATTACTTTTATCTAGGTAAATACAATTAGATATAACCGCACCGGAAAATTAAGAATATAAAATTAAACTTGCAATTTTCTATTAATAAGCATGATATTTTCTCCCTAATTTGATTATAGATAACTTCATGAAAAGATTTAACCGTTTTTTTTGATTATTGTAAAATTTGTATCCAGTTGCGAGAATAAAATTAAATCATAAAATTTTTAAGTAAAATCTTTGTTAACTTTGGAAAAAGTATTCAAAATTATTCAGCACAACAGGGTTTTTTATATTAGCCGTTAAAATTCTTTCTTTATTAGCTTTCCTTGCGGGCTTACCCGCTGAACTCTTTATAAGCCACCTGGGTGGTACAAAGTACACATTCTTAACGGTAACGTCAATTGACATACAAGCTTTAATCACTTCCAGTTTTAAATTTTTTAAAGATTGCGCATCAGTTATTTTCGTTTCCGCAATAACACTAACCTGTTCACTGCCTATCTGTTCGTCATATTCACCAAACGCAATTACTCTGCCGGGTATTACCCCTTTAGTCTCGCTAATAACATCTTCAATGTCCTCAGGATACAAATTATTTCCGCCAACTATTATGATGTCATTCTTTCTTCCTATAACAAAATATTCGCTGCCGTACCTAAAACCGTAATCACCTGTATAGTACCAACCGTCTTTTAAAACTTCAGCATTTTTTTCGGAATAATTCCTGTACCCGTCGAATAATGTCTCGGAAGAAATTGCCAATTCACCAACACAAGATTCCGGTAAGCTATTACGCTTTTCATCAACTACTTTAATTTTACAACCTTTAATTGTACTTCCGGAAGAGACACAAATTCTTACGCTACCGGCCCCGTTTGATACAACTACACTCCCGTTTGCTAATTCCCTGCTGTTTAGCCAAAGAACTTTCGGCTTCTTGTTAGGCTTGGATTGAGTTACGGCAAAAGTAGTTTCCGTCATTGCATAACATGTAGCCAATGCCTGTTTCTTTATTCCGTAAGAAGAAAATCTTTTATAGAATTTTTGATGGCTTTCGTATCTAACCGGCTCGCTGCAATTAATTACCATCCTTAAACTCTCCAATGAAATTCCCTCAAGTTCTTCATCGCTAATTTTATCTGCAAGCATATTGTAAGCAAAATTAGGCAGCCATGTCAAAGTACCTTTTTCACAGCTAACTGCTTCAGGCAATAATGAAGGAACGAGTACCCACTCAAAAGTATCTAGCTGTACGGTTGTTATACCCATTGCCAGCGGCAAATGAAAAGCAGCAATCAATCCCATATCGTGGTAAAGCGGCAGCCATGAAATAATTTTATCATTTCTAGTTAAGGCTATCGAACGGGAATAATTATTAATATGATCCAGCACGGTTTTGTGGGAAAGTATAACAGGTTTTTGAAGGCCGGTTGTTCCGGATGAATGCTGCAATATTACATTATCATTTGGGTATATTTTTTCTGCTCCGGTTCTAACCTCATTTAACTTTTCACTATTAAATTCCCGGTCAATGTTCCAATCCAGCGGGAACAATATTTTTTTTATTGTACTATTTTCCTTTTCCACCAACGGCTTTACAACAGGCTCCAGGCTCCTTTCCGTTAATATAAAATCCAAACCGGAACGCCGGGACATTCCTTCAAGCCCTTGTCTAAATTTTTCTGGATGCAATCTTGAATTGGGGTATGCTAAAACAGCAGGCAGAGCGCCTAAAAGCGAAACCGCAAGATACAATGGGTAAAAATATTTGTTGTGTCTTATTATAGTAGCACAAACCTGATTTTTCTTTATACCCCGGTCTTTTAAAATAACAGCGAATTTTTCGGCACAGTTAAGCAGTTCTTTATATGTCCATCTGTAAGGTTCTTCGCCGGTAACCCAATGAACAACTGCCTCTTTATCCGCTAATACCGAGGCGTTAAAGTACCACTTGTCTATTAATGTTTCTCTTTTATCTTTATTTATTGAATTCATCATTCCCAAATAAATTGTTATAAAAAATTCAATATGAACAATAATAGCTTCAAACCTTTAGCGAACCTAGTGAGAAATATTCTTCCTTAAAATCAAAATTCCATACAAAGCACTTAAATACGATAAAAGGAATAATTGTCCGACTAAAAGTGAAGCAGCATGCTAATTCAAAAGATGTTATACTTTTTGGAATAGATAATGTCCAATCAACGGAAAGAAATTAGAAATAATATATTTTAAAATCAATTAGACAAAATTAAATACAAAAATTTTAGACAAGTTGTTGATATTAAGCAATAAAGTTTTAATATTCAACTTTAAGATTATTTAAATCTTAATATCAAATTCTCATCATAATAAAAGGGAGGCTTAATGCCGCAAAACGGAGAGAGAGAACAATGGGCAAGTAAAATAGGCTTAATTCTTGCTGTTGCAGGCAATGCAGTTGGTTTGGGAAACTTTCTTAGATTCCCCGTACAAGCCGCTCAAAACGGCGGCGGTGCTTTTATGATTCCTTACTTTATATTTTTCTTATTACTTGGTATTCCGCTAATGTGGATTGAATGGGGCATAGGAAGACACGGAGGTAAATATAAGCATGGCAGTGCACCCGGCATGTTCGATGTTATATGGAAAAACAAACTTGCAAAGTATTTTGGTGCGCTGGGTCTCTTTATTTCATTAACTATTCTAATATATTATACTTATGTTGAGTCCTGGAGTTTAGGCTTTAGTGTTTTTTCTTTAGGAAAACAATACTTTGATGAAACAAGCTTTCAGGCAATGAAAAGTTTTTTGTATAGTTACCAGGGAAGAATGGCAAGCACACACTTCCCTACTATACTTCCGGCATATATTTTTATGCTGATTACTTTTGCTCTTAATTTTTGGATTTTATATAGAGGTATTTCCAAGGGAATAGAAAAACTTGCAAAGATTGCAATGCCGCTATTACTAGTTTTTGCGGCTGTACTTGCAGTCAGGGTTTTAACACTTGGTACTCCAAATCCAAATATTCCGGCAAACTCTGTAGCAAACGGATTCGGATTTATATGGAACCCAAAATTTTCAATGTTAGGTGATCCTAAAATATGGCTAGCTGCGGCAGGGCAAATATTCTTTACCCTTTCCGTAGGAATGGGAACTATCCATGCGTATGCAAGTTATTTAAAACCTAAAGATGACATTGCATTATCGGGATTAACTACTGCCGCAACAAATGAATTTGCAGAAGTTATACTCGGCGGTTCAATTGCTATTCCTGTTGCAGTAGCATTTTTCGGATTAAACGCCACTCAGGCATTTGCCAAAGGCGGTGCTTTCGATTTGGGTTTTGTTTCTATGCCTTTAATTTTTGAAAAGATACCTATCGGGCAATTGTTCGGGTTTCTTTGGTTCTTACTTTTATTTTTTGCAGGCATAACTTCCTCTGTGGCTATGGGTCAGCCTGTAATTGCATTTTTAGAAGATGAGTTTGGAATGAGCAGGAAAAAAGCAGTGGGCTTACTGGCTGCCATTGTACTGGCTGCCGTTCAGCTTGTAATTATATTCCTTAAACACGGCTTTTTAGACGAAATGGATTATTGGGCAGGCACCTTTGGGCTTGTTGTTTTTGCTCTTGTAGAAACCGTACTTTTTATGTGGGTATTCGGTGCAGACAAAGCCTGGGACGAAATGAACCGGGGCGGAGATATAAAAATACCAAGGTTCTTTTTTTACATAATGAAATTTGTTACGCCTGCCGTACTTTTCATTATTATGATCTGGTGGTTTGTAAACGATGCAGTTCCTATTTTATTTTTGAAAAACATTTCTCCTGTTGATGCACCTTATATTTGGGCTTCTAGAGGATTAATGCTTCTTTTATTTTTAGTTATTATTTTTATGGTTAAAAAAGCATGGGCTAACCATGGAATAGAAGAAAAAGTTTAATTTTATTCATCATTATATTTGGGAAAGGATTAATAAACATGGGCTTAAAACCTAGCGGTATAGTTTTTCTTGTACTGGCATGGGGAGTTATTATAACTTTAACTACATACTGTTTTTATAAAGTTTTTCATACCGGGAAAAAGCAATAGAAGCAGGTAGAAAATATTGAATGGTTGATCGAATGTAAATTCAGATTAATCAACCATTCAGACATTTCCCACTTTTAATTAATTTTACGGTAGCATACTTCCGTTTTCACCTTTAACTTCGGTAAAGGCTTGTTGTGTTAAATCGATTGATTTATGAGCATCATTAGTTTCAGGAGCAACCAGAGTGATTTTGCCTTCCTTTAAATTCTTATAAAGCAGATCATTTTCCATTAAGTAGAAAAACTGGCTTTTAAATTCTTCAAGAGAAATTCCGCATGTTGCCGCATATTTTGCCAGTTCATGCGGGTCTTCAAAATCCGCCTGGTTCAATCGAAGCATATACCTTCTAGCAATATAAAATGATTCGGAAGAAGGATCGACCATTCTTACTTTTGTTTTATTGGTAACAGGGTCAAGAATATCCTTAAAGTACATTGGTACAAAACGTCCGTTTTGAATTGAAACCATTGCCCCGGAACCACCGGTAATAATAAATTGTGCGGCAGCAAAACCAAGGTCGCGTGTATATTCCATATCGTAAGGAATAGGGTCGGCGCATCTTAATTCGTAACCTATATTTTTTGCCACAATTGTCGGTTTAATACCGTAGTCTTTTAATCTTTCCTGAACTTTATATTTAAGAATTTCTCCGAAGTTTACTTCGGCAAGTCTTATATTATCGTGTGCATCTCTTTCAATATTAACAAGTGCTTCCAGGTCGGCAGGGTTTAGATGCTCTACCAAACCTTCGGCAAGTATTGCAACACCGTCTTTTCTACCGTAGCTTAAGCGTTTTATAATAGCGCCTACAAGAATATCAACAACATGATTTAAATTAATTTCATGAGAAGGGAATTCTTCCGGTATTAAAGTAAGGGTAGCTCCTGTGGCTTTGCCTATACCAAGGGCAAGATGACCCGCTTTGCGACCCATAGAAACAACAAAGTACCAGCGGGAGGTAGTTTGAGCATCTACCATTAAATTCTTTACAACCTCAACACCTATATGCCGCGCAGTTTGAAAACCGAATGTTGGTATACCGTGCGGCAGGTCCAGGTCGTTATCAATGGTTTTGGGAACATGAACTACTTTAATTCTGCCCGAAGCCATTTCATCAACTTTTAAAGCGCTGAAAGCAGTATCGTCTCCGCCTATTGTTATTAACTTGTCCACGTTCAATCTTAATAAAGACGTTACGGAATTTTCCAGATGCTTTTTATCTTTGGTAGGGTTATTCCTTGCAATACCGATATAAGAGCCGCCGCGAAAGTGAATTCGGCTTACATTTTCAATTGTTAATTCTTTTACATGCGAAATTTCCCCTTCCATAATCCATTTAAATCCGTCTCTAATTCCTATTACATCAATTCCTTCCAGAGCAGCGCGAATAGTAGCAGCACCAATTTCACTGTTTATACCCGGCGCCGGGCCTCCGCCAACTAATATTGCCAATTTTTTAGGTGCTATAGACATTGTTAAACTCCTTAATTTTATTATCCGTGAATATTAAGAAACTTATGTTTTACTCTTAAAAATTCTTATTTATTAATAATACTAAGTTTTCCGGATTAAAAAACCGTATTATTTATTGTTCAAAAATAAAGAAATAAATTTTCTAGTTCTATACACAAATTAATTACTACAGCACCTTAAGCCTGGCAAACTTAAGCATCAATTGTTTAACATTATTTCCTTCAAATACAACCGTAGCTTTCTGCTTATCGCCGGCGCCTTCTACAACAGTAACCTTGCCAAGCCCGAACTTTTCGTGCATTACCCTGCTGCCGGGGCGCAGTGTCTTGTTATCTTGGTTAAAGTCTTCGTACTCCACACTTTCAAAATATTCATAGTACATCTCTTTTTTAGATTTACGTGCGGAAGACTTTCTGCCTATACCACCGTTAACTTCCACATAAGTTTTGGGGTTTAATTCATCAATAAACCTGGAACGGCTTTGGTAAGCAACCTCTCCAAAACGGTAGCGCGACCGCGCATGGGAAATAAATACTTTTTTCTCGGCACGTGTAACTGCAACATAAAATAACCGTCTTTCTTCTTCCAGAGTAGCATCACTGCTAAACTTATTGGACAGGGGGAATATATCTTCTTCGCAGCCTGAAATAAATACTACGGGGAACTCCAATCCCTTGGCACTGTGCACGGTTAAAAATGTTACTGCATTTTTCTCTTCATTAAACGAGTCAACATCGGACATAAGAGAAACATCTTCCAGAAAATCTTCCAGTTTTGCATCTTTATTAGATGATGAAAATTCACTTAAAGCAGAAAGCAGCTCGTTTATATTTTCCCATCTTGCTATGGACTCTTGCGTGTTTTCTTCTTTAAAAATTCTCAGCACTCCCAATTCATCAACAAGTGCACGAGAAAGTTCACCAACGGAAAGCTGCTCCTTCAATTCAATATATTTATCCAACAGAATTTTGAACGCTTTAACATTCTTCTGAATTCTTTCCTTGATATCTATTACTTCAAACACCCTTGACATAGTATCGAACAAGGTAAGGTCTAATTTACGTGCAAAGCCTATCATCCTTTTAATAGTTGTACTGCCAATGCCTCTTTGAGGAAAGTTCATTATTCTAAGAAGGCTTTCCTCATCGTTCTGGTTGGATAATACCCTTAGATATGCAACAATATCTTTAACCTCTTTCCTTTTATAGAATTCAATTCCCCCTATTATTGTGTAAGGAATTTTTTCTCTTCTAAAAATGTCTTCAAGTGCTCTTGATTGCGCATTTGTCCTGTACAATACGGCAAAATCTTTCAAAGATAATTTCTTTTTGGAAATTTCCTGCTTAATAAATTTTGCAATTTGAAAAGCCTCATCCTTTTCATCCGCACATTTTATTAAAACAAGCTGGTCGCCGTCGTTATTCTCCGTCCAAAGTGTTTTAACTATTTGATCTTTATTGTTCTTAATAACGGAATCCGCAGCATTTAAAATATTTTTTGTAGATCTGTAATTCTGTTCAAGTTTAAAAACTTTATGCTTTGTAAAATCTTTTTCAAAGTTAAGCATATTAGCAAGGTTTGCGCCGCGCCAGCTGTAAATACTCTGCGCATCGTCTCCTACCACGCAAATTTTACCGTCTTTTGGAATAAGAAGTTTTAACAGCTCGTATTGTGCTTTATTAGTGTCCTGAAATTCATCAACAAGAATGTAGGCAAATTTCTTTTTAAACTTTTGAAGAATTTTGGAATTTTCATTAAAAAGATCAATCGGTTTTAGCAAAAGATCATCAAAATCCATTGCATTATTTTCGAATAATCTTTTTTGGTATTCATCATATATATCCGCAATTTTTTCTTCTATAGAAGATTTTACATGATGTTTTCTATATTCTCCCGGCATAATCATGTGATTTTTCAAATTACTTATTTTATGGCGGACGGAATTAGGAGTAAGGCCTTCAATGTCTATTTCAAAATTTGAAAAAATATTAGACACCAGGGAAAGTGAATCTTCCGTATCGTAAATAGAAAAATTGCTTTTATAATTTAACTGCTTTGCTTCAACCCTAAGAATACGGGCAAATATGGAATGAAAAGTCCCCATCCAAATGCCGTCTGCCTTATTACCAACTAGTTCCTTAATCCTGGATTTCATTTCGTTGGCTGCTTTGTTTGTAAAGGTTAATGCTAAAATGGTATCCGGTTGGTAACCGGCATCTATCAGGTATGCAACTTTATAAGTTAGTACCCTGGTTTTTCCTGATCCGGCACCCGCAACCACCATTTCCGGACCGTTATCATATTCTACTGCGTCTTTTTGTTCATTGTTTAGTGTTTTTAAATTGATCATACTGTTTTGATTTGTGATTGTGTTTCAAATTTTAGTTTGCAAATATATGGAATTAATGACGCAATAAAAAGGAAGGAAATTGGTATAAAAAGTAAATTCTCTCTACAATGCCAGCCAATCAACCGGATGATAATATTTTTGCATTTCAAAATACGGAGTTCCTTTTTTGGGCCGAAAATTATACGGAAAGTTTACAACCGGAGGAAGCGACATTAAAATTGATTCAATTCTTCCGCCTGTTTTTAATCCGAACAAAGTTCCTCTGTCGTATATAAGATTAAATTCTACATATCTCCCTCTTCTATATAGTTGAAATTGTTTGTCTTCTTCGGAAAAATTTTCCTCTTTACGTTTTTCTATAATTGGTATGTATGCTTTAAGAAAAGAATTGCCTACGGATTTTATTAAGGAAAAATGTTCTGTATTTTTTCCATCCAGGTAATCGAAAAATATCCCGCCTATACCGCGCATTTCTTTACGATGTTTAACTGTAAAATACTCATCACATTGTTTTTTAAAAATTTTGTACGAATCAGGAATAATACTATCACAAGCTTCTTTCATAACCGAATGGAAATAAATAAAATCCCCGGTTATGGGGAAAAAAGGAGTCAGGTCAATTCCTCCGCCGAACCAGCATTTGCCGCTTTGCATTTCAAAGTATCTAAGGTTCATGTGAATAACCGGAACCTTTGGTGAATACGGATGAATAACGATTGATATTCCGCAGGCGGCAAAATTTTCTTTTTTAACTTTTAGATGCCCGGCGGCGGCGGCCGGTAATTCGCCGTAAACAGAAGAAACATTAACACCGCCTTTTTCAAATATCTTTCCGTTCTGAATTATTTTGGATTTACCTCCACCTCCTCCGGTTCTCTTCCAGATATCTTCCCGGAATTTAACTGTGTCGCATTTTTCCAATTCACTGCAAATTTTGCTTTGTAAATCATTTATAAAATTTTCACTATTAAAGAAAAGTTTGGTTAAATTCATTTTCATTTTAATAAAATTCCTGTTGAAAATAACAAATAAAAAATATATTATAAAGTTCAAGTTTAAGTATCAGTTTAAGAGTGAGAACAAAAAGCGTGTTACTTTTAACTTCATATACCTGAATCAGGCTTCATTCCGGCATACCGGAACTACGCTCCGGCGGGCTCCTTGAACTTAAACTTGAACTTAAACTTATTTTAATAAATTAATTATAAGGGTAGCAACATGTTAAATGAAAAAATCCAAAAGTCGTTAAATCAACAGCTAAATGCGGAGCTTTATTCTTCTTACGAGTATTTGGCAATGGCCGCATATTTTGAAGGAAACAGTTTAGGCGGATTTTCAAAGTGGATGCAATTACAATCGCAGGAAGAATACGGACATGCGATGAAGTTTTACCATTATTTACTTCAGGCAGGAGGTAAAATTAATTTTGTCCAGGTAGATGCACCAAAGGTTGGCTGGAACAGCGCTAAAGGCGTATTTGAAGATACATACAAGCATGAGCAAAAAGTAACAAAATCAATTTATGCTCTTGTGGAACAAACTATGGAAGAAAAAGACCATGCGACAAATATTTTCCTGCAGTGGTTTGTTACCGAACAGGTTGAAGAAGAATCGACCGCATTAAAAATTTTGGATAGGCTGAAATTAATTGGTGATAATACAAGCGGATTGCTGTATCTTGATCATGAATTAGGCATGAGGGCGGTAAGACAATAAATCTTTTTAGGAAGTAAAATATTTATTCCAAATTGTGATTTTTTAAGAACCGATGAGGCTGACCAAAAAGTAAATTCTATCGTATAAAAATTTATTTTTTATTAATACTAAAATAATCGACCTCACCTTAATCCCGACAAGTCGGGACTTATTGACAATAGAACGATTTATCTTAATATTCTGTCAGAATGTTAACGTAAAAATTGTGGCTAAAGCCCTTACCATTTTTAGAGCTTGAATTCCGTTGCTTAAAAAGTAACGGCAATAGATGATCCATTTGGCATTTTATTACCGTTCGCTTTAGAGTTTGTGTGAAAATTAGAAAGCGGCGAATAATTATTAATAAATCTTAATAGGAAATTTCCCAATAACCCGGCCGTTTACAGCGGGGGTTCCAAGAAATTAATAATAATAGCAAGGGCATTTATGCCCTTATTAGCTATACTTAACGCCGTGAACGGCGTATTGATTTTAATTTATTTCGTTTACCCAGCCGTAATCGGCCGGGCTATCAAACTACGAAAACAGAATATTTATTCGTAAGTAACGAGTTTTAACACAGCCTCTTTAGCGAACGGGCAAAAGCAACATAAAGAAAAGCTTTAGCCGCATTAAAATTTCAATTTTTCTTACAAGCTTTTTAAGTTGACAGCATTGCATATTAGGGGAAGGGTTGAGCTTGCCGCTATGCGGGATGACGTCTTGGATACAATAGTTGAATAATTAGTCAACATAAACTACTTTTCGGTCACCCTCATCGGCAAGTTCTAATTTGTATGCACCATGTGATTGCACGATGTATTATTTGTTCCCCTGTTTATTGTAGGAATAATACAAACTATTCCTTAATATCGGCCAATGGAAAAGCAGTATGGCGCATTGAGTGCACTTTGTTTGCAACCGGTAAAACAACTTCTTTATTCATTCGCTTTTCAAAATAATCTCTAAAGCGTGTTACCATAAATTTTACGGGCCAAGCTGCGGCTTCGCCTAATGCGCAAATTGTGTTTCCTTCAATATTGTTCGCAACGGAAACAAGTAAATCAACATCATTAACGGAAGCTTCTCCTTTTACCATTCTATTTAAAATTTTCAGCATCCAGCCAGTGCCTTCCCTGCATGGGGTGCACTGTCCGCAGCTTTCGTGATAATAAAACTTTGTAATTCTTGCAAGTACTTTTACCAGATCGGTATCTTCATCCATTACCATAACGCCGCCGGTACCTATAGCAGTTCCATAAGCTTTTAGGGATTCGGCATCCATTTTTACACCTTCAAGCTGATCGCCCCTTAGAGGAGGCATGGAAGAACCGCCGGGAATAACACATAATATTTTTTTGTCGCCGGGAACTCCGCCTGCATATTTATAAATAATATCTTTTAATAGAGTTCCCGTTGGCAATTCGTAAACACCGGGTTTATTTACGTGTCCGCTTATACCGAACAAAAGGGTACCTGGATGTTTCGGTTCGCCTATTTTAGAAAACCATTCCCAGCCTTTATTAATAATAACAGGAACATTCGTAATAGTTTCCACGTTGTTAATAGTTGTAGGGCAGCCCCATAAACCGTTCTGTGCAGGGAAAGGAGGTTTCACTCTCGGATAGCCCCGCTTCCCTTCAATAGAATTCATCAAAGCGGATTCTTCTCCGCAGATATAAGCACCCGCACCTTTATGAACGTAGACATCGCAATAAAAATCGGTGCCGAATTTTTCTTTCATCTTCTCGCCGACAAAGCCTTTGGCATAAGCATCGCTTAAAGCTTTTTCAAAAAGCTTAATCCATTTATGGTACTCGCCTCTTATATAAAGATAAACAGTTTTTGCCTGAATTGCATAAGCATTTATAAGAATTCCTTCAATCAATTGATGCGGATTGAATTCAAGAATTTGCCTGTCTTTAAATGATCCAGGTTCGCTTTCATCTCCGTTAATGCAAAGATACTTGGGTTTATCTGTAGTCTTAGGCATAAAACTCCATTTAAGCCCGGTAGAAAAGCAAGCGCCTCCTCTGCCGCGTAAACCGGATTTTTTAACCTGATCAATTATATCATCAGGCGATTGGCCATAAGCATTTTTAACGGCAGTATAACCGCCGTTCTGCATATATACATCGATAAGATGAAAGTCTTTAATATCCGGGAGAACTATTTTTTCCATTATTCCAAAACTCCGTTACTTCGCGAGAATTTTAAGCTGCAAAACAGCCGGCTAAAGTTCAATTTATACTTGCTGCCGTGTTAATCTGTTTATTAATTCTTCTACCTTTTCTTTATCCAGGTTTTCAAAATAATCTTCATTCACTGCAATCATAGGTGCAGAACCGCATGCGCCCATACACTCAACTTCTTCAAGAGAAAAAACCGAATCTTCCGTAACACCGCCGTCATCTATTTTCAACTTCTCTTTAACCTGATCATAAATATCATAAGCGCCGCGAAGCATACACGATACATTTGTACAAACCTGAAGATGATATTTACCAGCCGGTTTTTTATGGTACATAGTATAAAAAGTTACAACACCTAAAACCTCCTCCGTGGTAATTTCAAGAAGTAATGCAACTTCCTTCATAACTTCACCGGAAATCCATCCGTTCTGCTCCTGTGCAATGTATAAAACCGGCATAACCGCAGCTTTTTTGGTTGGATACCTTTTAAGGACCTCGTTTATTTTTGTTATATTATCTTCTGTGAATTTGAATTCAGCCATAATTAGTTCAAGTTTAAGTTCATGTTTATGTTCAAGTTCAAGTTTATGTTCAAGTTCTAGAAGTTGAAAGTTAATTTATTCATACTTGAACTTACTCTTGGACTTCCCTACTTGTCGGCTTCGCCCATAACAGGATCAAGGCTGCCGACTATAGCCACTACATCGGAAACCATGTGTCCTTTTACAAGTCTTGGTACGGACTGCAGATTAACCATAGAGGGAGACCGGATCTTACATTTCCACGGTCTTCCTTCGCCGTTGCTTACAAGGTAAAATCCCAGCTCTCCTTTCGGATTTTCTACAGCAGAATAAATTTCACCAACCGGCGGATTTATTCCGAAGTTAACTATCATAAAGTCATGAATTAATTCTTCCATCTTAGAATATACTTCAGCCTTTTTCGGAAGAACTTTCTTCGGCTGGTTTAGCCTTATTTCGCCTTCCGGCATTTTTTCAAGAGCCTGCCGTATAATTTTTATACTTTCTCTTGTTTCATCTGCACGTACAAAATATCTAGCAAGGGAATCTCCATCCGGATAAGTTATAACGTTAAAGTCCATTTCATTATAAAACAGATAAGGCTTGGCCCTTCTTAAATCAAAGTCAACACCGCTGCCTCTTAAACTAGGCCCTGTTAATCCCATATCAATTGCATCTTCGCCGGATATAACTCCAACGCCGTCCAGTCTTTCAACAAAAATTCTGTTTGTATTTATAAGTCTCTCGCATTCATCAAGATTTTCCGGGTACTGATCTATAAACCATTTTACTTTGGCCAATGCTTCAGGCTGAGCATCATTGGCAATTCCACCAATGCGGGTAAAACTGTTTGTAAACCTTGCACCGCAAAGGATATCCCAAATATCAAGAATTTTTTCTCTTTCGCGAAGAGTCCATAAAAAAACTGTTAATGCACCAACATCCATTGCAAGAGCACCAATTGCTACAAGATGTGAAGCTATCCTGGCAAGCTCGGTTATAATCATTCTAATATATTGTGCCCTGGGCGGTGCCTCAATACCGACAAGCTTTTCTACTGCAAGAGCCCATGCCACATTATTTGCCATCGGGGAAAGGTAATCCAGACGGTCTGTATGCGGAATAAATTCATAAAAGCTCATGTTCTCGGCAAGTTTTTCATAGCCTCTATGCAGGTAGCCTAGTTCCGGAACGCAGCCCATAACTGTTTCACCGTCAAGCCTAAGAAGCAATCTCAGTACTCCGTGAGTAGCCGGATGCTGCGGCCCCATATTCAAAATCATTTCATTCTCTAAAGCATCTTCAATTGAAAGATCAGTATCTGCAAGCAGTGCATCTAATATTTTAGGATGAACATCATTTATCGTTAATTTATCCATCGTTTAATTTAACCTCAACTTTAATTTACATCCTCCTTTGGAGGATTTAGGGAGCTTTTAGGAAGCGAAAGTGAGCCTGGTATGCCCATTAAGGGAAAATCCTTTCTTAAAGGATAATATTCAAAATCTTCGGGCATATAAAACCTGCGAAGATCCGGATGATTGTTAAATTTTATACCGTACATATCATACGCTTCGCGTTCCAGCCAGTTTGCCGTCTTCCAAACGGAAGTAACAGAATCAATGGTGCAATCGGACTCATCCACATCTGCTTTTACGGAAAGCCTGAATTTATTCTTAAGTGAAAAGATATGATATACAACTGTAAACCTGTCAGTTCTTCTTGCCCAATCAACGGCAGTTATATCTTCGCATAATTTAAATTGTAAATCCGGATCATCTTTTAAGAATTTACAGACATTAACAATATTCTTTTTGTCTAATCGAAGAGTTAATTCGTCCCTAAATTCGCTTAAGGAAAAATTTTCGCCGTGGAATTTTTCTTTTAATTTTTGTTCGATAAGTTCTTTAATTTCCATTAAACTAATTATTCTGTATTACTGATAATTCCGGTAACGGTTTATTTTGAAAATCCCTTGCTTTAGTTCTGTGAATTTTTTCCTGTATCTGCAAAAGAGCATTCAGCAGGTTATCCGGGCGGGGCGGGCAGCCGGCAAGATAAATGTCGACAGGCAGAAACTGGTCTATTCCCTGAACAACCGGGTAAGACCTGTAAATTCCCCCGGTTGAAGTACAGGCACCCATTGCAATTACCCATTTGGGATCGGGCATTTGATCAAATATTTTTTTAACAACATGAGACATTTTATAAGTAACTGTTCCTGCAACAATCATTAAGTCGCATTGTCTTGGTGTAAACCTCATAACCTCCGAACCAAAGCGCGCTATATCGTACCTGGGATCTCCGGAAGCCATCATTTCAATAGCACAGCAGGAAATTCCCATAGGCATAGGCCAAACAGAATTTTTCCTGGACCATGCAACCAGTGCATCAACCGTAGTAGTAAAAAAGCCGTCCTGGTTTAGTTTTGCTTCTAATCCCATCTAAAACCACCTTTCTTATATACGTATAAATAACCTAATTCAAGCACAACTAAAAATATTAACATCGATATAAAAACCGGCATACCTATATCATTGAACATTTTTTTAAATTCAACAGCCCATGGGTAAACGAATATAACTTCAAGATCGAAAATTATAAACAGCATAGCCACAAGATAATATTTAACGGAAACACGCTCCCTGGTTGTACCCACCGGCTGCATACCGCTTTCATAAGTAGATTCTTTTTCTTTATTTGGTCTTTGAGGGCCGAAAATCTGAGAAGAAAACACAGTTCCTGCAGCAAATACAATTGCAACCAAAATAACTAAAAATATAGGAATATATTGAATTATCATGAGTTATTGATTTAATTTTTATCGTACAAAACTATTATAAAAATGACTTATTGTCAATTT
>JBJKSH010000029.1:0-57106 GCA_046704255.1 Ignavibacteriaceae bacterium | reverse complement strand
GCAGATTCGCCTGGTTTAATCCAATCAACTTCTTTAATTACAAAATCAATTTTTAATTTTTTAACCGCACCTTGCCAATCCGCTTTTTGATATTTATTAGATGAATTATTTTTCATTTTCTTAACCGACGTAAATTCTTCTAAAAACTCAGGCAGCAGTCGATTTATTTTGGGTCTAATTGTGTATGCAGCAAATTCTTCTTGTTCAGATGCACAAAAACAAGGGACAATGTTATGTGAATCAACTTCATAAAATGTTATATCAATTTTAGCATTAACTGTCCTTTTCCATTCTTTCTTTATTCGCAAAGGATCAAAATCCGTTATAAGTACACTGCCGCCGTATTTTTTTATAAACCCGGGAATTTCAACACCCGGTTCGCCTGTAAGAAGTATGAATGGAATATTTAATTTCTCAAAACCGGATTCCAACTCATTCAGGCCTTTAAGCATAAATCCGAATTGACGAATAGTTGCACCTAAGAAATCCGGAACTAAACAAAATATTACGGCAAGCTCTTCCTTAATTTCAACAGCCTTTTGCCGGGCAAATAACAGCGCCCAGTTATCCTGTATCCTTTGATCCCTGCTCATCCAATAGATAACAGGACCTTTCTTTACCGGTAGAGATTTAATTATTCTAATTCTTTTGGGATTCATTACAAGGGATTACATTTAAAATAATATTCAAACAAATATGATATTAATAAGCTTAAAATAATTTATAAACCTTTTTAGCTTACGGGAACAAGAAGCAGGGGAATTTTACTTGACTTGCCTATTTTAGGTGTAATGCTTCCTTCCCAAAAAGCTTCTGCTCCCTTCGTGCCGTGAGTTCCCAGTATGATTAAGTCGGCATTAATATCTCTTGCTGTTTTAATAATTGCACCGGCAGGGTTATCTCTAGATGAACTAGTTGATATTTTTAGCCCGGGTTTTTCAAGTTTATTTTTTACTTTTTCAAGATAGTCTATCGCATCCGGTACTATCATATCCATCATTTTTGAAGTAGCGCCCGGAAGAAACTTGTTTGCTGCAGTTACACTGCCGGACATAGTTCCGAAATACGGTATAGCCATTAAAAGGTGAATGCCCGCATTACATCTTTGTGCAAGCCATGAAGCATATTCTATCGCCTCTTCATGCTCCGGATTGCCGTCTAGAGGAATTAAAAAATTTGAAAAATTGCATGCATTTTTAGAATTACTTATCAGAGGATTAATTAATAGAACGGGCTTTTTGCCGAATGAAATAACTTGCTGAGCTATAGAACCATACAGTATCCCATGTAGGCCGCTGCTTCCGTGAGTGCACATAACAATAAGATCCTGATGGAGCTCTTTTGTATGTTCCGCTATGCTTAAAGGAATATTTTTTACACTTTCTTCATGAACATGAATATCAACAATTAATCCTTTGAATATTTCAAGTTCGGAAATAGACTTAAGATATTTATTTGCCTGTTCCGGGGAAGTTAAGTGCTGCTGACCATGCACCTTTTCCGGTGCGTCTTTTTCAATAATATGAATTAGAGTTACATCCGTATTTATTCTTTTAGCCAGGCTTGCCGCTGCGGGCAGAACGGATTCCGCCAGCGTCGAACCATCCAGCGGAATCAGCAAATGTTTAATCATTTATTTATCCTACAAATAATATCTGATAAATCAAGTAAATATTCAAAACTATTATCAAAGCCGCAATAAGGGATATAATAAATGTAATGATTTTTTTGTTAACAAGAATTCCCATAATATTTTTATTCCTTGTAAAGATTATTAAAGGAATAATAGCAAAAGGAAGGCCGAAGCTTAATATAACCTGACTTATTACCAGTGTACGGGTAGGATCGAGGCCAACGGCAATAACTATTATTGAAGGGATCAACGTAAGCAATCGCCTCAACCAAATTGGTATATGGCGATGCATAAAACCCTGCATTATAACCTGTCCTGCGCTGGTCCCCACCGTAGAAGAAGATAAACCGGAAGCAAGCAGTGAGATAGCAAAAATCCAGCTTGCCGCTTCCCCTAGTAATGGTTTTAAAGTTAAATGTGCATCTTCAATAGTGGCAATATTGGTATAACCATGCTGATGAAATGTTGCCGAAGCCATTATTAGCATTGCCATATTTACAAAGCTGGCAATGCCCATTGCAATTAACACGTCATAAATTTCAAATCGAAAAAGCTTTTTTAATTTACCGGGGTCCTTTACCGTAATTCGCTGCTGCGTTAAAGCGGAATGAAGAAAAATTGCATGAGGCATTACTGTAGCACCCAAGATGCCTGTTGCAAGCAGAATACTTTCCGTACCGGAAAATTGCGGAACAACGGAGTGATAAAGAAGTGTTTTAATATCAGGTTTATCTAAAATTGTTTCTACAATATAACAGAGAGCAATTATGGTAGCTAAAACCGCAATTGCAATTTCAAGCGGGCGAAAACCATATCGTTCAAGGCCGAGAATCAAAAATGTACAAATTGCAGTTAATACTCCGCCTATTATTAATGGGAATCCGAAAAGTAACTGGAATCCGATTGCAGCGCCTAAAAATTCTGCAAGGTCTGTTGCCATAGCAACCAATTCCATTAAAACCCACATACCGTAAACTACAGGTTTTCTGAAATGATTTCTGCAATGTTCTGCTAAGTTGTAACCGGTAGCAATGCCAAGTTTAGCAGATAGTGCCTGGATCAGCATAGCCATAATATTGCTAACCAAAATTACCCATAACAAAGTATAGCCGAATTCCGAGCCGCTTTGAATATTTGTTGCAAAGTTCCCCGGATCAACATAAGCTATGCTTGCAATAAATGCCGGCCCCAGGAATGGTATTAGTCTTTTAAAAAGTCCCTTCCCGGAATTGCCGGATAAAGTTTCTTCCGCATGTCTTCTTGTTAGCTGATCGTTTATTGAAATTGAGGAATCAAAGAAATTTTTCATGGAATTATTAATTTTTTTCTATAAAAACATTCTGAGCTAATTTGTTGCTTATATTCCACGGCTTACCTTTTATTACAACTTCCATCGATTTGTCGAATGTTCTTTTTTCCTTAACTGTAATCTTTTCTTTAAGCTTAATTCCAAGGCTGGATAAATAAGCCAAAAACTTTTCATCAAAATCATTTACACGCACAACTCTGCCGGAGTCTCCTTCTTTTAATTCCGAAAGAGGGCGATGTTTTTTTAATTTGGGAATTTTTCCTTCTTTAGACGGAATTGGGTCGCCGTGCGGATCATATTCGGGGAAGTTAAGCATTTCCTCAAGCCTGTCTATTAACTCATCGGAAGAAGAATGTTCAAGCCTATTGGCTTCATCGTGTACTTTACCCCAGGGCATTCCGACAATTTGAGTTAGAAATACTTCCCAAATTCTATGGCGCCTTACTATATTTCTGGCATAACTTTCACCCTTGCCGGTAAGTTTTATTCCTTTATATTTTTCATAAGAAACGTAGCCGTCCTTGGAAAGTTTTTTAAGCATATCCGTAACTGCAGCATTGGAAACAGATAATTTTTCCGAAATAATGTTCGGCTTTATTTCGCCGCCTGCATCAAGGTTTTTATATATGATGCCTAAGTAATCTTCTTTTGAAATATTATTCATATTTAAGTTGTTATTTATTTTAAATTTAAGTTCACTTAAAAATAAAATCAAGAGAGCTTAATCACATAGTGTTTTCTTTTAACGTTTTATGCAAACAGCAGGAGGATATATAAGTGTGCTTTAAAAAAATTTAAGTTTTTCGGATTTCTTCAGCTTGAAAAATAATGAATGTTTAAAATAAATTAATATAGTTTGTGTCTTAAATCTTCTTACAAAGACAAAAATTTTTATATTTTTCCAATTAAGTTTTATTTATTTAAAAACCGGGTAAAAAGGTATTAAGCTAATTATGGATTATGTGCTGCCGGCCTTGTTATTACAATTCTCTAGTACTTGAAGGATTCTGATAATTAATTTTATATTTTACATAAAGATTTTTAGGTAAATTAGGCATTTAACAAAGGGCAAAATTTTGGATATAACGCTTTTTACGTTTTTAATTTTGATAGGATCTTTTGCTGCGGGATTTTTAGGATCTCTCACCGGGTTAGGCGGGGGCGTAGTAATTGTTCCGCTTCTTACACTGGTCTTTGGTGTTGATATACGATATGCAGTGGGTGCTTCGTTGGTTTCGGTTATTGCAACTTCATCCGGGGCGGCATCGGCTTATGTTAAAGAGGGATTTTCCAACATAAGAATTGGAATGTTTCTAGAAATAGCCACAACAATAGGTGCAATTGTCGGGGCCTACCTTGCCGGAATTACCTCTACAAGCGTTATTGCTTTAATTTTTGGCCTGGTGCTTTTTTATTCTGCAGCGCAGACATTTAGGACGCGCAAAGGGCAGCATATTACCGATAAGCCAAATAAGCTTGCTGAAAAATTAAAACTTAACGGCAGCTACCCGGAAAACGGTATTAAGAAGGCTTACTCAATGCAAAATATTCCCGGTGGTTTTGGAGTTTGTTTTACAGCAGGCACTCTTTCCGGTTTATTGGGAATTGGCGGAGGAGTTGTAAAAGTTCTTGCAATGGACCAGGTAATGAAAATCCCTTTTAAGGTTTCTGCAACTACAAGCAATTTTATGATTGGTGTTACAGCTGCTGCAAGCGCCGGTATTTATTTAAGCAGAGGCTATATAGATCCCGGGCTGGCTATGCCTGTTATGCTGGGTGTTTCACTTGGTGCAATGATTGGAGCCAGGGTTTTAACAGTTGCATCTTCTCATTGGTTAAAAATATTATTTACCGTGATAATTGTTATTATGGGCTTTGAAATGATAAGAAGCGGATTAGCAGGAACCATATAATATGACTATTAGTAATAATAAACGGCACGATATTAACCTTGAAATGATTATGGGAACACTCCTTAGAATAGGAGTTCTCATTGCAGCTTCTTTTGTATTGGCCGGAGGAATAATTTATTTAATGCATCATGGTACTGCGCTGCCCAACTATAAAGCTTTTAAAAGTGAACCTACCTACCTTAAGAACATACCGGGTATATTTAAAAACATGTTTACACTTAGTACCGGTTCAATAATTCAATTCGGACTAATTTTGCTTATTGCTACTCCGGTGGCAAGAGTAATTTTTTCAGTTGTGGCTTTCCTTTACGAAAAGGATTATATGTATGTGATATTTACACTAATCGTATTATCTGTTTTACTGTATAGTTTTTTTGCAGGTATGTAATTTTTTTATAATCCTAAAAGTATTTAAATAAATACTGATTTATTTTCCGATGATAAAAAACACGGGCAAAAATCTTTCTTAACTTTTGTACGTCTCAATATATGAATTGGAAATATTTATATAGATGTATCGGAGGTTATTATGTTTTGCTCAAAGATGTTCAAGTATTTATATGTTATTCCGGTTTTAACAATGTTATTTCTACTCGTGTTAAATACACCCGCTTTAGCTTCTGCCAATTCTTCGGCTTTGGTGCAAAGAGTTAGTAATGCTATTTCAACTCAGTACCAGCGGAATTTCTATATAACGGCAGACAGCAAAGGCATTGTTACAATAGAAGGACAGGTTAACAGGCTCTTTAACAAGTATAATATTTTTGATATAGTTGATAAAGTAAAAGGTGTAAAAGGCATTAACGATTTTATAACCGTTAATGCACCGGTTCTGCCTTCGGTTGTAATTAGAGATGCAATTGAAAACAATATTAATTCTGATAACGCAATCCTGGAACCTAACCGGATAAAAGTCCGTGTTACCAATGATGGAATTGTAATTTTAAACGGAACCGTAAGTTATAAAAGAGAGCGGCTGCAGGCAGAAACTGTTGCATCGTGGCAAAAAGGAGTAACAGGTATTGTAAACCAAATAAAGGTCTTACCTCATTATGCCGCCGTAAGTAATAGGAATGTTAAACATATTGTTAAAGATATAATTAAAGACCGTTTTTCTATAGATAAATCAATTCACTTTACCGTGAAGAACGGAGTAGTAACCCTTGAAGGCCATTCAAATAATGATTGGACTCTTAATAATTTAAGGAAAGATTGCCTTAAAGTTGAAGGTGTTAAAAAAGTTATTAATGATATTAAACCGGAAGAAAACAACTATAATAATTTTATTTAAAGAGCCGGATTAAAACCATTGATTTATATCACCAATATAAATTGGTAATTAAATTATCATAATACTTCATTTTAAATTATTGCTTGGTGAAAGTAATATTTTATAAATGAATGCTTTCTTTAAATGAAGCTATGCAAAGCGGTTTATAATTAAGATATTTTCAATATCTATTTTAAACTGAGTATGCAGCAGATTCGTATGGCTTCAGTTTTCAAATTTTTAACCGGAACTTTAATATTAAAAAGAAATTAAACAGTTTTATTTATGGCAACAGATATTACAGTTATGGAAAAAAAAGAAGAAGAAGTAAAAAAACTTGTCTCCAATCTTTCTAATAAAGACTGGCTTGTAAGACATAATTCGCGTAAAGCTCTTGAGAAAATTGGCAAACCTGCCTTAACATTTTTAAAAGAAGCAGCAGAATCACCGGACTATAATACTAGGTGGGAGGTTATTAAAACAATTGGTGATATTTCAGATCCTTCATCTGTTTATATTTTAACAGGTGCCTTGGTCGATCCGAATGTTGATATTAGGTGGCTTGCGGCGGAAGGCCTTATAGAAATGGGTGAGAGTTCAGTTGTACCGATTTTAAAAACAATAATAAAATATTATGACTCTGTCGATCTGTGCGAGAGTGCTCACCATGTACTTACGGAACTGACGAAGCAAAAAAAATACAACGATACGACAAACCTGGTTCCCCTTTTAATTAATCGAAATATAAATACACACATACCTATGGCTGCGCAGGTAAAGCTTGATGAAATAAATAGCGCTGCAGGTTAATCCTTAAGACTAGCGGCTTTCTAAAAAATTATTTATTGTTTTGTTTAATTTATTTATTTCACAATCGGGGCCTAGATGACCGCAATCGTTATTTAGCTCTAAAGTTTTTGCATTTATTAATTTGGCAAATTTAATTGCCGCAATAGGATTAACCATGTGATCCTGCAAATTAACAATAGATAAAAGCTTTGCTTTAACCCGGGCTGCGGCTTTATTCATGTCATCGTTAAATGGTGCTGCAACATTATGATCAATCATAGCTTCAAGCTGGCTTCTCCAGTCGTATACATTAAACCCTTTTGCAAAACTATCGCGGAACTTTTTAATATCTGTGTAAAAATTTTCAGGTTTATTATGCGTTACATAATAACCGGGAGTTCGAATATTTAGCTCGGTAATATCTGCCATAGATTTCATAATATTTATTTCGGGCGTGCCGCATTTTAAATCCGTATTAATCACTTGCAGTTCGGTATTCCAAAGCAGGAGATCATAAAAGGAGAGTTTGGGAGAACCGACCCACGCAACTGCTTTATCCATAAAGTGAGGGTAAGTAACAATCCACTGGAAAGTCTGCATTCCGCCCATTGAACCGCCTATTACACAAAACAGGTGTTTAAGTTTAAATACTTTTGTAACTAATATATGCTGTGAATTTACCATATCCCTAATATTAAATTTAGGGAATTCACCTTTAGGCTGGAGTTTGCTGTTTGAAGGAGATGAAGAAACTCCGTCGCCCAAAGCATCTACGGCAATAACAAAATATTTGGTGCTGTCCGCCATTTTACCCGGACCTATAAAATTTATCAATCCGGCAGTATTTCCACCGAACCAGGTGGGGAAAAGCAAAGCGTTGGATTTTTCTTTATTTAATTTTCCGAATGTTCTATATCCTATTTTACAGCTTTTAATAACCTGCCCGTTTTCCAGGTTAAAATTACCTATTTCCGCATACCTTTGGACGGATTGTGAATAGATAGGATTAATCAAAAACAAAATGAATATAACCGATATAGAAAATTTTTTAAACATTTTATATTTCCGGGTTTGTTGTTTTTCAAAAATGAATTATCATATATAAAACTAAAGAAAAGTTTGTTCAATTACACACATTTAATTTTCATTTTTTTATCTTTAACAGGTAAATTAAGGTTAAGAGGGAATAAAAACTTTGTTAAAAAAATTTAATCAAAAAATAAGCGAGGGGATATTATTTACCGACCAATACCAGTTGGTAATGGCACAGCTTTATTATAAAATGGGTGTTCACGAAAAGCCTGCGCAATTCGATCATTACTTTAGACAGTACCCGGATTACGGTTTGCATAAGGCAGGCTATTGCGTAAATGCCGGCCTTGAATGGTTTGTTGATTGGATGCAAAATTCTAATTTCCGGGATGAAGAAATTGAACTGCTTAAAGGGCAAAAAACATCGACAGGTAAGCAGCTTTTTTCAGATGATTTTCTTAAATGGCTTAGAACAAACTGTAATTTTAAAAGTGTTAACATTAAAGCTATTCCGGAAGGAAGAGTTGTCCATCCTTTCGAACCGCTAACGGTAGTACAAGGCCCTCTTTCAGTTGCGCAAATTTTGGAAACGGCATTGTTAAATCAATTAAACTTTCAAACGCTTATTGCAACAAAAGCTTCACGCATAAAAGAAATGGCACGCGGGCAGCTTTTACTTGAATTCGGCGCCAGGAGAGCACAGGATAGAGGAGCTAATGCAGGTGTACGAGGTGCTGTAATTGGCGGAGCTGACTTTACGTCAAATGTGGGTATCTCTCATCTTTTAGGTTTACAGCCTAAAGGCACACATGCACACAGCATGGTGCAGCTTTTTATTTCTATGGGAATGACGGAGCTTGATGCTTTTGAAGCATTCGCAGATCTTTATCCGGATGATTGTATACTTCTCGTTGATACAATAAATACTTTGGAAAGCGGAATTCCAAATGCAATAAAAGTTTTTGAAAAAATGAAACGAAAAGGTCACCGCCCGATTGGTATTAGATTAGATTCCGGCGATCTGGCTTACTTAAGTATAAGAGCTGCACAAATGTTAAACGAAGCAGGGCTTACAGATTTGAATATTGTTCTTTCAAACGAGTTGGATGAAATGAATATCTGGCAAATAATGACGCAGATTACCCAGGAGTCTCCTAAATACGGAATCGATCCGGACAGTTTAATAAGAAGATTGACATTCGGTGTCGGCACAAGATTAATTACTTCTTCCGGCGATGCTGCTCTTGGAGGAGTTTATAAATTAGTGGCTGTAAAAAATAATGGAGAATGGAGTCCGGTAATAAAAATATCCGAAACACCGGAAAAAATTCCGCAGCCCGGTAATAAACAAGTATGGCGTTTGTACAACAATAACAAGCGTGCAACGGCAGATTTGTTAGCTTTAAGTGACGAAGATATAAATTCGATTAATGTATTATCTCTGCATCATCCTACGGATCCCGGTAAGCACAGAAGTTTACCGCAAAATCATATTTCAAAAGCCGAGCCGATGTTAATTGATATTTTAAATGAAGGAAAAATTATTTATAACTTTCCATCGCTGGATGAAATTAGGAATACAAGATTAAACGATCTTGAACTGCTGGACCCGGGAGTTAAAAGATTAATAAACCCGCACGTTTACCATGTTTCTTTAACAAATAAATTATGGGAGTTGAAGCAGAAGCTTATAAATGATATGAATAGTAAGTGATCTTGATAAGAAATAATATAGATGATAAACTAATCTTTTATAAGTTTTTCAAGTTTATTTAACCCTATTTCATCTTCAATTGAAAGTTCAATTTTATTTTTATTGATTATTTCTCTTGATTTCATAATATGTAATCTTGCTCTTATAATATCATTTCGGGCATATTCTATAGTTGCTTTGTTAAATAAATTCAAAGCCGAACTATAAGTATCATTTGGATCGACTGACAATTTCTCGCATACATTAAAGTGTATTTCTGCTTCGTCAACTTTACCCAGCTTAACTTCAACGTGGCCTAAATTATGAAGATCAACAGCAAACATAGTCTCATCATTAATTTGTCTGTTTAGTTTAAGGCTTTGTCTAAATAAAGATTCAGCTTCATTTAAATTACCTATAGCAAATGCAGATTGAGCAGCATAGTTAAGAACGCCTTGTTTATATGTTGGGCCAAGCTGTTTTAATAAATCAAGAGATTTAACGGCAAGCTTATAAGATTTGTCAAAATTAGTTTCTGAAAATTCCACACGGCAAAGTCCAAGTAAGGCCAATCCTTGCGTTTCTATATTATTAATTTTATTAGCAACTATTAAAGCTTCATTATTACATTTTCGAGATGAAACAGTATCTCCGAGGCGGTAGGCAAAAAGTCCGTCTCCATACAGTGCCAAAGCACAATAACGTGTTTCCGGAAAAACTTTTTTACTTAATACAGTACTAAGAAATATTCTCCCTTCCTTTTCTTTATGGTTCAACACCCAAAGCCTCCATACATTAGAAGAAAGCTCATAAGCTTCGTCAATTTGACCCTTCTCAAGAAAATATTTAACGGCTCCGGGTAATAATGATTGGTTAATTATAATACTGTTTAACCATTCCGGAATATCTTTAGCTATTGGACGGCCTAAAGATGATGGAAATAACCATTTTGCATTTCGAGAAATTTGAAGTAATCTCTCAGCATATTCTTCCGAAATCGAATATGGTTTTTGTTTAATTTTTATATTCCGTTGCATAAAAACCTCCAGGGCAATATGATAAATAATAATGCCGGTATTCTTGTTCGCTTTTAATTTAATTTTAACCTGAAGAAATATATTAAGGGATACTGACAAAGGTATGTCAAATAAAATCACCTATTATCAGCATTTTCAAAGTACCTTTTAATTTCAAAATCTCTTGGTTGGAAAGATTCCGAAACCAAATCTAATTTGTTAATTCTATCCAGTCTAAATTCCCGGTATTGTTTTCTTAAACGGCACCAGGCAATTAATACCCAATTTTCGTTCGAACTATATAAGGCTAATGGTTCAATAATCCTGGTTGTTGTTATATTATTTACTGACGAGTAATTAATTTCCAAAAGTTTAGAATTTATTAATGCCGCTTGAATGGTGGACAGATAATTACTTGTAATTTCTATTTTTGAATTTCGACCAAATGATAGTCTTTTTGAAAGCAAGTCAATCTTATCTCTAGTTGAATAATTTAATACGGATTTAATTTTATTTAAAGCTTGTGAATAATTTTTTATCAGAGAATTATCTCTA
Source organism: Ignavibacteriaceae bacterium (assembly GCA_046704255.1). Lineage (GTDB taxonomy): Bacteria > Bacteroidota > Ignavibacteria > Ignavibacteriales > Ignavibacteriaceae > FEN-1297. The sequence goes on along the minus strand of JBJKSH010000029.1, from coordinate 45,896 downwards.
TTTTTAAGTACAAGTTGTTCTGCCGTGATTAGTGCGTTTGTTTCATCATCAGAAAACATAACCGGAGGCAGCCGGTAACCTTCAATTATAGAATAACCTTTAGCCCTTTCATTAAAAATCGGAACTCCGGCTTTATCCAGTACACTTAAATCACGATAGATAGTTCTGCTGCTTACACCAAACTTTTTTGCAATGTCATGAATTGCAAGATATCTTTTTGTCTGTAAATGCGTAAGTATAGCAACTAATCTAGCTAGACGGAATTGAGGCTTATTTTTCAACGATTTAAAATCCTTTTAGAAGTTACAATTAAATCAATTTTTTCTGAAATAATCTTTTTTGCCAAATTTCTTCCAATAATTTCAGTATCATTTTAAATAGTGACATAGATTTCATCTTAACATACTTAACGAAACTCCGATAATCCTAATAATATAAACACAGCTCAAATTTACATGTGTTTTTAATCAATGTATAAATAGAGTTGATGATAAAATCTATTGACAAATATAAAAGAATGTTTTATGTTTCGACCCGTCAAGTAAATTAGTCGAAAGTTAAAAGATATGTCTCAAGAAGATAATTTATCGGAATCGACCGCTTTGCGGAAAGAGAAAGAAACATTAATTATTCAAGCGGCACGGGAACGTTTTGCACATTACGGCTTTTCAAAAGTAACTATGGATGAAATTGCCGGTGATGTAGAAATGGGAAAGGCATCTCTTTATTATTATTTCCCGACAAAGGAGGATTTATTCAGGGCAGTAATTTCCCAGGAATTAAATGAATTACAAAAGAATATTGAACTTGTTTTTCAAAATCAGGATTCTGCCGAAAATAAACTTCATCAATATGTTGAACAAAGAATGATCTTCTTTAAGAAGCTTATAAATCTGGGTACGTTAAGTGTACATTCGTATTTTGAAACAAAGTCATTATTCAGAGATATATTTTCGGACTTTGCAGATGTTGAGATAGGTTTGATTGAAAAAATTATAGATGAAGGGAAAAAATCAAAAGAGTTTGATCCCGAATTATGCAGTGAAGCAGCGGTTGTCTTTCTTCATATACTTCAGGGATTAAGATGTAACGTGCTTCGCTGGTCTAAAGGATACGGAGTAGATGATAAGGCCAGGAAAAATTTGCAGAAAGAAATGAAAATTGCCACAAATATTTTTATTCATGGAATTAAAAAAAGTTAATAACAGATTTTTTAGATAACAAGGAATAACTTACATGGGACAGAATGAAGAAATGAAAAATCAAGGTCAAAAAGAACCCGGAGCAAACGGGAATACGAACGGGAATAATAATTCAAAATTTAAAAAAAGGATATTTATTCCGCTATTTATAATTCTTCTTGCTGCTGCCGGTGCCATATACTGGTATATCGGCCAGCTTGGTTATGTTAATACTGATGATGCGTATATAGACGGGAATAAACTCGCTATTAGCTCCAAAATGCTCGGGCGGATTACAAGCTTAAAAGTAGATGAAGGCGATACAGTTAAGCAAGGCCAATTACTTGTGCAATTGGATTCTACAGACCTTATGGCTCGTGAAAACCAGGCATTGGCAATGCTTGAGCTGGATAAGGAAAGCATACCGCTTGCAAAAGTTAATGTGGCAAAGGCTCAGGATGATTTTAACCGCGCCAAAACGCAATATAAGGATAATGTAATTCCGAAAGAACAATTCGATCATATGCAGAAGGCACTAGAAGCAGCAAAGGCTGCTTACAATATTGCATTAACTAAAATCGGCACGGCAGAGGCCCAGTTAAAAGTAATACAGGCAGAGTTGTTAAATACGCAAATATACTCTCCAATGGATGGTGTTGTAGCAAAACGTTGGGTTCTTCCCGGTGATGTTGTTTCACCCGGGCAGCCTATTTTTACAGTTTACGATTTAAAAAACATCTGGGTAACAGCAGACCTCGAAGAAACTAAACTCGCCTCGATACATATAGGAGATACTGTGCAAATATCTGTTGACACTTATCCGGATCAAAAATTTCAGGGAAAAGTCTTTCAAATAGGTTCTAATACCGCATCGGAGTTTTCTTTGATTCCGCCGGCAAATGCCTCAGGCAATTTTACGAAAATTACGCAACGGGTACCTATTAAAATTTCAATAGCTCCTGAATTTACTGCCGGCGAAAAGGATCCTCAAAAGCCGTTTAAACTGCTGCCGGGCATGTCTGTAGAAATAAAAGTGAGGATTAAGTAATCAGATGGCATTCAATAATAATAATGCGGTAAATTTGTCTAACCTGCATGAGCACCCGTCATATCGCTGGTTTGTTCTGGCTAATATAATGATGGGTACTTTTATGGCTGTACTGGATGCCACCATAGTTAATGTGGGTTTAACAAAAATGATGGCTACTTTTGGTGTAAGCGTAGATAAGATAGAATGGGTACTTACTGCTTATCTATTAATATTCGCCGTTGTACTTCCTTCTTCCGGATGGATAGCCGATCATTTGGGATTTAAAAAGACTTACTTTCTCGGTTTACTTTTATTTACGGTAGGCTCACTATTATGCAGCCTATCGTCTAACGAAAATATGCTTATAGCATTTAGGGTATTACAAGGTGCAGGCGCAGGGTTTATTATGCCGGTGGGTATGGCTATAATTACCCGGGAATTTCCACCGGAGAAAAGAGGAATGGCACTTGGATTCTGGGGAATTGCCTCTGCATCGTCAGTATCTTTAGGGCCTATGTTCGGCGGTTACCTAATTGATAGTTTTAGCTGGCATGCAATATTCGATATAAATGTTCCTATCGGTATAATTGCTATGGCTGCAACTTTAATTATTCAAAGAGAATATAAAACCGAACACACCCGTTCGTTTGATATTGTTGGGTTTATTTCCATGACTTTATTCCTGGTTTTCCTTCTGCTAGCATTATCGGACGGTAATGCCGCATGGAATACGGGCGGGTGGACTTCTCATTTTATTTTAACTTGTTTCGCAATTGCATTCGTTAGCTTTGTTATATTCATTTATGCGGAGTTGACGGTTAGTCATCCGATAATAGACCTTAGGATTTTGAAGAACAGGAATTTCGGGATGGCAAATATAATGCTGTTTGTATTCGGCCTGGCATTCTTCGGAAATTCGTTTTTGCTGCCGCTTTATCTCCAAAATTCTTTGGGATATACTGCACTGCAAGCCGGCCTGGTATTTTTCCCGGTAGGAGTTATCCAGGCGATAATGTCTCCTATTGCCGGAAGGCTGGCTGATAGGGTAAATCCCAAAATACCGGTATCTATAGGGATTGCTTTAACTTTTATAAGCATGTATATGTACAAGGATTTATCACTTACATCCGAATACAATGAAATAATAATTCCTTTGGTTATTAGGGGCTTTGGTATGGGATTCATGTTTATACCGTTAAGTACAATTGCAATTAACGATATATCAAAAGAGAAGATGGCGCAAGCAACAGGTTTGTTTAATACAATCAGGCAGGTAGGAGGAAGCTTTGGGGTAGCAATTTTAGGTACACTTCTAACAAGGAGAGTAATTTTTCATACGGCAATGTACGGGCAGGCTGTAGATCCTAATTCATCGGCATTTAAGAATGTGGTTTACGGTTTACAGCATTTTGTGCAGCAGTCTGTAGGCGGTGCCGGTGCAAATGTAATCGAGCGGGCACAGGCTTTGGTAGTTCAAAACCTAACCAACCAGGCATTTATCAGCGGAATTACCGACGATTTTTATGTCGGTGCAGTTATTACTTTATTTATTCTAATACCGTTATTCTTTTTGAAATATCATAAAAAGAAAAGCGGCGAAAAAATAGAAGCAATGGAATAATTTCTTTTTCCAAATGGAGCATAGAATATGAAATATAAATTTTTAATCACAATATTTTTTTGTTTTCTCATATTAGCAAACGGTTATTCGCAGCAATCGGCTGACGATTCTCTAACTGTCCGGCAGGCAGTTAAATTTACTTTGACAAACCAGCCATTAATTAATCAGGCCCTCCAGCAGGTTAATGCTGTTAATGCAAGAATAAAAGAACAGAACAGCAGCTACTATCCGCAGGTCGAAGGCAATCTTTCCTATACATGGATTGGACCCGTTATATCTTTGGCATTTCCGGGTCTCGGTAATTTTGATTTTAATACTCCGAATAACTATGATATGCACGTAGGCGCAGGCTACTTACTTTATGATTTCGGTAAAAGAGATGCATCAATGAATTTATTAAGATCATATAAATTATCTTCCGAAGAAAAGGTAAATTTAATTAAGAATAATTTAAGCTATCAAACGGTTCAGGCATTTTATGCAATTCTTTTTACGGAAAAAAGTATTAAGGTAAAAAACGAACAAATTAATACTCTTAATCAGCATATTGTTATAGCAAAGAAAAGAGTTGAGAGCGGCAGTGCAACAGACTTTGACGTAATAACAACCGAGGTAAGAGTTGCAGCCGCACAAAACGAAAAAATTGATCTGGAAAACGCATTAAATAAAGAGAAGATATATCTTAAAAGCCTTTTAGGATGGCCTTCCGGTAAAAAACTAATATTATCCGGAAACTTTAATGAGGATACGACTTTAATAAAAACCGGTGCACTTATCGAAGAAGCTTTTAACAAAAGGCCTGAAATGAAATTAGCCCGGGATGCCGAAAACAGTGCGAAGCTTTCCAAACAGGTTTCTGCTTTAAGCGACAGGCCAACAATATCGCTTAACGCATCTTACGGCCTTAAGAACGGATTTTTTCCTGACCTTGCTGTTTTGCGCGGCAACTGGGTAGCTGCAATCTCGGCAAACATTCCAATCTTTAACGGGTACAGAACCGATGCGAAAGTTGAAGAAGCAGAAGCTAATTTGAAATCTTCCTCGGATAAAATTTTAGAATTGCAAAGAACCATTAAAGCCCAGGTAGAGCAGGCAGCGGCCGACTTAAAATCCAGCAGATTAAAAATTAAAACCACCGAGGTTGAAGTTAAGCATGCAAAAGATGCGGTTTCGAGGGCCGAGGTTAGATACCGGGACGGCGTAATTACAAACCTGGATTTAATCGATGCCGAAACTTCCTTATCCGAAGCTGAACTTCTTCGTCTAAGAGTATCATATCAAAATGTTATAAATACTTATGCTCTTAAGGAAGCTATTGGCGTGGTTTTACAAAGTACAAATTAATTTAATAATATGAATTCGAAAAAAATTCCCGGCAGCGGGCGTCTTAATCTGATGTTCCGCGCATTAAAATATAAAAATTATAGACTATTCATCGGCGGGCAAAGTTTATCCCTTATAGGAACCTGGCTTCAAATGGTCGCCCTTACCTGGCTTGTCTATCAGCTGACAAATTCCGCTTTAATGCTAGGAGTTGTAGGTTTCTCCGGTTCTATACCAATGTTTATTGTTACACCGTTTGCCGGGGTTTTTGCCGATAGATGGAACAGGCATAAGATGCTGCTTCTAACACAATCTCTTGCGTTGGTGCAAGCTTTAATACTTTCTGTTCTGGTTTTTACAAATCTTATTGAAATTTGGCAAATAATTGTATTGAGCATTTTGCTTGGAACTATAAACGCTTTTGATATGCCGATTAGACAGGCATTTGTTCTAGATATGATTGAAGGGCATACCGAAGATTTGGGGAATGCAATTGCATTAAATTCGTCTATGGTTAATGCTGCCCGGTTAATTGGACCTTCATTAGCAGGTTTGTTAATTGCAACTGCCGGAGAAGGGTGGTGCTTTCTAGTTAACAGTATAAGCTTTATAGCAGTGGTTGTATCATTACTAAAGATGGAAATTACATTTGTTCCGCATCCGGTTAAAGAATTAAAAATTTTTAATGAAATGAAGGAAGGTTTCAAGTATACTTTTAATTTCCCTCCGATAAAATATTTGATTCTTCTTACGGCTTCAATGGGTCTTATGGGTACTTCCGTAACTTTGCTTGCTCCTGTTATTGCAAAAAAATATTTAAGCGGAGGAGCAGATACATACGGGTTTTTAATCGGTGTTTTCGGGTCCGGGGCTTTAATAGGTGCAGTCTATCTTTTAAATAAAAAAAATGTTTTAGGGCTTGGAAGGCTAATAAGTCTTGCGGTATTCCTTTTCGGATTAAGTACGATGGCTGTTGGTTATTCAAGAATATTTTTACTTTCTCTGTTTGTAATGCTTACAGCCGGCAGCGGAATGATGATTCATCTTGCCTCTACCAATACTCTTTTGCAAACTATTTCGGAAGAGAACAAACGCGGAAGAGTAATGAGCTTTTATGCTATGGCTTTCAGGGGTATGAGCCCTTTTGGAAGCTTAATTGCCGGGGGTTTGGCAAGTATAATAGGCGCACCGGTAACATTGTTTATAAGCGGTTTAACCTGCGTAGCCGGATCAATCCTTTTCATTAGAAAGCTGCCGGTTATACGTCCGCTTGTTAAACCTATATATGAAAACCTGGGAATAATTCCGCAGATTGCATCGGGTCTTCAAAACGCAGTGGAAAATTCTACTAGAAAAATTATTATATGATAATTTATGAATATAAATATTAAGTTCGGCTTTAACCCGGTAAAATATGGATAAAAAATGCCTAAAAGTAATTATAACGGGCAAGTAATAAGTTTATCAAATTTGCAGGATAGCTCTTATTACAAGTGGCTTGTTCTTGCAGTTGTTATGATTGGAACCTTTATTTCCGTACTGGATGCTTCCATAGTAAACGTAGCCATGCCTAAAATGATGGCGGCATTCAGCGTTAGCGTAGATAAAATTGAATGGGTACTTACGGTTTATTTGCTTATTCGTTCGATTATTTTTCCATCCTCTGGCTGGATTGCAGATCATCTGGGTTATAAGAGCACATACAATTTGGGTCTGATACTGTTTACCGCCGGCTCTTTACTTTGCAGCCTTGCAATAAACGAAAACATGCTTATTTTTTTCAGGGTCATTCAAGGTGCCGGTGCAGGTTTTATTATGCCTGTTGGAATGGCAATTATTACTAGAGAGTTCCCTCCTGAAAAAAGAGGATTTGCTTTGGGATTTTGGGGGATTGCTGCTGCTGCTTCTATTTCTTTAGGCCCCATGTTTGGAGGTTATTTAATAGACAGATTCAGTTGGAATGCAATATTTGATATTAATGTTCCTATTGGTATAATAGCTGTTGCGGCTGCCTGGCTTGTTTTAAAAGAATATAAAATTCCAAGAATCGGCAAGTTCGATATGATAGGCCTGATAAGTATGACTACATTCCTTGGCTCTCTGCTTCTTGCACTTTCAGATGGTAATTCTTCATGGAATACCGGCGGGTGGACTTCCAACTTTATTTTATCATGTTTCTTTATTGCCTTTATTAGTTTTGTAATTTTTATATATAGAGAACTTACGGTTAAGCATCCTATTTTAGATTTAAGAATTTTAAAGAACCGGACTTTCGGAATATCCAACATTATGTTCTTCATTTTCGGTCTGGCATTTTTCGGCAATTCATTTCTTCTGCCTATTTTTCTTCAGAATTCACTTGGGTATACGGCTTTACAGGCTGGCCTGGTATTTTTCCCGGTCGGAATAATTCAAGCTGTTATGTCGCCTGTTGCCGGATGGATGACGGACAAGCTGAACCCGAAAATTCCGATTGCGATTGGAATTATGTTAACATTTTTCAGTATGTATTTATATAGAAACCTTTCGCTTAATACAGAATACGGACAAATAATTCTTCCTTTAATTATAAGAGGATTTGGCCTTGGCTTTATGTTTATTCCGTTAAGCACTATAGCAATAAACGATATTTCTAAAGAAAAGATGGCTCAGGCTACAGGTTTGTTTAACACAATTCGACAGGTTGGCGGAAGTTTTGGTGTGGCTATTTTAGGAACATTGCTTACGGAAAGAGATATCTTTCATACCGCAATATACAGCCAGTCGGTTAATCAAAGTTCCGCTGCTTTTCAACATATACAAAACGGACTTAAACATTACGTACAGCAGTCTGTCGGTGGTACAAGCAGCCAGATTGCTGCACGTGCAAAAATATTAATTGCACAGAATTTAACCGGCCAGGCATTTGTAAGAGGAATTGCGGACGACTTTTTAGTAGGTGCCGTAATTACCATAATTATAATAATACCCCTGCTTTTCTTAAGATACAAAAAGAAAGTTAATGCTGCCAGGCAAAGCGTTTCGGAATAAATTAGTTTAGATAAACATAACAGGGTTATACCCGCTTATTAACATTAAAATAAAATTTAAAAAGAATATTAAATGAAGAACTACATGAAGAGTGTTAGGCCGGGGGTTATCTTTAATAGAAGGTAATATGTTATAAGTCCTGCCGAAATTCTTTTGATAAATTAATTTCCTCCTTTCGCTTGTTCCGAACAGGTAAGGTACATACCATACAAAATAAATTATTATTCCCCGTATTATAAAATATGCAAACATTATAAACCGGATATCCAAAGGCTTCCATTCGCCAAAGTACAATATTGATAGTATCAGGACTGCAAGAGCAGGCAAAGTATTAATAATTGTTTTTATTAATTTTTTTAATGCAGTAATACTTTGATTTATATTTTCAACATCATTTAAAGGAAAAAGATTAATGTAGTCCTGAAATAATAAAGATAAAAAATGTATTATTAAAAGATCTACAAAAAGAAATTCTGCAATAGTATAAAACATTGGTTTATTTTTTAGAAATAGTTAAAGATGTAAAGCTAAAGATATAAAAGATGCCGTTAGATTCCTATTGATATAAATCAGGCAGGCAGTAAAATGTAAATCGGAGTTAGTGAATCAAGACAAACGAAAGTCACCTGTCTTGTTATATCAAAAGCATTTGAAAAAACCGGATGGCCGGTAAACAAAACGAAAGTCATAACCGTTAACCGAAATTAGCTAAGGCTTGTCCTGTTTAGGATTTCTACTAACTTAAATCTAAGAGAAAATCTCACAGAAATTGAACTTTGTGAAATGAGCATTGAATATTGGGATTAAAATGTTCAATGTTCGATTTTCCATGCCCAATAATTTTAATTTGAAAATTTTAAATATTTTCGGCCGGAGTAGAGAATAAGAAATATGTTACAAATCTGATTGCAGGAACATTTATTAAAAGATAGGAACATGCAGTTACTGACGACCGCAGCAGCCAGCCAAGATCAAACTCAGCAAAATATCAGCTATTTGGTTAAACTCCATCGATTAAGGGCAAGCATGCTTTATTAAATTAGAAATATGTTCATCCGGAAAATCCTAACCTAAAAATCCGCCCAGGGAGAGATCTTTTATTAACCCGTAAAATTTTAATTAAAGTGTGAATTTATTAATTTAGTAAAATCATTTCACAAAAATAAATTTTAATGAAAGAACAATCAGAGAATTTTTCGCACAACGATAAATCCTGGAATTACAGTTCGGAACGATTTGAAGATATAGAAATTCTACGTTATAAAGTACCGGGTTTTAACCGGCTTTCTTTAAAGGAAAAAGAACTATTATATTATCTTTATAACGCCGCTCTTTGCGGCAGAGAAATCTTTTATGACCAGAACTATAAGCATAACCTTAGGATAAAAAGAACTCTTGAAGCAATTGTAAAAACTTTCAAAGGAAACAGGGATTCGGATGATTTTAAAAAATATATGGTTTATGTAAAAAAGTTCTGGTTTTCCAACGGCATACATCACTGTTATTCGGCAAAAAAAATATTACCTGACTTTTCGCAGGATTATTTCAAATTCCTGTTGGAAAACAGTAATGTAAAAGATTTTCCTTTAGGTGAAGGCGAAACTTTGCAGCATTTATTTAAGGAACTTGTACCTGTCATTTTTAATCCTGAAGTTGATGCGCAAAAAATAAATCTTGATAAAGATGCGGATGTCATCAAAACTTCATGCAATAATTTTTATGAAAATATATCTCAAAAAGAAGTTGAAGATTTTTATAATGATAAAGATAGACCGGAAAGCGAAGAACCGGTATCGCTCGGGCTTAACAGCAAGCTTGTAAAGGAAGACGGAAGAATAACAGAAAAAGTTTGGAAGATAGGGGGAATGTATTCAGATGCAATAGAGCAAATTGGAAAATGGCTGGAAAAATCAGCAGGTGCTGCCGAAAACGAAAATCAAAAAGCTGCTTTTATTAAACTTGCCGAGTACTACAAAACAGGCTGCCTTAGTTCGTTTGATGAGTATAATATACTCTGGTTAAAAGACAAAGATTCTGTAATAGATACGGTTAACGGCTTTATAGAAGTATACGGCGATCCGCTCGGTTATAAAGGCTCGTTTGAAGGAATTGTCTCCATAAAAGATTTTGAAGGAACTAAAAGAATTAATACAATCAGTAAAAATGCACAATGGTTCGAAGTTAATTCTCCCATAGATGAAAAGTTTAAAAAGAAAAATGTAAACGGAATTTCCGGCAAAGCAATTAACGTAGTTGTAGAATCCGGCGATGCTTCGCCTTCTACTCCAATAGGTATTAATTTGCCTAATGCTAATTGGATTAGGGAAAAGTACGGATCAAAGTCGGTTAATCTAGGTAATATAGTTTATGCATATTTTATGGCGGAACCGGAAAACCTTGTAAGAGAGTTTGCATATTCCGAAGAAGAAGTTCTGCTTGCGGAAAAATTTGCTGCACATGCAGATAATATACATACCGACCTGCACGAGGTAATCGGCCACGGCTCTGGGCAAATTCTTCCCGGAGTAGGTTCTCCGAGACAAACTCTTAAAAATTATGCGTCAACAATTGAAGAAACAAGGGCAGACCTTGTTGCATTATATTATTTACCTGATAATAAGCTGGTTGAGTTGGGTGTAATGCCCGTCTTTGATGCTGCAAAAGCAGGCTACAACAAATACATTAGGAACGGTTTGTTTGTTCAGCTTGCAAGGATTGAAGTTGGAGATAACCTTGAAGAAGCTCATATGCGCAACAGGCAGCTTATATGCAAATGGGTTTGCGAAAAAGGGAAAGCTGAGAATGTAATTGAAAAGAAAATAAAAGACGGCAAAACATTTTTCGTAATTAATGATTATTTAAAGCTGCGCTCTTTGTTCGGCGAGATGCTTAGGGAAGTTCAGCGGATTACATCCGAAGGTGATTTTGAAGCTGCCAAAAACATGGTTGAATCTTACGGCGTAAAAATAGATTTGGAGCTTCATAAAGAAGTTAAGGAGAGATATGATAAACTAAACATACCTCCTTACAAGGGATTTATAAATCCGGTTCTTAAACCGGTATATAAAGAGGGAAAACTTGTTGATGTAGAGATTGAGTACCCGGATAACTTTACTGAACAGATGCTTTATTATGCCGAAAAATATTCCTTTTTGCCGGATAAAAATTAAAGATATTTTAAATTATTTAATCGAATTTTCTTCGTTCTTGAAAATAGCAAATTTCAAACATTTGAATTTAGAATGAAGAATAATATTAAAATATATTTTTAACCTCCGGTTGCTTCTTGTCTTTTTCAAACACTTGTTAACCCTTTGCGTAAAGATTTTTCAACAGCGTGTTTAAAACTGGTTAAATCTACCGGTTTATGAAAAACATATTCAACACCTAATTCGTTATATTCTTCAATATCATGCCTGTCTACATCACTGCTCAAAACAATAACCGGGGGTTTGCCTTTTATTTCCGATTTTAATAATTCCAAAACAAGGTTGTATCCGTTCATATTAGGCATAATATGGTCTGTAATTACCAAAGCCGGAGGTGAAGAAAATATTTTATCCAGTGCTTCTGAGCCGTCCGATGCCAATTCAACATTATAATCGGGAGTAATATTTTTTAATATTTTGGAATAGAGCAGCCTGTCGGTTTTGCTGTCGTCTACAAGCAGAATATTTGCGGAGGCAATAGGCAGTGTAAATACGAAATTAGATCCTTTGCCGTATTCACTTTCAACATGAATATTCCCGCTGTGCTTTTCAATAATTTCTTTAACAAGTGAAAGCCCAAGTCCCGTACCTTTTTCTCCTTCCGTTCCTTCCATGGTGTATTTTGTATCTATACGGAAAAGCTTTTTTACATTTTCCGGTTTAATTCCAATTCCGGAATCTTTAATGGAAAATTCAAGGTACCTTGAACGCTGCGATGCCGCCACGGAAATACTTATTCTGCCGTTTCTTGGAGTGAATTTAATTGCATTTGATAAAAGATTATTGAATACCTGCAATATCAAATCCTTATCGACAAAAACAAAAACATCATCTTGAATACCAGAAGTAATTTCTATATTTTTTTGAAAAGCAACACCGCTTAATGCATTAAGAGAGCTCTCTATTATTTTATAAATTTCTATTCGTTCCGGTTCAAAGCGGATTCTTCCTGTTTGCAGCCTCGTCCAGTCCAGCAGGGAATTTACCAAAGACAGCATTGACTTTGAAGATTCCTGGATGAATTCAATATATTGCTTTCTTTCGGATTCGCTTAGTTCGCTGTCGCTCAGCAATAGGTCTGTAAAGCCCAGAATAGAGCTGAAGGGTGTTCTTAAATCGTGGGAAATAATAGAAATAAATCTGTCTTTGGTTTCGTTTAGTTTTATTAAATTCCCTGTAGATTTTGTAAGTTCGTCTTCGGCTTTTTTTCTTAAGGAAATATCGCTTACCAGTCCGTATATTTTTTGCAGATTTCCTTCTTTATCTCTTACAAGATTTACTTTGCACCTAACCCAAACAATATTTCCGTGCTTATTAATAATTCTTAATTCAAATTCTCCGGAAAGTTGTATCTTACTGTGCAATAAGCTGTTAAGTTTTTTCTTTAACACGGAAAAATCATCGGGATAAACCATCTTAAAGATTAGCCTGGAATCTCCAAGCAAATCTATTTGTTTGTAGCCGGTAATTTTTTCAACGGAAGAGGTATAAAAAACCGGCCTAAGCATATTCCCGGTTTTTTCAAAAGTAAAAAGAAAGTCGTCAATGTTTTCCGTTAGGTTCCTGTATTTTTCTTCCGAATTTTTAATTGCCTGCTGTGCACGTTTCTTTTCCGTTATATCTCTTACGGAAAAAACCAGGTATCTTTTCTCTTCGCTTTTAAAAGCAGAAATAGATACTTCCGCAAAAAAGTTTGCATTGTCCTTTCTCTTACCCATAAACTCGAATCGTTCCGGAACTTCTTTACCGCTGGATACAAGCTGAATGTAACCGGTTACTTTAGGTACATCGTTTTCGGCAACAAAATCGGACATATTTTTGCCGGATAATTCTTTTTCGCTTTCATAGCCGAAAATTTTTGCAAAAGCACTGTTAGAAAGAACTATTTGTCCGTCGCATTCAATTTCAACACCATCCTGAAAAACCTCAAACATAGAGTGAAATGTTTTAAGGTCTTTCTGCAATGCTTTTGTGCCGGAAATTTCCATGCAAATTAAATTGTAATGGCTGAATATGCTGTTTTGATATGTTGCCGAAATTGTGGTATCCAGATATATTAATTCCCCGTATTTTGTTTTTGCCCTAAGTTCTAATTTCTTGGTTCCGATTTTTTCAAAATCTTTAAGGTTAAAATGGGACTCGTAAATAAATTGCGGGTCCAAAAGATCTTTTAATGCCTTATTAAAGATTTCTTCTTCAGGGTATTTAAAAGTTTTTAAAAAGGCATTGTTGGCAAAAATTATACTGCCGTAAGAATCCACATTGCAAATTAATTCGGAGGCAAGCGTAACAAGGTTTTTATAATTTTCTTCGGAGGCTTTTAGTTTCTGTTCTGCATTTGCCCTTTCTGTTATATCCGTACAAAGGATTAAAACCGTATCTTCTGTTTCATCCGCGCATGAAAATTTTGCATCAATAATTTCTTTTACGCCGTTTTTCTTATAAACCGTTAAGGTAATTTTCCATATTCCGGATTTTTTAAGTTCAACTTTTATTCCTTCAAAATATTCCGTATCGAAGACGTCCAGAACTTTTCCGAAGAATTTTCCGTATACTTCACTTCTAGAATAACCGAAAAGAGCTTCCGATGCTTTATTCCAAAATATAATATTACCCTTGGAATTTACTGCAAACACGGCATCCGTAACTGCTTCCGTAATTACCTGGTATTGCCTTAGTTCTCCAATTTCTTCCTGAAGTAATTTTTTTTCTTTTGAATATTCTGTTATATCCGTAAAGAAAAAGAATAAAAATTGAATTTTATTGCGCCAGTTTACAAGCGGTTCTATACTGCATTCATACGTTACATCCCGGTTAAAAAGGGAAAGCTGAATTACAACCTTTTTTGATTTTTTGTCTATGAGTATGGTTTCAAATATTTCCTGTATTTTACTGCGGGATTCGCCGGTAAAAAACTGAGATATAGGCAATTCATTTAAGCTGTACAGCGGAACATTCAATTTGCTTATACTTTTGCCGAATGAATATTTTATTTTACCTTCGCTGTCCGTTACAAAAAGCAGGTCGTTTATTCTTGAAAGGATATTTACAATTTGTTCGCTTTTAATTTCTTTACCCTGCTGGAGTGCAGGAGGAGTTTTAAAATCTTCCAATATAAGAATACCGCCCGAGAATTGATCGTTTATTAGTAAAGGTGAGCCTTTTAACAGAACGGTTAATTTTCCTCCGTCCAGGGTGGTAATATCTTTTATTACTTTCTCAAAAGATATTCCGTTTTTTAATTCTTCCAGTTCTTCGGTTAAATCCGTACCGGAAAAAATATTCGATTCGAAAATACTTGCACCTTCCAGGTCTGAATGTTCAAATTTATATAATATAGCATATTTAATGAATATCTCATTTACATAATTTATCTTCCAATCATTAGAAAATGTTAGTATACCGATTGGAGCTTGAACTATTGTAGGAGGAATTGTCAAATCCCTCTTCATATTATAAATATTTTCAGCTATCCTTTCCATTTACCTTTCCGTTGTTCCTATTGCTTACTAATAGCAATTATAATGCTAAAGTTTTTTTTTAAACCCACCGGATCAATTGATATTTAAAAAGACCGGTATCAAGTTTATTTAAATTATTGAAATAAAATAAGTTACGGGACCTTACCCATCCAAGTGCATCCGGAAAATTTAGAATTTTAGCGGTATTTAAGGTGTAACAATCATGTATCATTTTGGTTGATGCTGTACAATATTAGTCAAAAATATCTTCCTGCCGGAAAATTTCTACCCGCCGATTTTTTATTAGACATTAAAAACTGCGGCAAGGTAAATAATATTTTTCATTGCAGCAAGATTAAATGCATAATAGAACCGCGTTAAAATATTCTAAAAGCAATTTCGGAATAGTACAAAGCTGTGCCATTTAAGCCGGGCAAATAATTAAAAATTATATTTTATTAAAAATTTCCTGACGAATAAAATTAATATTTAATTTGATCACGACATTATTATTACATAAGCTCCAATCTTTTTTCAAGAGCGTTTAATTCGTAAATTAATTCGTCGGGAATATGACTGCCGAATATTTTATAATACTCTCTTATTTCATTTACCTCAGCCAGCCAGGCTTTTTTATCTATATAAAATAAGGCGTCAAGATTTTCTTTATTTATTTCCATTCCGGAAACATCAAGCGAATCTTTACGGGGAACAAATCCAATTGGTGTTTTAACTGCGTTGTCTTCATTTTCAGTACGTTCCAGAATCCATTTTAAAACTCTTATATTTTCTCCGTAACCCGGCCATAAAAAATTTCCACGGGAATCTTTCCGGAACCAGTTAACAAAGAATATTTTAGGAAGATTATTACCGCCGTATTTTTTCCCAATACTTAGCCAGTGGGAAAAATAATCTCCCATATTATAACCGCAAAACGGAAGCATTGCAAAGGGATCATGCCGAATATTGCCGACTTTTCCTTCGGCAGCCGCAGTTCTTTCCGAGGAAACAATAGAACCTAAAAATGTTCCGTGCTGCCAGTTAAAAGCCTGGTAAGCCAAAGGAACAACCTCTGCTCTTCTTCCGCCGAAAAGAATAGCCGATATCGGTACACCGTTTGGATCCTCCCAGGCCTTATCTATAACCGGGCATTGTCCGGCAGGTGTTGTAAACCTGGAATTAGGATGAGCCGCAGTAATATTGTTTTCCGGGGTCCATTCTTTCCCTTGCCAATCGAATAATTTTTCCGGTTTTTTGCTGGTCATTCCTTCCCACCAAACATCTCCGTCCTGCGTAAGTGCAACATTCGTAAAAATGGAATTTTTTTTTATCGAAAGCATTGCATTGGGGTTGGACTTCATAGAAGTACCCGGTGCAACGCCAAAGAATCCTGCCTCAGGATTTATCGCATACAATCTTCCGTCGCTTCCGAATTTCATCCATGCAATATCGTCACCAACTGTTTCCACTTTCCAGCCTGACAAAGCCGGTGTTAGCATAGCAAGATTGGTTTTGCCGCATGCACTGGGGAATGCAGCCGCAATATATTTTTTTATTCCTTTAGGTGAGGTAATGCCCACTACCAGCATGTGTTCTGCCAGCCAGCCTTCATCCCTTGCCATAACAGATGCAATTCTTAGGGCAAAACATTTTTTACCTAACAATGCATTCCCGCCGTACCCGCTTCCGAATGACCAGATACTTTTTTCTTCCGGGAAGTGAACAATATATTTTTCTCTATTGTTGGGCCATGGTACATCGGCTTTTCCGTTTTCCAAAGGTGCGCCAACAGTATGAATGCAGCGGACAAAATCTCCGTTGCCTAATGCCGTAAGAACTTCTTCGCCCATTCTTGTCATTATTTTCATACTACAAACAACATAAGCCGAATCTGTTAATTGAACGCCTATTTGAGAAATGTTTGAACCGATAGGGCCTAGACTGAAAGGAATAACATACATTGTTCTTCCTTTCATTGCGCCGTTAAATTTTTCTTTCAAAATACTTTTCATTTTATCAGGTTCAACCCAGTTGTTTGTCGGCCCTGCGTCTTCTTCTTTAGCAGAACAAATAAATGTTCTGTTCTCAACTCGTGCAACATCAGCCGGATCGGATTTACAATAGTAGCTGTTGGATCTTTTGTTTTCGTTAAGCTTAATCATAGTACCTTTTTTAATTAAGCCGGCGGCAAGCGAATCATATTCTTTAGAAGAACCGCTGCACCAGTAAACAGACCCTGGTTTACACAATGCCGCCATTTCATTTACCCAATTAATTAATTTACCGTTGTTGGTCATTATTTTGCCTCTCAGATAGTTTTCCTTACCGGAATTAGATATTCCGCATTTTTTGATGGGAATTAAAATTCAAAATTATTTTAAATAGAAGTTATCATCAGGTTATTCTGATTTGAAATAACTCCAGTTAGTACAGGCTTCCGCTAAACAAAGGATCCTTTATGGATTTTCAAAAATATAAAAAAATATGCATTCGAATTAAATGAATTTAAAATTGTGTGATCTAACCGGCAGAATAAACTGTTAAGAAATGCATTTAATTTTTATTAAATTGATTTATAAAAAAATATTTTTTTGCAGTGATAAATAATTTTTTACAGAAACTGGGTAAAAAGACAATAGATTTCTTCCAGGAGATCGGACAAATCTCCAGGTTGTTTTGGGGTATTATTAAAAGCTTTGGTATGATACCGCGCAGCAGGGGAATTATTCTTTACCAAATGGAACATATCGGTGTTAACTCGCTTCCGCTTGTAATGATAATTGCAATTTTTACAGGTGCAGTTGCAGCCTGGCAGGCTGCTTACCAGCTTAAAGGAATTGCACCAATGTCTTTTCTCGGTGCTTCTACAAGCAGGGCAATTATTACGGAACTTGGTCCGGTGTTAACCGGCATTGTAATTGCCGGCAGGGTAGGTGCTTCAATTGCGGCCGAACTAGGCACCATGAAAGTTACCGAACAGATTGATGCGCTTGAAACTATGGCTATAAATCCGGTAAGATATTTGGCTATGCCTAGATTTATAGCTTCGGTAGTTATGCTTCCTCTTCTTGTAATTTTTGCGGATGCAATTGCGGTATTTGGGGCTTTTATTGTCTCCAATTATTTCCTTGGAGTTACTTTTTCAGTCTTTTTCCTTTCGGTAAAAAGGTTTTTTATTATTGGGGATTTGTTTGCAGGTTTATTCAAAACAGTTTTTTTTGGCGGCGTAACTGCTTTGTTAGGGTGCCATATCGGGTTTCAGACACAGGGAGGTGCGGAAGGTGTTGGCCTGGCTACTATTAAATCCTTTGTGCTTTCCTCTGCTATGATATTAATCCTGGATTATTTTTTATGGACCATGTTATTTTAAAATAGAATATAAAAAATTACACGGAATTGGTGATATTCCTACCACTTATTTAAAAAGTTGTTGATTATAATTTTAATAAATATTAAGTTAGCATTAATTCGATTCATTAAGTTCTACCCCCCCTTAATGAATCTTCCCCATGCCCGGTAGCCCTCCACCGGGCAGTTTAATTTTATTTTTTGAAATTTTTTTCGTAAAATGGGTACGAAATTTTATTTAAACTGATTGGTAGGAGTAATGAAAAAAATAAAGTATGAATTGATGGAAAGGAAAGTACCTGTTGAGCTCCCAAATAATTTAGGCTTTGGAAAATATTTTACAGATCATGTGTTCGAAATGGAATACAGTTCAGAAAATGGTTGGCATAACCCTATCATCAAAAAGCTGGAAAATCTTTCCATCCATCCCGGTTCAATGTATCTTCACTATGGCCAGGGAATATTTGAAGGCTTAAAAGCTTTTAAAACCACGGAAGGTGAAGTTGTTATATTCAGGCCGGAGAAACATATTCAAAGGTTAAATAATTCTGCCGCCCGGGTTTGCATACCTAAAGTAGATAATGAATTTTTACTGCAGGCTCTTACTGAATTAGTATCTATAGAACGCGATTGGATTCCGGCAGAAAGAGGCGAATCGTTGTATATTCGTCCCTTTGTTTTCGGTTCCGATGCATTTTTGGGTGTTAAACCTTCTTCAAATTATAAGTTGATTATTTTATTATCTCCTGTTGGCGCATATTACCCGGAAGGATTTAAACCGGTAAAAATTCTTGTCCAGGATGAATATGTGCGTGCTGTTAGAAAAGGCCTTGGAGAATGCAAGACACCTGCAAACTATGCAGCAAGCCTGCTTGCGGCTGAAGAAGCAAGAAAAAAAGGTTTTACTCAAGTACTTTGGCTGGATGGTGTACAGCAAAAGTATATTGAGGAAGTCGGTACTATGAATATATTTATTAATTTTAAGGATGAAGTTGTAACTCCAAAATTAAACGGCAGTATTTTACCCGGTGTAACAAGAGATTCGGTTATTACTATATTAAAGGATTGGGGGATAAAAATAACCGAAAGGCTTATTAGTATTGATGAAGTAGTTTCGGAATATAAGAAAGGAAACGTTACCGGAGTATTCGGAACGGGAACTGCGGCAATTATTTCATCCGTCGGCTGGCTTAAATATAAAGATTTCGAAATGATGTTTAATAATGGTAAACCCGGCGAACTTGATAAAAAATTATTTGATGAGTTAATATCCATTCATTACGGGCAAAAGGAAGATATACATAACTGGTTAATACATGTTGAAAAAAAAGAAATAGAAGTATAGCTTTCCTTTAATATTTAAGAGTCTCCCCTGTCCCTTTCTCGTATGCGGGCATTCGGTATATAAAATTACTTAATGCCCGTTTTTTTATGCCTTGCTTAAAAACACTTGACAAGTGAACATTAGTGCACTATATTTGCAGTAAACAAATGAGCACTATAATGAAAAAGCAATTAACGGAAAGACAGGAAGAAATTTTACTCTACATAAAACAATTCCTTGAATCTAACGGATACCCGCCTACACTTAGAGAAATAGGTAAACGATTTAATATTGCTTCCACTTTTGGTGTTAAAAGGCATCTTGATGCACTTGCAAAAAAAGGCTACTTAAATATCGAAAGCAATGCCAGCAGGGGAATTACGGTTTATAAAGATTCGGACAAAAGCATTAACTTTATGTCATCATTTGCCGGCGCTGAAAGAGATTTTAGAAAAGTCCCAATAATCGGCAGGGTTGCTGCCGGTACACCTGTACTTGCTGTAGAAAATTGGGAAGGCAGTGTTGTAGTTGATTCTTCATTTATTAAAAGATCCGAAAATTGCTTTGCTCTTAAAGTTAAAGGGGATAGTATGATAAATGCCGGGATTTACGAAAATGATCTTGTAATTGTTTCCGCACGGCAGAATGTTGTTAACGGAGATATTATTGTGGCTCTAATTGAGGATGAAGCCACTGTTAAAACATTCGAAAACAAAAACAATAAAATCAGGCTAATGCCGGCTAACGAAAAATATAAGCCGATTGAAGTTTCAGAGTTAAGAGAATTTTCAATTGCCGGAAAAGTTGTAGGCGTTGTTAGGTGGTTTAATTAATTAACGGAGTTAATATGAAATCCGAGATATTTTCTTTTGCAATAAACAACAGGAACAGCGTAAGGTTTTTATACGGGTTAAATGAAGTGGTGCTGGATCCTTATTTTATTTCTAGGGAAATAAACGGGCAAAAATATTTGTACGGCAGAATTTATAAATCCAGCCAGATAAAAAAATTTGAATATAAAAAAATTGCAAATATTAAGGTAATGATGGGGTTAAAATTTTCTCCGATTATTCCTTTACTTTCAAAAGCGGTGTAATTACACGGAGGCTGCTATGTTGGAATTAGTAAAAAGAAGAACAGTTGATTTGCTTGTTGAACAATTCTGGAAACACGGATATTTAACTGTAAGCAGAAAATTCGGAACTTACTTACCCGAACCTTCAAAAGTCGGTTCCTTTGATGTAGATATTGTGGCTAAGCAAAAAAATAATTATGCAATTGGTATTACGTTAAATGAAGATGATTTAAAAGACGACAGCATAATAAAGCGGTTAAATTTTCTTGCATCAAGACAAACCAGGTACACAAATAAACGAGTTTTGCTTTTTATTGGTGTGCCTCTTAACATATATAAAAATGTAAAGGTTTTATTGGAATCAATTTCTCCGGATATAAGAAAAAATATACGCCTCTTTCAGATAGAAGAAAGAAAAGTCCAGCTTTACAGGAGAAGTAAAAAGAAAGAGAACGTTTTATTCTCTTAATCTTTGTCTATTTAATTCGGTTTAATGCAGTGCACAGGCCAAAATGTTTTAGGTAGGCAATTGAAATACTGCTTTAAATAAAAGTAAGCCTTGCCGAGTAAGGACAAAGCGAATTTGTTTAATTAGAATTATTATTAACATCCGGCCCGGCTTAGATGAAGTTTGAGCTGCTTGTTTTCCGGGGTAAACCAAAAAGTAATGATCAACTGAAGTTGCGTATGAAAAAAGACAGCATCTTTTCTTTTGAAATATATTTTTATAAAAGTTCTATTTCTATAAAAAAATAAATATTTATTTTCCAGATAAAAGATGCCGTCTTTTACTTTAATACATTGTGTGTAATTTGAGTGATCAACTCAAAAATCCGCGGTGGTCTCGTAGAGTCATGCAGACTCTACGAGAACGAACCTCGCAAAAGCGGGAAATCCGGCGGATTTTAACGAAGTATGAGAATGATTTCAATGCCTAATGGACATATAAATTAATCTTACCAAATCTTAACCAATTTATCTCCTGACCTTCTCATCGGCTGACCGGGCTTTATATTAAATGCTTTCCAGAAAGCAGGAGTATTACTCAACGGACCGTCTACCCTGTAATGTTCCGGAGAATGAGGATCAATTTTAACGCGAAGCCTTAACCTTTGCGGCCTGTTTTTAATTTTCCATATATTTGCAAAAGAAACGAAAAATCTTTGTGCAGGTGTAAAGCCGTCAATCTTTTTACCTTCTTTAAATTCCTTAGTTTTGGAAAATGCATCGAATGCAACATTAACCCCGCCAAGGTCTGCAATATTTTCTCCTTCGGTTAATTTACCGTTAACATGCAGAGTATCTACGGCAATATAACTATTAAATTGTTTAACTATTCTTTCTGCTCTCTTATTGAATTTTTCTTCATCCTGTTTTGTCCACCAGTCTTTCATATTACCCGAAGCATCATATTGCCTGCCTTCGTCGTCAAAACCATGAGTCATTTCGTGGCCTATAACAGCACCTATACCACCGTAATTAATTGCATCATCGGCATTTGGATCAAAGAAGGGAGGCTGTAGTATTCCGGCAGGAAAAACTATTTCATTATTCTGCGGATTGTAATACGCATTAACAGTTTGAGGAGTCATTCCCCATCTTGTTTTGTCAACCGGTTTTCCAATCCTTGCCAGATCTTTTCTAGAATTGAAAATTGAAGACCTAAGAACATTTCCAAAATAAGAATTTCTATTTATTTCCAGACCTTTATAGCTTTTCCATTTATCAGGGTAGCCTATTTTAACAGTGAATGCGGCAAGTTTTTTTAATGCTTCCTTTTTAGTAGCAGGGCTCATCCATTCCAGGTTTTGTATCCTATTTTTCAAGGAAGCCATTAAGTCATGAACCATATCCAATGCTCGTTTTTTTGCATAAGGAGGAAAATATTTTTTTACAAATAATTTTCCCAACTCCATGCCAATCGACCGGTTTAAAGTTCCCAGAACTCTTTTCCATCTTGGCTGCATTGCACTTGTACCGTTAAGTTCTTTACCGTAAAAATTAAAATCTGCTTCTACAAAAGGATCACTTAAATAAGGGCTTGCAGAGCGAATGATATTCCACTGTAAATATTCTTTTAACACAGGCAGAGGAGTTGCTTTAATTACTTTGTTAATTTCTTTAATGAATTCCGGTTGAGCAACATTTATTTCGCCGGGTTTTGGAACGCCTATCAGATCAAAATAATTATTCCATTCAAAATCAGGCGCCAGGCTTACCAATTTTTTAACAGTCATCTTATGGTAAATCTTTTCAGGATTTCTCATTTCAGTTCTAGCCATTGAAGCCCCTGCAAGCTTTGTCTCAAGCGATAAAATGTCATCGGCATTTTTTTCTGCCTGTCCGGTTTTTACACCCGTAAGCACAAATGATTTTTTTATAAGAGATTTGTAATCGTTTCGAATAGAAACGGTATTTTTATCTTTCTTAAGATAATAATCTCGGTCGGGCATTCCCAGGCCGCTCTGAAATAATTGTGCAATATTCATCTTACTGTTTTTTGCATCCGGGCCGGAGCCGAATGCAAAAAGCGGATTTGCATAACCAAGCTGGACATTAACCAGTTCTTTATAAAAATCTTTTAGAGATTTAATCGAACTTACGGCATTCAGATCTTTTTTAATAGGTCCGTAGCCGTCCTTTTCTATTTTGGAAGAGTCCATGCCTGTATAATAAAAATCACCTACAAGTTGTTCGCTGCTCCCGTTTTTATAACCGGTTTTACCCTCCAGCCCGGATAAAATATTTTTTATCTTATTTAGATTTTCATCTTGAAGTATATAAAACGACCCCCATCCTGAATATGCCGCAGGTATTTTAGTCTTTTTCAACCAGTTGCCGTTTGCATATTCAAAAAAATCCTGCCCCGGACTTACAGTTGTATCCATATCACTTTTAACAATTTCTTTTGTTATCTGCCCGAATGATAAGAAAAAAATCCCGGAAAATATAAAGATAAGTAATGCGGGAAAGGAAAACTTGAAAAATTTTTGTACCATATTATCCACCAATTTATTATTAGTAATATACAATTTGAATTTAAACCTGCGAGGAATAAATTCACTAAAATTTAAAAATATATAATTTTAACTAAATTACTAACAAAAAAGTGAAGGATGGGAAATAAAATTTATTAAAGCATTGACTGATAAGAAAAATCCAATATTTTAGGTTTTACCAATCTTTCAAAATCTTTATAAAACATTTTTACAAGTTTCGAATGCGAACATGCATTAAAAACTATCTCTTCATTCTTTGTTAAGCTTTTGGAGACATAAACTTCCATACCGTACAAATTACCGAAGGGAGGCATGGCACCAACATTGCAATCGGGAAACTTGTCTATAAATTCTTGTTCGTATGCCAGCCTTATATTGGTTCCTCCGATAACCGTTTTTAATAGATCAAAATCCACTTTATCCGAAGCAGGCAAAACTGCCATTGCCATTTTCCCGTCAATCTTTATTAAAACTGATTTTGCCATTCCTTTTCCGGGGATATGTGCAGATGCGGCAATTTCCTGTGCCGTATATGCAGGCGAGTGACTTATTGTAATATACTTTATATTATTATCATCTAAAAATTCTTTTAATAATTTGACCGGCATAGCATCCTCCTTTTATTTTATATAATATACGTTTATGCTAATTCAAATTCAAAACAAAAAAAATAGTCTTAAAAATTAAATTTGAAATATAAAAAATACCGCTTATGTAAGTATTTGTCCGTTATTAATTTTATTAGTTTAAGAGGTAAAAAAAAAGGTAAGTTTGAACAATAAATTTGTACTTAAAAAGTACTATTCTTTATTCTTCAAAACCCCTAAATAAAGAAAGGTGATATTATGAAAGATGTAAAAATATTAACTTTGGTTCTATTTCTCACTCTATCATTTGCTTCG
This sequence comes from Ignavibacteriaceae bacterium, assembly GCA_046704255.1. GTDB lineage: Bacteria > Bacteroidota > Ignavibacteria > Ignavibacteriales > Ignavibacteriaceae > FEN-1297. The sequence goes on along the minus strand of JBJKSH010000029.1, from coordinate 21,393 downwards.
TTTGCTGCAAACAGTTCTATAAATGAAGAAAAAAGCGATGTTGAACAGGCGGTTACAACATTTGTAAAAAGTGTGGATAGCAGACAGACGGCCGATTTATCGAAGACTTTAATGTCGGGCAGTTCAATTGTTATTATAAATAAAATTACAAATAAAGTTGAAAACTATTCCGGTGATCAGTTTGTTAATTTGGTACAAAACGGCCAAAAAGGAGGTTGGGTTAGAAACTTGCAAATTAATTCTGTGGATTTGAACGGCAGCACTGCAATTGCAAAAGTAGATATTACCGATTCCCGCCTAAAGCAATCCGGCTTTTTTACTTTGGTTAAAGATAACGGAGCCTGGAAAGTGACCGGTGAAGTAGCAACTCTATCACTTATAAAACAATAACGGCAATATACCATTAAACTAAACAGTGTATCCTTTTTAAAAAGGATACACTTTTTTTTTCGGATTAATGTTATACTTGTTTGCCACTTCTTTTTACCTTTTATTAATATCATATACTTTATAATTTTTTTGTCTAAGTTGGCTGAATTTTATAGAAAAGATAATAATAGTAAATTGAAACTTATCTTGACATTAATTCGTCTTAAGGTTAATTTTACACGCTTTATCAATTTTGAGGGCGGTTTTGAGTAAAACTCAATCGATATCCGATGTAAAACTACAAGAGGAACTTAAAAATTCCGGAGAAATACCTGTCCATATTGCAATAATTATGGATGGAAACGGCAGATGGGCCAGGAGACGGGGGCTGCCAAGAGTTGCCGGGCACAAACGCGGCGTTGATACCGTTAGGGAAATTACGGAAGCTTGTGCCGAGGTTGGAGTTAAATATTTAACTCTTTATACGTTTTCTACGGAAAACTGGAAACGGCCCAAGGATGAAGTCTCTACGCTTATGCGTCTGTTATTAAAAAGTATTAAAGACCGGTGCGATGAATTAATGAAAAATAATATTAGGCTTACTACTATAGGAGATGTGGAAACTCTTCCCATAGAAGTTCAAAAAGAATTAAATTATGCTATTGAACGTACAAAAAATAATACAAGAATGACTCTAAATTTAGCTTTAAGTTACAGTGGAAGATGGGAACTGCTTAAAGCTTTTAAAAATATTGCCGAACAAACAAGTAAAGGAAAATTGAAATTAGAAGATATAAATGAAAAATGTATTTCCGATCATTTAACAACTAAAGATTTTCCGGATCCCGACCTCTTAATTAGAACAAGCGGTGAGTTTAGAGTAAGTAATTTCTTATTATGGCAAATTGCATATACCGAGTTTTATATATCCGATGTTTATTGGCCAAGCTTTAGCAGAAAGGACCTCTATGAAGCAATAAGAAGTTTTCAAACAAGGGAACGCCGGTTCGGCAAAGTAAGTGAACAACTAATTAAGAATGACAAAGGCTTAAAGAATGTCTCATACCTTCCTAAAGAAACTGTTTAACTGTACCCTTTTTATAATTTTGTTTTCTTTTTCTTTTACTTTTGCTCAAACAGTAAAAAGCTATAAAATTTTAGGAATTTCTGTTGAAGGCAATAAGACTGCCGATGCCTCTACTATAATTGCAAACAGCGGCTTAAAAATCGGCAACGAAATTCAAATTCCCTTTGACCAATCTATTGCCGATGCAATAAAACAGCTTTGGTCTCTAAATCTTTTTTCCGACGTTAAAATTGAAATTGCAAAAATTGTCGGCAACGGTGCATTCCTTTTAATTAAAGTAAAGGAATACCCGAGGTTTGAAAAAACCGTTATTCAAGGGAACGATAAAGAAAGTACGAGCGATATTGAAGGGAAAATTGATCTGCAGCGGGGACAAATTCTTAAACCGCAGGATGAAACCAGAATTAAAGAAGCTATCCTTAAATTATATCAAAAAGATGGCTACCTAAATGCACAAGTAAAAATGGAACACTTTGTTTACTATACTGCAGATACCACCGAAAAAGATATTGATGTGGTTTGGCGTAACGAAAAGGATCTTGCCGATGAATATACTGTTAAATACAACAAGAATGAAAATTCTTATTTTAATCTTATAGATAAAATAAAAAGCCGTATTTTGCTGATGATTAGAATTAAAGAAAATAAAAAGGTTGTTGTGCGCAAAATTGAATTTGTAGGCAATAATGCATTCAGCGGCAGCAAGCTGAGAGGCGAAATGAAAAACACCTCGGAAAAAGTTTGGTGGCAGTTCTGGAATAGTGCGGAGTTTAATCCTAAAAAATTTGACGAAGATAAAAAAAGTATAATTGATTTTTACAGAAGCAAAGGCTACAGGGATGCACAAATCTTATCCGATTCTTTAATTTATTCCGATGATAAGAAAGATTTAACTATATTAATTCATGTTTACGAAGGGCCGCAATATCATATTAGAAATATTACCTGGGAAGGCAATACAGTCTTCCCGGATAAAGCCTTAAATGCTAGGCTTGGATTTAAAAAAGGCGACATTTACGATTATACAAAATTTATGGAGAATTTAAGAGGCAACAAAGAACAGAATGATGTGTCGTCTCTGTATCTTGATAACGGCTATTTAATGTTCAATGTTACACCTACCGAAACCAGGGTAGACCATGATTCTATGGATATTAATATAAGAATTGATGAGAAGAATCAATTTAGGGTAGGCCGTGTAAATATTGCGGGCAACGATAAGACAAAAGACAAAGTTATACGCAGAGAACTCTTTACAATTCCGGGGGATTATTTTAACAGGGCTTTACTTTTAAGAAGTATACAACAGCTTGCAAATTTAAAATATTTTGATGTGGAAAAATTATATGGGCCGGACGGAATAAACACTTCGCTTAAAAACGACAGCACGGTAGATCTAACTTATAACGTAGTGGAAAAATCCAGCGATTATTTAAATGCATCTGTTGGCTACAGCGGTAGTTTCGGCTTTAGCGGTGCCATAGGTATAACCCTTTCCAACTTTGCACTTGATCATCCGTTTACTATGGGAGGCGGACAGGTTCTAAGCTTTAACTGGCAATTCGGTGTAAGCAATATTTACAGAACTTTTTCGCTTGGCTTTACCGAGCCCTGGCTGTACGATACCCCTACTCTTGTGGGCTTTAATATTTTCGATACCCGCCAGCAGTACTATTACGATATGAGCCAAAGAGGTGCCTCTGTTAAAGTAGGAAGAAGGTTAAACTGGCCGGATAATTATTTTTATCTGCAGGGTATGTTTCAATATCAATATAATGATATTATAAACGGAGGGGGTTACTATACCGAAGGGAAATACAACCAATTTACACTTGGCGCTACATTAAGCCGAAAGGATATTGATAATCCTATTTTTCCCTCTAGAGGTTCCGATGTACAATTAACCGCCCAGATTTCCGGCGGACCTTTCTTACCCGGCGATTTGAATTACTATCAACTGAATTTTCAAACGCAATGGTATAAAAGATTATTCAATTCCAACCGGGTAGCTCTTTATACTGATGCGGAGTTCGGGTATATTCATGAATTAGACCAGAAAACAGTATTGGAAATAAGCCCGTTCGACCGTTTCTTTATGGGAGGCAACGGACTTGTAATTGCTACAGTTCCTTTAAGAGGTTATGACGACAGATCAATTGGGCCGGCAAGAGGAGGCGACGTATACTTAAAATATACTACCGAAATTAGGGTTGCGGTTACTCTTGAGCCTGTTCCCTTATATTTGCTTACTTTTGCAGAAGCAGGTAATGTTTATCTTAATATTCAAAATACGCAGCCTTTTAATTTGGATAGGTCTGTTGGTGTTGGCGCCAGAATACTTATTAATCCAATCGGTTTAATAGGCTTTGATTTGGGCTATGGATTTGACAGGGAACGTGTAAACGGACAAAAACCGGCGTGGTTATTTGCATTCCAGTTTGGCAAAGGATTTTAAATTTATTTAACAATTATTTAAGGTGAAGGAGTGAGAAAATATTTATTAGCTGCTGCAATGCTTTTATTTGGCGCAGGAGTAATGTTTGCACAAACACAAAAAATTGGGTACGTAAATTCTCAGGTAATTTTAAACCAACTGCCCGAAGCTATTAAAGCCCAGGGAGATCTTGACGCTCTTACCAACGCATGGTCGTCTCATCTAGACAGCATGACGACAAATTACCAAAATGCATTAGCCGATTACCAGCAGAAAGCAGGCACTATGACGGATAAAGCAAAACTTGCAGCTCAACAAAAATTGGTAAGCCAGGAACAAGCAATTATAGATTATAGAAAAGCAAAATTTGCACAGGGTACGGGAGAAATTTATAAAAAACAGGATTCGATTTTTACTCCCGTTAAAAATAAAATTTATGCTGCAATTAAAGAAGTTGCAAAAGAAGAAAAGATGAAATTTGTTTTTGACAAGGCCGGCGATGTTGTATTATTATATGCAGACCCCGAATATGATATTACTTATAAAGTACTGGACAGGCTTCAAACCGGCGGGAAATAGTTTTTCCTTTTCAAAATAATTATTTAAATTATAATTTCATTATTCGATAACAAAATTATGAGGGATGAAGTTAAATCCGATACAATATTCCAAAATCATTTTGGCAGATAAAATCAAAAAAAGGAGTTGATATGAAACGAATAATTTTATCCCTCGCAACTTTTATTTTTGTTTTTACAGGCATTGGCTACAGTCAGCTTAAAATTGGTTTTGTAGATTCCAAAACTATTATGAGCAAACTGCCGGATGCTTTAGATGCAAAACAAAAACTTGACGGGCTTATTAGAGATTGGCAGGCAGAATTACAGAAAATGGAAAATGAAAAAAAAGCCAAAGAAGAAGATTACGACAAGCGGAACCTTATTATGTCCGAACAGGCAAAAAAAGACCTTCAAGCTCAAATAAAAAAACTTGATGATCAGATAACAGAATACCGCGACAAGAAATTCGGAACAAACGGCGAGCTTTTCCAAAAACAGGAAGAACTTATGAAGCCGGTTCAAAACAAAGTGTTTAATGCTATTCAGGATGTTGCCAAAGAAGAAAACCTGGACTTTGTGTTTGATAGGAACGCCGATGTTATGCTGCTTTATGCAAAAGAAAAATACGACATTACACCGCAGGTAATGGATAAATTAAAACTTCAATAATTAATACTTTATTATGGATATAAGTTTAACAGATATAGCTGACTTTATTGGAGGAACTGTATCCGGTAATAAAGAATTAAGAATAAAAAATCTTGCAAAAATTGAAGAAGCGGTGCCGGGTGAACTTACATTTCTTTATTTACCTGCTTACGAAAAATATTTTGCAGCCACAGGAGCATCTGCAATATTAGTTAAGCCCGGCTTTAATAAAACAAGAAGCGATATTACTTATATTGAAACTCAAGAACCTAACAAAGCATTCTCGCGAATTTTAATCCGTTACTTTTCTCCGGAATTTAAACTAACCGGAATTGATTCATCCGCATTTATTCATCCGGATACGGTAATTGGCAAAAATGTGGCACTTGGTAAAAACGTTGTTATTTCTTCCGGCTGTAAGATTGGAGATAATGCAAAAATTTTTCACAATACCGTTCTGCTTACTAATGTGGAAGTCGGAAGCGATTCTTTAATATTTCAAAATGTAAGCATTAGAGAAAACTGCAAAATCGGCAGCAGGGTAATAATACACCCCGGTACAGTTATTGGCTCGGATGGTTTTGGATTTTTTACGGATGATAATGGTGTCTACCAAAAAATTCCTCAGATTGGTAACGTGGTTGTTGAGGATGATGTTGAGCTTGGTTCAAATGTATCTATAGACCGGGCCGCATTGGGTTCCACAATAATAAAACGAGGCGTTAAGATTGATAACCTTGTACAAATTGCGCATAACGTTGTTGTTGGTGAAGACACTGTAATCTCTTCTCAAACAGGGATTTCCGGAAGTACAAAAATAGGTAATCATTGTATATTGGCGGGGCAGGTGGGGCTTATAGGGCATATTCAAATTGCGGATAACGTAATTATAATGGCGCAATCGGGGATATCAAAATCTATCTTAAAGCCGGGCCAATATTTTGGTTCTCCTGCTAAGGAAGTAAAAACCATGATGAAGCTGGAAGCTCATTTAAGAAATCTTCCCACTTATGCTGAAAAAATTAACGAGCTGGAAATAAAAGTTAAAGAGTTGAATTATGAAATTAGCCGATTAAGTAACGTTGGGAAAGATAAATTACCGGAGAAATAAATTCAGATAAATAAGGACAGGTCTTATAAAAATGTTAGAGCTACAAAGAACTATAGAAAAGCCGGTTTCTCTAACCGGAACGGGGCTGCACACAGGTGCATCTTGTAAAATGACTTTTAAACCGGCTGCCGAAAATTACGGAATAAGATTTGTTCGCGTAGATTTAGGCGGGAACCCGGAAATCCCTGCTATTGCAGATAATGTTGTAGATGTTTCCAGGGGAACAACTTTAGGAATCGGTGAGGCAAAAGTTCATACTGTTGAACATGTACTCGCAGCGGTTGTCGGCCTTCAAATAGATAATATTATTATTGAAATTGACGGAATTGAACCGCCCGTTGGAGACGGAAGCTCTGCAATTTACGTTGAACAGTTATTAAAAGCAGGATTTGTTCAGCAGAGTGCGCCGAAAGATTATCTTATAATTGACGAACCGGTAATTTTTCATGAGGAAGAAAAACAAATTGATATTGTTGCGTTACCGCTGGACGGCTACAGGGCAACTGTTATGGTTGATTATCAAAACCCTGCGCTTGGCAGCCAGCATACCGGTTTATTCGATCTTGAAAAAGAATTTGTTACCGAGTTTGCACCTGCAAGAACATTTTGTTTCTTAAGCGAAGTTGAACAGCTTGCAGACCAGGGCTTAATAAAAGGCGGAGATGTTGACAATGCCGTTGTTATTATAGATAAAAATGCTGATGAAAATGAAATTGAAAAACTGCGTACAAAATTAAAAATTAGCGAACAAGTTCACTTAGGCAAAAATGGAATTTTAAATAACAAGGAGTTAAGGTTTAGAAATGAACCTGCCAGGCACAAACTTTTGGATTTACTAGGCGATCTTGCCTTGATTGGTGCACCTATTAAAGCCCAAATACTGGCTGCACGCCCCGGCCACCGTTCCAATGTGGAATTTGCAAAACAGATAAGAAAACTATACCAGCAGAAAAAACTAATTAAAAAATATCAGTTTGTAAAAAAAGAAGGAGTAGTATTCGATATAAATGCTATTCAAAGAATACTTCCTCATCGTTATCCTTTCCTTCTAGTTGATAAAATTATTCATCTTGATCTGGATAAAAAAGTTATCGGCGTAAAATCCGTTACGGTTAACGAGCCTTTCTTCCAGGGTCACTTTCCCGGTAATCCTATAATGCCCGGAGTTTTAATTATCGAATCAATGGCTCAAACGGGTGGTATACTTCTTTTAAATTCTTTTCCTAACCCGGAGGAAAAGCTTGTTTTATTTATGCAGATAAATAATGCAAAGTTCAGGCGCACGGTAGTGCCGGGTGATGAGCTGGTTTTGGAAGTTGAAATGACTAATAAAAAAAGCAAAATTGTTTTAATGAGCGGCAAGGCTTACGTAAATAATAATCTTGTTGCGGAAGCCGATTTTATGGCCGGTATTGTTGATAGAGAACCCGGAAACGGGCACAAAATTATTGAGAATTAAATGAATAATATTCATCCGGCTGCTATTGTTGGCAGTAAAGCTAATCTGGGAAATAATATTACAATATCACCTTATGCAATTGTAGAAGACAACACTGAAATAGGCGATTATTGTTTTATTGGGCCGCACGCAGTAATTTATAACGGTGCGAGAATAGGTAACAGAGTTAAAATTTATCAAGGTGCTTCTGTTGCACATACTCCGCAGGATTTAAAATTTCATAATGAACAATCTGTTTTCATTATAGGAGATGATACTGTAATACACGAATTTGTAACCTTGCATAGAGGAACCGAAGAAACAGGATTCTCTAAAATTGGGAGTAATTGTTTATTTATGGCTTATTCACACGTTGCTCACGATTGTGTAGTGGGTGACAATTGCATAATTGCCAACAGCGTTCAGATAGGCGGGCATGTTACAATAGAAGATTATGTAATTATAGGCGGCTCAACACCGGTGCATCAATTTACTAAAATCGGGCAGCATGCAATGATAGGCGGCGGTTTTCGAGTTACGCAGGATGTTCCGCCTTATATTCTTGCTGCAAGTGAACCGTTAAGATTTTCCGGGTTGAATGTTGTCGGCTTGCGAAGAAGAGGATTTTCAAATGACGATATTTTTACACTGAAAAAAGCTTATGGAATTATTTATTCTCCGTCGTATAATTTAAGCCAGGCAAAAGCAAAGTTAAAAGAAGAATATCCGGATCATCCTCTTGTAAAAAATATAATTGATTTTATGAATAAAATTACCCGCAGCCTTGTCGGCAAATGAATTGGTTTTATATTAACACGGGATTTCATTCCGGCAAATTTAATATGGAGCTGGATGTTCAATTAGCCAAAGAATGTAAAACGAATGAAGCCATACTTAGGCTTTACAGATGGCAGCCTTACTGCATCTCTCTTGGTGCAAATCAAAGTATGGATTCTATTGATTCCGTAAAAGCCAAAATAGAAAATATAGATGTTGTTAAAAGGCCCACCGGCGGAAGGGCAATTCTTCATGCCGAAGAATTAACTTATTCTTTTGTAATGCATATTCAAAAAGATACTTCCGTTAAAAAAATTTACCGGGATATAAACACAGCTCTTGCTGCAGGGTTAAAATTGTATGATAACAAATTAGATTTTGTAGAATTGGAAAATTTACAGCCGGATTTTAGAGCTCATTATAAAAAAGAAACAAGCGCTGTCTGTTTTGCGGTTCCTGCAAAAAGCGAATTGAAATTTGACGGCAAAAAACTGGCAGGAAGTGCACAACGAAAAATGGGTAATGTTGTTTTGCAGCATGGCTCAATATTATGCGGTGAATTTCATAAGAAGATAATAAATTATCTTTATGTATCCGGTAAAGAAAAATCGGGAATAATTAATTTATTGAATTCTACTGCCGATATTTATAATATTACAGGAACTCAGGTGGATTATAATCTGCTTTCGGAATGTATTGTTAAAGGATTTGAATCGTACTTTCAAAATGATTTTAAACCATTGCCGGTTTTAAGCTCGTTTGCGGTTGAGAATGAATTATTTAATAAATAAAGAATAAATATTATGAGCACCGAAAAAGAAATAAAAAGAGTAACCACAAAAACTTTATCCCTTTTAAAAAAGAAAGGAATAAAGATTTCAGCATTAACAGCGTACGATTTTATTACCGCAAAAATTCTGGATGAATCGGGTATAGATGTTATTCTTGTTGGTGATTCTTTAGGTAATGTTTTCCAGGGCAACGATACAACACTGCCTGTTACAATGGATGAAATGATTTACCATACCAGGGCAGTTGCCAAAGCGGTAAGCCGTGCCATGCTTGTTGTGGATATGCCTTTTATGTCTTACCAGCTTAGTATTGACGAAGGATTTAGAAACGCAGGCAGAATTATGAAAGAGACTTCCGCGGGTGCGGTTAAAGTGGAGGGAGGAATTAGAGTTGCCGATACAATAAAAAAAATAACCGATGCCGGTATTCCCGTAATGGCTCATGTTGGTTTAACGCCTCAAAGCATATATCAATTTGGAAGTTACAGGGAAAGGGGAAGAGATAAAAACGAAGCAAAGGAAATTTTAAATGACGCCGCTGCGGTTGAAGAAGCAGGTGCGTTTGCGGTAGTGCTGGAAAAAATTCCTACGCAGCTGGCAAATCAAATTACGGAAAAACTGCACATACCCACAATCGGAATTGGTGCCGGCGTGCATTGCGACGGGCAGATTCTTGTAACACCGGATATGCTTGGATTAAACGTGGACTTCCATCCCAGGTTTGTAAGGCATTATGCAAATATGGCCGAAGTAATTTCCGGTGCAGTAAAAAATTATATTGATGACGTTAAGCAAAAACAATTTCCTTCCGAAAAAGAAAGCTATTGATATTTAATTTCCGAACGTTGCGGTAATCTAAAATTATATGAAGATACAATTAATTGTTTTATTTTTATTTATTGTTACAGGCAGTTTTTCATTCCCGCAAGTTGTGTCCGAAAATTTTTTAAGTGGGGCAACTATTACCGGAATTGCAGGCGAAGGTAATTATATTTGGTTTTCTACTTACGGCCAGGGTATTTACAGCTTTAACAAAACTACAGGTAATTGGCAAAACTTTTCTACTAAAAATAATAATGCAAACTACGACTTTTATTACTGTATTGCCGCAAGTAAAGATTATGTATGGGCAGGCGCTGTAAACGGTTTGTATATTTACGACATTAGGCATAACCATTGGCGTATAAGAAAATTCGGGCTCGGCGGAGAAATGGGTAATTGGATAAGGGCACTTTGTTATGACTCGGTAAAAAATGTTTTGTGGATTGGACGATTCCAGTATTTAACAAGCCTGGATGTAAGAAGACAACGTTATACTGACCACGTTATAGCTCCGGGAAACAATTTAAAAGCTAATAATTTTAAAGCTATTAAATTGGATGGAGACAGTCTTGTCTGGTTTGGTACGGAATCCGGAATTTATAAATACAATAAGAAGATGAACCCGGATAATAAGTTTTCTTATCATCTTTATAATAATAAAGACGGAGCCTTTACGGATGACGGAAATGAGGTCTCCATATCCGATATGCTTTTTCAGCCGGGTGAAGTTTGGATTGGCACAGACGAATTTGTCAGCAGGCAAAATCCAAAGTTTAATGTCGGCGGTATTTATATTTTCAATAGGAAGAAACATTGGACCAGATTATCTAAAAAGGACGGGCTACCGGCAGATGGAGTTTATTCCCTTTCCAGAACAGGCAATAAAATTTGGGCCGGGGTTTATTACTTCGACGGGCAAAATAAAAAAGATTACGGCAGGGGCCTGGTTTTAATTGATAGAAACAATTTATCTGTTACGCCGATAAATCTTAATGATATAAATATAGAATCTTCTAAAGTCCTTTGCTTGTATTTCGACGGTTCCAGCATGTGGATAGGAACAGACGACGGCTTATGCAGGGTTTTAATTTCTAATCCCCTTGCAAGATGGACCGGGAAAAAACCGGTACTTATAAAAAAAGAAAATCCCGGGAGACAGAAACGGATAAGAAGATAAACTTTATTCGCACCTTAAATTATTATCTTAATCAGAATGTTTATCTTGCTCTTACTCAAATCCTTTAGTAATTAAGATTAAGAATTAGAGCAAGACCAATAGTCGTACTGATATTAAACCAAATAATTATTTTAACCAATCTTTCCATGTATCCGGAGAATAGCCGATGGTTACTAGTTTTCCGTTTCTTACAACAGGAGTTTTAAGAAGCAGCGGATCGTTTAGTAATTCTTCTTCAATATTAAAGACCATAAATTCCAAATTTCTTTTTCCGAATTGTTTGCCTTGCCTGTCAATTAATTCTTCTATTGGAATTATGCGGCAAATATTTTCCAGTTCTCCCGGGGATATTCCTTTCTCATTCAAATCTCTAAATTGAAATTGAATCCTTCTTTCTTTAAAAAAGCGTATAGTTTTTTGGGTATCTCTGCAGCTTTTTGTACCTATTATCTGTATGTTCATTTTATTTTATATAAAAGTAATTCTTTTTTAAAAAATATAAATTTATTAACTTAAGATAAAATAATTATTCTTCTTTTCATGAGGTGGCATATTGAAAAAACTGGTATTTATTTTGCTCATTCCCGTTATTGCATTATACTCTCAAACCGTTACCGTTCCCTCTTATTTTAAGGTTGATACGGCATTTTCGGATTCACTATTAAAAATTATAAAATCCGTGGGATTGGACAGCACTTTTGATGTAGGTGCCGACGGTACCGAACAAGTATCCTTTGCAGTTGTAGATATGAACGGCCCGGTGCCGGTGCTGGGAGGAGTACACTATGATAATTTTATCTATCCTGCAAGCGTATATAAAATGTATGTTGCAATGGCCGTATTAAGCGAAATAAGCAACGGCGACTATTACCTTTCGACTCCTTATATAGTCAGGTCTCCTAATGATGTCGATTTATCAAAAGAAATACCATGGGACCCGCGGCCTTTATTAAAAAACGGCGACACTGTTACAATTAATTATCTTCTCGATTTAATGATAACAAGAAGCGATAATTCTGCTGCCAATTGTTTAATTGACGTTGCAACCAGAGACAGCATAAATAATTTAATTCATAAATTCGGCTGGTACGGGAGCGAGGTTACTAGAAAATTTCTCAGCCGCAAATTTGAGGACCCGAAATATAAAGATGCAAGAGGCACGGAAACATGCGCTTTGCACGCCGCAGATTTTATGTATAGAATTTATACTAACCGGCTGGTAAACCCCTGGGTAAGTATGCAAATGAAGGCATTACTTGGCCGCCAGCTGGATACTACAAAAATTTCTGCCGGTTTGCCGCCTAATACAATGTTCTATCATAAAACCGGCTGGTGGAGCTATTGGACTAACGACGTGGGCATTGTGGATAACGGAACGATTAAATATATAATTTCGTGCTTTACCCCTGTTGAACAAAAGCTTGCAAGACCCAAGTTTAAAATAATTTCAAAAAAAGTTTTTGACCTGGTGGAAAGAAGATACAATAGAATGAAGAATAAATAATTACTTTATAAGAATCTCCTGTGTTCTTTTGGAGCGCGGGAACCTGCTTTTTATGCCGCTTTCCGTAGCAACGGCAGTACCCAAAATATTGCCGCTGTATTTTACTGAGCATTGCCCAAAAGGCATAAAATTACTTTTAATGGTTCCACCGCTTAAGTATGTATTAAGTTCTTCAATATTCTCAATCGAATAAATTCTGTCCTTAATTTCTTGTTGTAAAACCTGGGCCGCCTGAGTATGAAGTATTACTTTCGAATTTTTATCGATAACACCAAACCGCTCTCCTACCCTTTCAAATAAACCGGGATTATTATCGGTCCAATTTTTATCAACAAAATAAATATCGTTCCTTTTAATTAGGTATTTGTAATTTTTAAGAACACCGATATCAATTCCAAAATCATCTTTTATGTTAGAAAGAAATTTTGATACAAGTTTATTGTCATAATTCAATAAATGTAATACCGGTTTTTTAGGAATTGAAACTTCGGGAGATTTTGTTGCGCCTGTTTTTCTTAGCCTAACCATAAAAAATCCATCCGAATCTACTTCCCAGGGAAGGATACGCCTTGCCCTGGAAATTGCAGGATTTAATTTTTCGTTATTGTAAAACGTAAATCCTTCTTCACACTTTACCGGGAGATCGATCTCTTCTATTTCTAAAGGATATTTTTGCAAAACTTTGTTAATTACAAATTCGTTTTCTTCGGGTGTCAGCGTACAGGTTGAATAAACAATTAAGCCGCCTTCCTTAAGCATTTTTATAGCAGCTACCAATAATTTAAGCTGAAGTTCACCAAGCCTTTTTGCTCTTTCTACAGACCACCAATTATTTACCTCGCCTTTCTTTTGAATTATCCCCAATCCGCTGCATGGAGCATCGACAAGAATTTTATCAAAATGCTCGCTGTAAATCTTACTCAGCCATTCTCCCTTGTAATGTATTACACCTGTATTCATTGTGTTCATACGATCTAAATTGTAAACCAGCATTTTAATCCTGTCAAGGGCAGTTTCATTTGCAATTAAACTTCCCCGGTTTTGCATTAGTTCCGCAAGCCCCGTAGTTTTGGAGCCGGGAGCAGCGCAAAGATCCAGCACAACATCATCTGCGGAAGGAGATAAAACAAGCGGTGGAATCATTGAAGACAAACTCTGTATATAATATTCACCGTTAATATGTTCGATGGTTTTTCCTACAAGTTCATTATTCGCCTTTATTTTTAATGCGTTATTTATAAAGGGAACATTCTCGGTAAAAATTGAATATTTTTCCCGAAGTGTTTGGGCAAGGTATTTCGCATCTGCTTTAGTTGTATTAACACGAATATATTGAGCCGGTTCGCTTTTAATAAAATCAATATATTTGCCGGCAGCTTGTTTACCGTAAAGAGAATTAAGATAAGAATAAATATTATCGCTTACTTCAGTCAAGTTTTAGCACCTAACCAGATTTAATAATTTGAATATTTCATTTACAGCCGCACCGGCATTTTTATCTCCCGGGAAATCTTTCTTATAACCTTCTACAATTTTTTTAATAATCTCATCAAGGTAATTTTCATATTTAGATATCGCCGCTTTAAGCTGTAAGTTATCTTTAGGAATTAAAATCTTACCGGGTTTAGTCCTGTTTGCGTAGATAATATATTTTGCCTTAGCGTAACTGTCTGCATTTAGAACCGGGGTTCCGTCTGTAGCTATTATCTCAAAAGTGCCAAAAAATTCTTCACCTATAATTAAAGTTTTGGCAGGCAGATTCAATACTTCCGTGTTATTAGCGGGAATAAAAGCGGAAGAGAACTGTTGAATTCCGTCATTAGTAATTTTACTTAGCCAGGCAGAAATAAATTCTTTCCGAGTCAAATTTTACTCTTTATTCTCATTAATAAATTCCGAAATAATTTTTTCCAGTTCATCTGTTCCGGAGTATGTTTTAACAACAAGCAGCCTGGAATCGCACCCGTTAATCATAGCAGAAGTATTATCGACCTTGGAATTAATTAAAGCCAGAACAGGCTTATTAAGGCTGTAAAGAGCATAAGCAATTTCGAAGCCTACACCGATGCTTGCCCCGGATATTTCCGCAATAACCGCTTTGCTGCTGCCGATCCATTTCAGATCCCTTTTAAATAATTGTCTGTCGGTAAGCGGAACTTTGGTTTTGAATTCATCATTTATTTCGGATAGTGCAGTATGTCCCATTGATGTAATGCAATCAACAATTTCTTTATGATTTTTTTTATATTTTGTATCGCCGCGTATTGCACCGGCAAAATAAATAATCATACTACCCCTTTAGAATTTTTTCGTAATATACTTCATACATCGGTACAACAACCGATTTATCAAAATATTTAACAGCTCTCTTCCTTGAATTCTCGGAAAATAATTTATGTTTTTTTTCGTTTGTTAAAAGTTCTACAACATACTTAGCCATTCTATCAATGTCGCCTATTTCTGCAATGTATCCGGTTTCGTTATGGCGGATTAACTCCGGCAAACCGCCGACAGAAGAGCTTACAACAGGTATACCGCAGGACATAGCTTCCAGAGCAGCCAGCCCAAAACTTTCCGACTGCGAAGGTATTAGAAAAACATCCGCAGCGTTTAATATTTCTACCAGCCCGTCCTGCTTTCCTAAAAACTTAATATGGTCGCAAAGGCCAAGCTGCCGGCAAAGCCTTTCGCACTCTGAGCGGTCCGGGCCGTCTCCTACCAAAATAAGTTTAGACGGAATTTCTTTCAAGACCTTCTCAAAAATTCTTATTGTATCCGGAACTCTTTTTACCTGCCTGAAATTAGAAGTATGCACAAGAATTTTTTCACCTTTTGGTGCAAGATGTTCTCTAAAACATCCATCGATAATAGGTTTGAATAATTGTGTATCTACAAAATTCGGAATAATATTAATTTCCTTTTCGATGGAATAATGTACAATGGTTTTTTCTTTTAAAAACCTTGACACCGCAGTTACGCCGTCACTTTTTTCTATACTGAAATTAACCAGAGGCAGGAAAGAAGGCTCTAAGCCGACAAGTGTTATATCCGTACCGTGAAGAGTTGTAATAATTTTAGTATTTATTTTACCGCCCAGCATTTGTTTGGCAAGGTATGCACTGGTGGCATGCGGTATTGCATAATGTACATGAAACAAATCCAGTTTCTCATAAGATTCAACTTCTACCATTATCCTAGCTAAAGCAAGGCTGAATAACGGAAATTCGAAAAGAGGGTAATTGCTCATTTCAACTTCGTGAAAAAATACATTCTCAACAAAGTTTGTTAACCTAAACGGTAAAGCATAACTAATAAAATGAACCTGGTGCCCTTTTAGAGCAAGAGCTTTTCCTAATTCCGTAGCCATAACTCCGCTGCCTCCGTATGTGGGGTAGCAGGTAATTCCTATTTTCATAATTCTCTTAAAATTTTAATTGTAGCATCTTAATATAAATGAATTTGATGAAAGTTTTTGTTTTGTGTATTGTATATATTAGTTAAGATGTGATATAAACTAAATTATTTTTATCTTTCAATCATGAAACTTTTAGTCATCGGACATTCGGTTGAAGACCATATAACCGAAGAAGGAATAGATAACGTTAAGCCCGGCGGTATTTTTTATACCGCTCTTGCGTTAAAGCAATTTATAGAACCGGCGGATGAAATATTCTTAAATACTGCCGTTCAAACGGAAAATTATAACCTTTTTTCCGGAGTGTATGAAAGTTATAA
Source organism: Ignavibacteriaceae bacterium (assembly GCA_046704255.1). Classification (GTDB taxonomy): domain Bacteria; phylum Bacteroidota; class Ignavibacteria; order Ignavibacteriales; family Ignavibacteriaceae; genus FEN-1297. Next base: position 4,940 of record JBJKSH010000029.1, on the reverse strand, counting down.
TAAATCTTTTATAAGATTTGTTGATCGTATTCCTAAGGTATATTTAACTCTTCATAATTTTAAGGAAAGAGGAGAGACTTACGAAAGCATTTCGCAAGGCTTAACTATTGATTTTGAAAAATTGAATCAATTCGACGGAATATTAATTAATATGATTACCGGTTTTGATATTTCCCTTGAACAATTACAGTCTGTAAGAAAAAATTATAAAGGTAAAATATTTATTGATATTCATACGCTTGCAAGAGGCCTTGATGAAAACCTGAAACGTGAATTTAGGCCGGTACCGGATTTTAACTTATGGGCTTCTTCCGTAAATATTTTACAAGTAAATGAAAATGAATTAAAAACTTTAAGTAATTTGAGGGATGAATTTGAGATAGCAAAAGAGGTATTGAATTACGGGATAGAAATTTTTATAGTTACGAAAGGCAGCCTTGGTGCAAGGTTATACGGCAAAAAAAACGGTGAAATACTGTCGTCTTTTCGTTCCTCAGAAAAAGTTAAGACAAAGAACATGATTGGCTGCGGGGATGTTTTTGGTGCCGTGTTTTTTTATCATTATATTAAAACAGGAAATATGGAAGTGTCGTTAACCCTTGCTAATATTGCGGCCGGATGTTCTGCTTCTTATAAAACAATAAGTGATTTTAAGGATTTGAAAAAAGATGTTTTCCAAAGATTTAATTAAGAAAAGAGTTCTTGTTGTTGGCGCCAACGGAATGCTAGGGCAAAGAGCCGTATATTTTTATTCATGTAAAGATAATGTTCAGCTTCTCGGCTGCTCTGTTGAGCCGGAACCGGTTTTTAATAATGCCGATTATGTACAATGCGATCTAACCGTAAGAGAAGAAATTAAAAAAGTTGTTTATAATTTTTATCCCGATTTTATTATTAACGCTGCAGCATATACCAACGTAGATAAAAGTGAAACCGAACGCGAACAAGCATGGAAGCTTAACGTTAAAGGCGTTGAATACCTGGCAGAAACCTGCAGAGTTCTGGATTCTCATTTAATCCATATTTCTTCCGATTATATTTTTGACGGAAAGGAAGGACCTTACGGCGAGAAGGCAAAGCCAAACCCGCTTGGTTATTACGGAAGAACAAAACTTGCAAGTGAAAACGCTCTTAAAATCAGCGGCGCCGTTTACACAATCTTAAGAACAAATGTACTTTACGGTATTGCAGACAGCAGGCCGGACTTTGTAAGATGGTCCGTTACTTCGCTGCGCAAAGGCAATAAAATTAGAATTGTTACGGATCAAATAAATAACCCTACCTTTATAGATGATCTTGTTCAGGCAATAAATAAAATAATTGAATTCAGGAAACAGGGAATTTATAATATTGGCGGAAAAGAATTCTTATCGCGGTTTAAGTTTACGCAAATTATTGCTGAGTTTTTTCATCTTGATAAAAATTTAATAATACCAATTCTTACACCGGAATTAAAACAGCCTGCACCGCGCCCGTTAAAGTCCGGGCTTATTACTCTAAAAGCCGAGACGGAATTAGGTTACAATCCGCATACAATTCCGGAAACACTTGCAATTATGAAGAGAGAACTTTCATTATGAAATTAATTACCGTTTTCTTTATCGTTTTATTTTTGAGCATTGAGAACGGATATTTAGTATTTGCCCAAAGCACATTTCCCAAATGGGCAAGAGGAATAGTCTGGTATCAAATTTTCCCGGAAAGATTTGCAGATGGTGATGAAAATAATGATTCTTCTTTAGTAGATAAAATAGATATTGAAGCCGGAAAGAAAATTCCCGGCTGGCATGTTACCAAATGGACTAGCGACTGGTTTGCAGAATCGGGATGGGAAAAAAGTCTCGGCGGTAAATTCGGCGATCATTTGTACGAAAGACGTTACGGCGGCGACCTGCAGGGAATTATTGATCACCTGGATTATTTAAAGAAACTGGGAGTAGGTGCAATTTATCTTAACCCTATTTTCGATGCTGTCTCGCTTCATAAATATGATGCTTCAACTTATCATCATGTAGATGTTAACTTTGGCCCGGACCCGGAAGGCGATAAAAAAATTATTGCATCGGAAAATCCCGATGATCCATCAACCTGGAAATGGACTTCCGCAGATAAACTTTTTCTAAAACTAATTAAAGAAGTTCATAAGCGCGGAATGAAAATAATTATTGACGGAGTATTTAACCATACCGGCAGGCAATTCTGGGCTTTTCAGGATATTCTAAAGAATAGGGAAAATTCCAAATATAAAAACTGGTACGAAATTACTTCATTCCACGGTAAAAATAACAAGCTGGAATACAAAGGTTGGAGCGGTGTAAAATCTCTTCCGCAGTTTAACAGAAGCAAAACCGATTTGGCTCCCGGACCCAAGCAATATATTTTTTACATTACAAAAAGATGGATGGACCCGAATAACAACGGCGATCCCTCCGATGGCATTGACGGCTGGCGGCTTGATGTAGCCAACAAGATACCCATGGGCTTTTGGTATGATTGGAGAAACCTTGTTAAATCTATTAATCCACAGGCGATAATTATTGGAGAACTTTGGGGGCTTTATCCAAAATATGTTTCCGCCAACGGACCGTTTGACGCCCTAATGAATTATAGTTTTGCTTTTGCGGTCAATCAGTTTTTTGTTGCACAAAAGAAAAGAATTACTCCGGGCGAGTTTATTAAACAACTTCGTAATATTGATGAAACTTATCCCAGGCGGAACTTAAATCTTTTGATGAATCTTGTTGACAGCCATGATACGGAAAGAATTTCTTCTATGATTGCCAATCCCGATAGGAAATATGATACAGGTGCAAATGCAGGTAATCCTAATTATAATCCGGGTAAACCGGACGCAATTGATTATCGCATGCAGGAATTAATTGCCGCATTTCAGATGACTTACCGCGGCGCTCCTATGATTTATTACGGCGATGAAGTTGAAATGTGGGGTGCAGATGACCCAAATGACAGGCAGCCCATGGTCTGGAGTAATTTAAAATATTCAGACCAGGTAATCACTCCTTCTTCCGGTTTTAAAAAAGGATTCGGTTCTTATAAAGTTGAACAGGATAAAAATCTTTTATCGTTTTATAAAAAGATTATTAAAATTAGAAACGATAATCCTGCACTAAAATATGGTTCTTTATCATTTCTATATTCAAACGATGAAAAAGATACATTTGCTTTTGAAAGAGCATACGGCAATAATAAAATAATTGCTGTATTCAATATTGGTAAAGAAATAGCACAGTTCGAAATACCTTTACAGAATTATAAAATGACGTATGATGAATTGATTACCGGTGAAAAAGGAACAATTGCCGGCAGTCCGCAAATAGGGGGTAAACTGGTTGTTCAAATCCCGCCTAAGTCTGTAAGAATTTATAAATTGTTTACCTTGAGATAAAGATTTTAATTTTGTAAGCAATGGAACGCGGATTGACAGGATTAAATGGATAGGCGCAAATTTAGATAAGATTATTTCTTAATAACTTTTAAGTGTTTCTAAAGTTAATTATTTTTGCAATCTAAAAATTTGCCCCGGTAGCTCAGCATGGATAGAGCAGCAGTTTCCTAAACTGTTGGTCGGAGGTTCGAATCCTCTCCGGGGTACAACCTTATAATTATTAAAAATGATTAAAGCTTCCGTAATTCTTGCCTTTTACAACCGGCCGGATTATCTTAAACTGGTTCTAGCGGGATTTGAAAGACAGACCTTTAAGGATTTTGAAATCATCATTGCTGATGACGGTTCTTCCAAAGAAATAATAAAAGAAATTGAACTGATGTCATACTCACTTCCTTTTCCTCTCATTCATTTGTGGCAGGAAGATAAAGGGTTTAGAAAAAATAAAATTTTAAATAGGGCAATTGTTTCATCTAACTCAGAATATTTAATTTTTGTTGATGCGGATTGCGTACCGCATTCTGAATTTGTTAAAGAACATGTTTCGGCATCTAAACCAATGGTATGCCTTACCGGAAGGAGAGTAAATCTTTCCGGAAAAATTACCCGGCAGCTTTCACCACAAAAAATAAGGGATGGTTTTTTTGAAAAGAATTCTTTGGTATTGCTTGAAGACGGCATTTTCGGAAAATCAATCGATGTGGAGAAAGGAATCTATTTTAAAAATAAATTCTTAAGAAAATATTTTAATAAAAAAAAAAGAGGGCTGCTTGGCTGTAATCTTTCAGTTCATAAAGAAGATATGATGAAGATAAACGGCTTTGATGAAAGGTATGAAGCACCTTCTGTAGGAGAAGATTCCGATATTGAATTCCGTATTAATCTATGCGGTGTTAAAGTCCGCTCTCTTAATAATATTGCCGTTCAATATCATTTGTACCACAAGCTACAGGAACGCCCGCAAAAAAATTTAGAACTTTTTACAAAAGTAAAAAAAGAAAGCAGGTATTTTACTCCCTTTGGAATTAGTAAATGAAGTTACTAAAAATACCAAATAAATTGCCGCCATCTTCAGCCCTTAAATGAAAAGGTGCTGACAAATACCCGGGTTTTTGCCGGGGTGTAATATTAATTTTTACCTCACTTGTGTGAGTAAATATAAGAACATACTGCGGTATTATTATTTCCCCAAATAATATTTCGATAACTTATTGCTTTCCAGCAAAACACACCTTATATTTAAAGTTGAAAATTTATTTAATCCTAAAAAAATAAGGGAATACATGTTTGACGACTTAGATATTAAAATCCTTAATATTCTGCAGAAAAACGGCAGGACCAAAAGAAATGTTATTGCAGAATCAATCGGGTTATCGATACCATCGGTAAGTGAACGGCTTCATAAGCTGGAAGAGAAAGGAATTTTGGAAGGATATTTTGCCAAAGTAAACAGAAAAGCATTCGGTTATGATATAATGGCTTACATTCTTGTTACTATGGAATCATCAAAATTCTATAAAAGTCTTACTTCAAA
>JBJKSH010000028.1:0-3282 GCA_046704255.1 Ignavibacteriaceae bacterium | reverse complement strand
AGCGGCCGGAAGTCAGATAGAGGTCAATCGTCATTGGTTAATAGTCAAACGTCATTCGTTAAAATTGGATTTGTGAAGGGAAACGGGAACAGCAATTCTCCTAATAGCTATTCTTTTATTGATGACAGCCCTTTAAGCGGAAATTCTGAGTACCGTTTAAAACAAATTGATAACGACGGCAATTTTGAATATTCTAAGATTGTTACTGTAAATTCGCTACCGACTAAATTTGAATTATTCCAGAATTTTCCCAATCCGTTTAATCCGGCTACAACAATAAAATATTCAATTCCCAAATCAGAACTTGTAACTCTAAAAATATATGATGCACTAGGCAACGAAGTAAAGACTTTGGTAAACGGAAATAAAGCAGCAGGAAGTTATGATATTCAATTCAATGCTGCCGGTTTGGCCAGCGGAATATACTACTACAGATTGCAAGCCGGGGAGTTTAATGAAGTGAAAAAATTAATGTTACTTAAATGATAAAAGACAGGGGGCATATAGTAACTTCAACAATATTTTTTTGCCGGATATTTAAGTGGATGAATTAAAGGGACACAATCCCCAAAATTATAAAATGGAAACAAAGCAATTTTCTTCTTTTGATGAATTATATAATTCTATTACAAAGGAAGGATCATTAGGCATATTAGCTTTAGGAGCAACCGGGTTATTGTTGTGGAGGAAAAAACGTACCGAGCTTGAAGCGGAAGAAGAAAAAGAAAAGCAAAATGCCGATACCTAATCCAAAAAGAAAAATATTACATATCGGCTGGGATGCAGCAGACTGGAAAGTTATAAATCCTCTTCTTGATAACGGTATGATGCCCGCGCTAGAAAGCTTAGTTAACAACGGCGTAATGGGGAACCTTGCAACATTAGATCCGCCGCTTTCTCCAATGTTGTGGACTTCAATATCAACCGGTAAACACGCAGACCAGCACGGCATTCTCGGTTTTACGGAACCGGCACCGGAAGGCAAAGGCGTTAGGCCTGTTATGATAACATCCCGAAAAGTTAAAGCAATATGGAATATATTAGCTCAATGCGGTTATAAGACAAATGTAATCGGCTGGTGGCCAAGCCACCCGGCAGAACCTATAAATGGAATTTCCATTTCAAATTTCTATCAACGCGCAACAGTTGAATTCGGAAAAGAATGGCCTTTAGCTCCGGGCACCGTGCATCCAAAAAGCTTGGAAAATATTTTTAAGGAGTTAAGGATTCATCCCGGTGAATTAACCGAAGCGCACATTCTTCCTTTTGTTCCGGAAGCTGCAAAGGTTGATCAGGAAAAAGATAAGCATTTGGGATCTCTGGCAAAAATTATAGCAGAATGTTCTTCAATTCATGCAGCCGGTACCTGGGTTATAGAAAACAGCGAATGGGATTATACAGCTATTTACTTTGATGCGATTGATCATTTCAGCCATGGGTTTATGCGTTTCCATCCGCCGCAGATGAAAGGCGTACCGGATAAATTGTTCAAATTGTACAAAGGTGTTGTACAAGGCGGATACATTTATCATGACATGATGCTCGGAAGATTGTTGGAATTGGCAGGTGACGATACAACAATTATCTTAAATTCCGATCACGGTTTTCATTCCGATCATCTTCGCCCGAAAGGAATTCCAAAAGAACCTGCAGGCCCGGCGTGGGAACATAGAAGTTACGGAATCTTTTGCATGAAAGGACCGGGTATTAAGAAAGATGAAAGAATTTACGGCGCTAATTTACTGGATATCGTCCCGACTATTCTAGCTTTGTATAATTTACCTATTGGAAAAGACATCTCCGGCAAACCTCTGGTCCAGGCGTTTGAGGATATCCCGGAAATTCAATATATAGATAGCTGGGAAGATATTGAAGGCGAATGTGGAATGCATCCGAAAGATATGCAGCGGGATCCTATTGCAGAGCAGGCGGCTATGCAGCAGTTAATGGAATTAGGCTACATACAAAAGCCGGATGAGAATGTTGCAAAAAATATAGAGAACACCGTTAACGAATCTAGATTTTACCTTGCCCGTGTTTACATGAATAAAGATAACTATCACGATGCACTTCCCATTCTTAAAGATTTATATTCCAGGTATCCTAATCAAATAAGGTATGCATTTAATTATGCAAAATGCCTGGAATCTTTAAATAAACTTGATGAGTCTTTTTCGGTTGTAGAAAAAATTATTAAAGATGAAAAGAAAGAATATCCTCAATTATTTTTACTGGAAGGTACCCTTGAGTATGCGAAGAAAAATTATAAACAGGCACTTTCATATTTGAGGAAAGCAGAAAAGGCAGACCCGAAACTTCCGCAGCTTTACCAGCAGATTGGGTTTGTTTATTTAAGAATGCGCAGACCGAAAGATGCCGAAGCCGCATTTTATAAAGCTCTTGAGAACGACCCGGAAAATGCACAGGCTCATTACGGGCTTGCTCAAACTATGTTTCGATTAAGAAAATATGAAAAAAGCGCCGGGTATTCCTTAAACGCTGTCGGACTGCTTTATCATTTTCCGATGGCACATTTAAGATTAGGCATGGCGCTTTCAAAACTAGGAATGTTTGAAAGGGCAATTGAAGCTTTTGAAGTTTCATTAAAAATGGCGCCCGGCTTAATTGCCGCACATAAGTATTTAAGTTACATCTACCTGATTAAATTAAAAGAAAAAGATAAGGCGGATATTCATATAGCAGCAATAAAACAATTGCGGGAAAGGAAGAAGGCGACAGCTTGATTACTGTAGTTACCGGCCTGCCGAGAAGCGGCACTTCTTTGATGATGCAAATATTGCACGCCGGGGGAATGCAATTATTAACCGACAACTTTCGAGAGCCGGATATAAATAATCCCAAGGGTTATTACGAATATGAAAAAGTTAAGTCTTTAAATAAAGATAATTCGTGGCTGGCAGAAGCTGAAAATACGGCTGTAAAGATAATTGTTCAGTTAATACAATTTTTACCTTCATGCTTTAATTATAATGTTATATTTATGGAAAGGAATATTGAAGAAATAATTCTTTCCCAGGAAAAAATGATTATAAACCTTGGAGGCAGTCATACTTTTGTTGGCAATGATATTCTAAAAAAAACTTTCCTAAGCCATCTGGAAAAAGCCGAGAAGTTTATGTTGTGTAATTCCTGCTTTAAAATGATTAAGATTAATTATAATGAAATAGTATCCGGTAAATTAGAATTAATTGAAAATTTAAATTCGGAGCTAAACCTCAATTTGGATATTGATTGTGCTAAACAGGCTGTAGATTGCGCACT
>JBJKSH010000027.1:0-19504 GCA_046704255.1 Ignavibacteriaceae bacterium | reverse complement strand
AGTTCTATCTAAACTCATATAGAAACGACGGAATATATTTTGAAAGCGTAACTAATAAAATTTTGGATGATCTTGTTTCGGTTTGCAAACCAAGGTACATGCTTATAACTGCAAAGTTTAATGTACGCGGCGGTATTTCTTCGGTTATAAAAGCTCAATACAAAAAAGAAGGATTTACCGGGGAAAATTATAAATGAGTATTAATTATATTGAAAAATTCGGGATACGAGGAATTTGAAATAAAGGTACTGGGTTATCGGGAATTTATTGTTCATTTGTACAATCTTCTTCCCTCATAATTTTTATAACATATACCTTTTTACCTTATACTCTATTCCCGAAGTAAATATCAATAAATAAAATGATTTGTTTGAAATGGTACAGGCTGATAATTTAAAACAAGAATTTATAAAGGCAAGAGATAAGAGTTTCCAGGCAAACCAGCGCCAAAAGGATTCTTTAAAATTCAGCTTGCATTACAGCATGTTGGTTGAAGAATATATAAGAAAGCTTTCCGGCGAAGGTAAGTTCAATTTTGTACTGGCTTCTGCAGGAAGCTTTAGCCGCAGAGAGCTTTCGCCGTATTCCGATATAGATATCATGTTCATTACGAATTCAATTGATGAAAACAGGGAAATTATTGCAAAGCTTGTTACAAAATTTTGGGATAACGGGCTGGAAGCTTCTCATACTGTTAGAGACTTTTCCGATATTAAAAAATATCTTGATACCGACCTGCATACATTCACACAGTTTTTTGAAACCCGGTTTTTACTTGGCAGCGAGGCAATTTATATAGAGTGGAATAAAAAACTTTTTTCATATATAAACAAAGACGTACAAGTAAAACTCCTTAAAGAATTATCCGAAGATATTAACGACAGATATGAAAAATACGGTAATTCACCGAAGGTTCTTGAACCGAATGTAAAACTTTCTGCCGGCGGCTTAAGAGATTTCCAGGCAATCGAATGGATGTATATTTTAATGACGGGTACTTTGCTAAATAAACAAATTGAGCTTACTCAAGCGGAAATTTTTATTGACACGTTAAAGCAAAACAAATATACAACGGAAAACGAATGTAAGCGTCTCATTCAAAGTTATAAAATGATTCTTGCCGTTAGAAATATGCTTCATCTTATAGCCAAGCAAAAGAACGACAGGTTTGAATTTTCCGCTCAAAAGAAAATTGCCTCCGCATTAATTCACCGTAAAGATTCTCTTGCCAGCTATATGCATGAATATTTTAACGCTTCCAATATTATAAACCGTTTTTCAAAGTCGATGATAAAAAAGTTTCAGGAAGAAACTTCAAATCCCCTTCCCGATTTTCTTGGAATAGACCTTGATGACGATTTTATTCTTAAGGGAAAAACTATTTCACTTAACGGCAGAACAAAACTTACACTTTCCGATATATTAAGAGCATTATACTACCGTGGGTTGTACGGCGGGCATTTTGATGAAAATTTAAGATCTACAATTATTGAAGTTGTAGAAGACTATGACGGCCTGCATAAACCGGAAGCAGAGTCATCCGTTTTTTTCAGGGAAATTTTGCGGCTTCCTAAAAATGTCGGCCAGACTTTATCCGTAATGAACGAGCTTGGTGTACTAAAGGCATTTATGCCGGAGTTCAAAGATCTTATCGGCTTTTTGCAGCACGGTGTTTATCATTGTTATACTGCCGATGAACACACGCTGGTTACTATTCAAAATTTGGAAAAGCTTGAAAAGGATACTTCTCCCTTAGGTAAAATTTACAATCTGCTTAAAGATAAAGAGTTCCTGCATTTGGGATTATTGTTTCACGACATAGCCAAGCCTATTAATGTTTCCGGCCATGAAATAATAGGTGCGGAAATGGCTTCTTCCATTATGCACAGGTTAGGTTATAGTGATGAGGAAATTGAATCGGTTGCCTTTCTTGTGCGCAACCATTTGATTATGGAGCAAGTTGCGTTTAGAAGAAACCTTAACGACCCGGAAACGCTTAACAATTTTGCTTCTCGTTTTAATTCTACCAAAGAACTTGAACTGCTGTACCTGGTTACTTATGCAGATCTTTCGGCAGTTAATCCGGCAGTATGGACTTCGTGGAAAAGTGATCTTCTTACCGAGCTTTATAATAAAACAAGAGAAATGCTTGAAGAGCAAATTACAGGAGAAGAACTTCTGCTTTCCAGCATTTATGTAGAACCTAAAGAAATAAGCAAATATTCTCCTCTAATTTCAGAATCGCACGTTCAGGAACACATGGATTCTATTAACGACATAGGTTATATATACCAGTTTTCGGAAAGAGAAATTGCCAGGCATGTTGAAGAAATTCAAAAGGGAATTGATATCTCCGTTCTTTTTAAAGAATTTAAAGACTTTACCAATATTACTGTTATTACAAAAGATTATCCTTCGCTTTTATCCAAACTGTGCGGTGTTCTATCAATAAACGATGCGAACATTCATGATGCAAAAATCTTTACCCGTAAGGATGGTATTGTAATAGACAACTTTACGGTAAGTGACTTTAGAACTCACGGTAAAATCGGGCACGAAAGATATGATAAAATAAAAACAGACTTTGAAAATATAATTTCGGGCTTGCTGCAGTTGAGCCAGGAATTTGCAAGGATGAAATCCAAATGGTGGCGGATAGAAAACAAGTTTTTCAAAAGATCCGGTAAGGTTAAAATTGTTTTTGAACAGCACGAAAAGTATACTATAATTGATATCTTTTCTCCAGATCGGCTCGGATTCCTTTACCAGGTTACTACAAAAATGGCTGAACTTGGTTTGGTAATTTACTTTGCTAAAATTGCTACCAAAGGAGATGACATTGTCGATTCTTTTTATGTTTGGGATTCCACGGGCAAAAAAGTATCTCAAAATGATTACGGCCTTATTAAAACAGAGCTTACCTCAACAATTACTCAAATGTTATAAGGAATTAACTTGAACTTTATGGAAAAAGAAAAACCGGTCGGAGTGTTTGACTCCGGTATTGGCGGACTTACAGTTGTTAAACGAATTGCATCAACATTGCCGCAGGAAGATATTGTTTATTTTGGTGATACCGCACGTGTACCCTACGGGTCTAAATCAAATTCAACAGTTAAGGAATATGCGATGCAGGATGCTAAGTTTTTAATAAATAAAAATGTTAAAGCAATTGTTGTTGCCTGCAATACCGTTTCTTCCGTTGCACTGCAGGAACTAAGAAATAATTTTGCGGTGCCGATAATAGGTGTAATTATTCCCGGCGCAGAAGAAGCGGTTAAGGAAACACAAAATGGGCGAATTGGGGTTATTGGCACACGGGCAACAATCGGCAACAAAGCATATTCAAAAGAAATAAAATTACTCAACCCGGATGCGGAAGTTTTTGAGAAAGCTTGCCCTTTGTTTGTTCCTCTTGCCGAAGAAGGATGGATTAAGCATAAAGCAACTTATCAAATTGCAGAAGAATATTTACGGGAATTAAAAGAACTTGAAATTGATACACTAGTTTTAGGATGTACACATTATCCTATCCTGGCTGATGTAATCGGTGAAGTTATTGGAGATAATGTTAAACTAATCGATTCCGGCGTTGCTTCCGCAGATGCCGTCAAAAAGGAACTCGACAGGTTTAATCTTCACTCAAACAAATATTCCCAGGGAAACCAGGAATTTTATGTAAGTGATATTCCTGTTAAGTTTAAAGAGGTTGCGGAGTTGTTTTTGGGCAAGGAAGTAAAACAGCTTCAAAAGGTAGACCCGGAAATACTTACAATGTAAGTTAATAAAGGGTGCAATGGGAGTTCCATTTATTGTTTCGGATTTACCCCTGGACTTCCTCAAAAATTTTTTTCAGTTCATTATGATCCCTTGTAACGCCCAGTGCAAGCATTAGTTTAATTCTTGCTTTTTGTCCGTTAAGAAATTCCGCAAAAATTACACCTATTTTATGGAGCCATTTGCCTGCACCCGGGTAACCGTAGATATCCAGAGTTTCACCGGCCGGGCATCTTGAAACAAGTATAACGGGAATATTTTTTTCTACGGCATATTTAATCCCTTCAAAAGCAGCCGGCGGTACATTGCCTACTCCTAATGCTTCAACTACAATACCCTCAACTCCGCTGTCTGCAGAGTACACAAAAAACTTTTCGTTCATACCTGCATAAACCGTAAGCAAATCAACATTGGAAACAACATTCTCCGTTGTGATAGTTTCAAGTTTCCTTGGAAGCCTGTTAAGAATAACTCTGCCGTTCTGTACAAAACCTAATGCCCCAAAATCCAGGCTGCGGAAAGTATCAATCTCATCCGTATAAGTTTTAGTAACTTCGCTGGCAGCATTTATCTCGCCGTTAAGACAAACCAGAACACCAAGATCCCGGCAGTTAGGATTTAAGCAGATATGAACTGCATCCATTAGATTCCTTGGACCATCCCAATCCGGCTCGGAGCTGTTTTTCATCGAGCCGATAACTACAATAGGAACAGAAGTTTTAATTGTTAAATCAAGGAAGTATGCAGTTTCTTCCAGAGTATCCGTACCGTGTGTAACAATAACCCCTTCATAATTGTTTTCATTAATAAGTTCTTTTATTTTATTAGATAATTTAAGCATTAGCTCAGGTGTTATATGCGGGCCGGGATATTTGCCGAAATCATAGCAAGTTATATCCGCAAATTTTTGAGCTTCCGGAATTTTAGACATTAATTCCTCCCCGGAATAACGTGGAACCGCACCGCCCGTTTCTTCATCTATCATCATGGAAAAAGTTCCGCCGGTAAATACTATCAATATGTTTTTCATACTAACCTATAATAAAGTGACCTATTTGAAAATTTTTTCAATAGAAATATAATACAATCCGGCATATCAAAATATGAGCATCGCCTTTTTAGAATTTTATCAAATAAAATAATAACCTAAAACACCTAACAGAAACGTTAGCTTAAAAAGACTTGAAGATGATTTATACTTAAAGTATTTTTGAAAAATCTTAATGGAGAATTATTATGTTAATGGTACAGGATGTTGATTTAACGCCAAACCCTCAGGCATTAAAATTTATACTTAATGAAAAGTTATTGAATTATGAAACAAGGCAGTTCGGCTGTAAAGAAGATGCGGAAAACGATCCCTTTGCAAAAGGTATATTTGAACTTGGCGGAATTGTTTCCGTTTTTTATATGGATAAATTCGTTACGATTGAAAAATCCAAGGACACAAACTGGGGGCAAATACAAAGGCCGTTTATTAATTTCTTAAAGTCGTTCGATAAAAATTTAATTCCGGAAGAAAAAGAAGTAAAGCCTTCCGTTGAAGCTGAAAGTAAGCTGCTAAACCAAATTAATGAAATTCTGGATAGCCGTGTAAGGCCCGCATTAGCAGGCGACGGCGGCGGATTGCAGGTGCTTGGCATAGACGGATATTCGGTTAAGATACATTACCAGGGTGCATGCGGAAGCTGTCCTACAGCAATCAGCGGAACCTTAATGGCCATTGAAGGATTGCTGAGAAGGGAAATACATCCTGCCATTGAAGTTATTCCTGCATAAAAAAATTTTTACTTTATAAATTATTATAGGCGGCATAATGAAGAACGAAGAAAATTTATTTTTTGCTTCTTCCGAAATTGCCGGTATTAATTTTAAAATTTTTTCATCTTGCAAAGGCGTAGTAAAAATTCTTTTAAATAAAGAAGAAATTGCAAAACCTCAAAACCAGATTAACCTGCATACCGATGATCCGTATATGTTTAATGTTTTTTCACAGCTTGAAGAATATTTTCAGTTCAACAGGAATTCCTTCGACGTACTTTTAGACATCCGCGGAACGGAATTTCAAAAGAAAGTTTGGCAGGAGCTTCTTAAAATTCCTTACGGAAAAACGGTTTCATATAAATTTATTGCCAAACAACTCGGTGATGAAAAACTATTGCGTGCAGTAGGCCGGGCTAACGGGGCAAACCCTATTCCGGTTATCATACCCTGCCATAGAGTAATAAATGAAGACGGCTCGCTTGGTGGATACTCCGCGGGTCTTGATATTAAAGAAAAACTTCTAAAGCTGGAAGGCAGCATTCAACTTAGTTTATTCGGATAGTGTGCAAAAAAATCAGGAATCAATTCCGGTTTTGTATTGGTTGGCTTTTAATCAAACCGGAATTGATCCATGAAAAAGTTAAGCTGCCTGCTCTGCATCAACATCCAGCACTTCCATGTCTTCTTCTTCTTGAAAATACATTTGACCTGAATTACTTTGAATTATCCTGTTCAGTTCATCCTGGTAAAAGAATTTTTCCCGTCCGAACGCAGGCTTTAATTCGGAAAGCCATACAGCAAACGGATCGTACTTTGCAAAAAACGGACGCTTGCACCATTCGGGGTTGCGGGCCTGGAGCAAAGTTAATACAAATACTTTTTCACCTTTAATTTCGGTAATTCCTTCAATAGCTACCTTACCCGGAAGAGCAGACATAGAAGGCCCCCTAACCGTTCTGCTTAGCCCGGAAACCTGTATGAACGCATCCCTGAAAATTTTATATGCCCTTGCAAGAGGTATTGCAAAATAGTTTTTTGCTCCCGTATTTCTTTCAACAAAAAAATAGTAAGGAATGCAGCCGAGTTTTACCTGGTCTTTCCACATTCTTGCCCAAACACCGGGATCATCGTTTATATGTTTTATTAAAGGCGACTGTGTTCTTATTTCCGCACCTGTGTTTCTAATTCTTCTAATAGCTTCGCTGGCAACTTCGGTTGATAATTCTACCCAATGGTTAAAATGCCCCATTACGGCAAGGTGTTTCCCGGATTTTACAATTTTCTCAAACAAGCGCAGTACACCATCGGCTTCTTTATCCGTTACATATTTGTAAGGCCAATATGAAATTGACTTAGTTCCGATCCTTATGGAAGTAATGTGATCGAATTCGGGAGAAAGTAAAGGTTCTATATATGCTTTTAAATTCTGAAGATTCATAATCATCGGATCGCCGCCGGTTAATAATATATCCGAAATGTTTTTATGCAGTCTTAAATAATCCTGAAAGCGGTTGGATTCATCTATTGCAAGATGAAGATCTTTTATACCTACAAACTGTGCCCACCGGAAACAGAATGTACAATATGCATGGCAGGTTTGCCCGCGTGAAGGAAAGACCAACGCTGTTTCCCTGTATTTATGTTGTACTCCTTTCACCGATTCGTCATCCAATAAAGGTATGTTAACCGTAGTTTGTGCTGCCGGATGAGGATTTAGCTCCAGCCTAATTTCATCTGCAGTTTGTCTTATTTCGGCAGGAGAAGAATTCTTCCGTATTAGATTAGCCATTCTTTCAAACTGATAATCCGTTAACATTTCTTTTTGCATAAATGTTAACTGATACATCGGGTCATCAGGTATGTTGTTCCAATCTATTAATTCTTCAACCACATAATTATTTGAACGAAAAGGAAGAACATTAGCTACAACCCTAAGAGCAAATTTTTCTTCTTCGTTTAACAACTGCAGTTGGGGAATTCTTTCTATATCTCTCAAACTGTAGAATTTTATCTTTTTGGGGATAATCATCCTTACACATCCTCCTTTCTATCATTTAAAGTTAATAGCTGCTTATTTATAGCCAGTTAATTAAGTGAGTTTATTTTATAAACCGATAGCTTTTTTCGTAAGGCTCAATGAAGATTAGATCTTCTTAAGGCTCGTAGTTACGGGATAATATAAGAATTATTTTGAAATAGTCAAGTGAATATTTTAAGCTTCAAAATAAAATTAGAAGTGACGGAAAAAGGATAAAAAAAGCGGTAATGAACCGCTTAAAAAATATTTTAGATTATTTTATCTCGGATATTTTACTAATATCGTCCAGTTTGACAAATTTTTCGTTGAATTTATAAGAACCCTTGGAAGATTTAATTGCTTTAATCAGTTTAACACTAACACTCGAATCCTTTTTTTTGGCTTTCGCTTTATCCGCGAATGATTGTTGTTTGGCCATTTCTTTTCTCCATAAATTTAAGTGGGCAAATATAGAAAATAAGGGTTAAAAATAAAAGGAAGAAATTAAATCAAGTCTTCAAAAATAGCATTGGTTATTTTTTGTAAATCAAGAGGCGAAAGATAAACCTGCATACCCCTAACGCCGGCACTAACATAAATTTTATCAATAAGCTGCGCAGTTTCTTCAATAAAAGCCGGATACTGTCTTTTCATTCCTATGGGAGAACAGCCGCCGCGAATATAACCTGTAAGCGGAATCAGGTCTTTTACTTTAACCATTTCAATTTTTTTATTTCCGCTTACGGCAGCAGCTTTTTTTAAATTTAATTCTTCGGTAACCGGAATACAAAAAATATTTATCCCGTTTTTATCCCCGTTTGCAACCAGTGTTTTAAATACTGCTGCAGCATCCGCATTAATTTTTTTTGCAACGGTTTCGCCGCTTAAATCATTTTCATCAACTTCGTAAGTATGGATTGTGTGTACTATTTTATTTGCTTCTAAAATCCTTATCGCATTTGTTTTATTCATAGACTAATTTTTACACCGAATTAATATTTTAGTTCTAATCTTTTGAATAATCGTTTTTAAAGCTTTCATAAGTTAAATTATAATTCTCCGCATTTAGCAAAAACTTAGTATAAGGATATTCCGGATCGGTAAATATTTTTTCCGTTATTCCCTGCTCAACAATTTCACCTTTATATAAGATTAAAATATTGTCACACAGCTTTCTTAAGATTTTTAAATTGTGTGCAATGCAAATCATAGTAGTTCCGAAAGTCTCATTAATTTTTTTGAAAAGCATCAAAAGATTTAATTGAGATTCAGCATCCTGCGCCGAAAACGGTTCGTCAAGAATAAGTAATTCCGGTTTAACGGCAAGAATTCTTGCAAGTGCCGCCCGCTGCTGCTGTCCGCCGCTCAACTCAAATCCTTTTCTGCTCCATAACTCCTCCGGAAAATTTAACGATGAAAATATTTCTTCTTTTTGATTTTTTATTTTACTTTTATCCCCGGTTCTAATAAAAATTGCTTCTTCAATTATGCTGTTAACCGATCTTAGCGGATTTAAAATATCGCCGTTATTTTGAAATAAAATTTGTACCGGACTAGATTTAAACTTTTTCCATTTGCCTTCAAAATTAAAAATAACATCACCCCCGTTTTTGTTAAGCACTCCGGCTAATATTTTTGCAAGTGTTGTTTTACCGCCGCCGGACTGGCCGGCAATTCCAAGTATGCGGCCCCGCTCAAGTTCAAAAGATATGTTTTTTAATATAGTCTTTTCATTTTTAGATAGGCTAAATAGGCTGTTGTCTGCAGCTTTGTAACAAAGATTATTTACTTTTAGCAAAATGCTCATTCGCTTAACTTTTTAAATGCATTTAAAAAACTTTCCTGTTCTTTATTATTTTGAATTTCCCGCAAAGCGGACAATTTTGAAAAAAAATCTTTTACAGGTAAAAACCCGGATAAAGTACCGTTATTAAGAAATGCAATTTTGCTGCTAACTTTTTCCGCGAATGAAATATCATGCGTAACTAATAAAGCAGCGTTGCTTCCTGCACATGCAAATTCTTTTAATTTTAAAAGAATAAGATTTGAAACTGCAATGTCTATTCCCGATGTAGGTTCATCAAGAATAATAAACTGCGGCTGTGCCAGAAGAACAAGGACGAAATTAATTCTTTGTGCCATTCCGCCGCTTACTTCATACGGATAAAGTTTGTATAAATCAACCTTAGCCGGCAAAAGGAAATATTCCAACAGAGAATTTATTTCCTCCTGATTTTTTGCTAATCTTTCAAAATAATATTCGAATGTTTTAAGAGGATCAAAACTGTTTACCGCATCCTGAAAAACATACTTAATTTTATTTTTTCTTAAATAAATTAGTTCGTTTTTGTTAAGTGCAAAAATATTTTGGTCCTCAAAAATAACACTGCCGTTAACGGTAAAAAATCTTTTATCCAATAAACCGGTAAGAGATTTTATAAGAGTTGTTTTACCCGTACCGTTTACACCCAGAATTGTATAAATTTGGTTTTTTTCCAATTCAAACTTAACATTGCTTAAAATAGTTTTATTGTTATTTATTATTAGCTTAATTATATCTACTTTTAGCATGTTTCTAATATTATTTTTTTTGCATTTACCAAACAAAATAATAAATTAACGGCAAAATTATTACTAATATTTTTTGCTGCCGCCTATGAAAAATAAAAGATTTTTTCCGTTTTTTATATTAGCACTTCTTGCATTATTATACTCATGCCAAAAAGAACTTCCTGTTAACAATAACCGGGTTATTGTTGCAATATCTTCGGATATTGAATCGACGAACCCGATGTATGCCTTTACCTTAAATGAAGGCAATATTGCCCAGCTTCTTTATGCAAGTCTTGTGCGGCATAAATGGAATTTTAAAGAGGGGAAAATGGAATCCTTACCTATGCTTGCAAAAAGCTGGAAGTGGAGCAAGGATTCAACTTCAATAAATTTAAAATTAAGGAATAATGTTAAGTGGTCCGACGGCAAGTTATTTTCGGACAGCGACGTGGTTTTTACTTTTGATGTTTATTCCGACCCGCTTGTGCAAAGCAGGTTTTACGGCTCTTTTAAAAATTTCTACACGGACAGTTCCCAGCATGTTAATTTAAAAAAGACATTTACGCTTAACGGCCCCTACGATTTTACAATAAATTTTAAAAAAGGAAGTATCCCCTCGTTCTACGATATTGATTTTCCTATCCTTCCGAAACATGTTTATGACAGCGTAAACAGAAATAATATGGTGACGGTTGAAAAAGAAATTAAGCCTGTTACCGATGGACCGTTTTTACTTTCAAGGTGGGAAAAGAACCAGGATATTATTTTAAGTCAGAATAAAAATTCTTTTTTGTACAACCCAAACGGAATAAAAGAACTTATTTTTAAAATCGTACCTGATTATAACTCTCAGCTAACGCAGCTTAAAAAGGGAGAAATAGATTATATGACCGATATAAAAGCCGGAGATGTAGCTGCTTTAGAAAAAGATCCGGCTCTAAATGTTAAACTGCTTAAAGGTACTCAATACGATTACATCGGGTGGAATAATATAAATCCATTATTATATAAAAAGGATAAAAAAATTGTACCCAATAAATTATTTGGTAATCCTTTAGTAAGAACCGCACTTTCTTATGCAATAAACAGGGAAGAAATTCTAAGGGAATATTTAGATAATTACGGCGAGCTTGCCGCAGGCCCAATCTCCCCCATATTCAAATCGATTATAGATACATCATTAAAACCTCTGCCGTACAATCCGGCAAAAGCCAAACAACTTTTATCCTCTGCCGGCTGGAAGGATATTAACAATTCCGGTGTGCTGACAAAAAACGGGCAGAAATTTTCTTTCACATTAAATTATCCTTCCGGCAACCCGCTTAGAGATTTTGCGGCAAACATTATTCAAAATAATTTAAAAGCAATCGGTATAAATGTTAAACTGGAAAAACTAGAGCCTGAAGTATTTTTCCAGAAAATGTTTGCAAGGGATTTAAATGCATGGATATCCGGCTGGTCAATTCAAATTCCAGAAGATATGA
This sequence comes from Ignavibacteriaceae bacterium, assembly GCA_046704255.1. Lineage (GTDB taxonomy): Bacteria > Bacteroidota > Ignavibacteria > Ignavibacteriales > Ignavibacteriaceae > FEN-1297. The sequence continues at coordinate 7,909 of JBJKSH010000027.1, read as the reverse complement.
AAACAATCTGGCATTCCAATCTTGATAAAGGGGAGTTTAATGTAGTAAGCTTTCAAAACAAAACGGTAGATTATCTGCTTGATAAATATGAAAAGGAAAAATCGGAAACAATGAGAGACAATTTATATAAAAAAATTCAGGATATAATTTACAAAGAACAGCCGTTTACATTTTTATATTGGATAGACGATATAATAGCCTACAATAAAAAAATTCAAAATGTTTCCGTAACGCCGCTCGGTCCTTTAAGTGATTGCAGCGAGTGGTCTATAAAAAAACAGCCTTAGATGAAAAAAGAAATTATTAAAATTTTACTAAAAAGAATTTTAACTTCACTGCTTGTTCTGTTTTTATTAATTAGTTTTCTCTTTTTCCTTTTAAGGATTTCACCGGGAGAGCCGTATCAAAAATTTGTTTCGCCGGAACTAAGCCCCGGGCTTGCCTCACTTGTTAAAAATTCTTTTGATCTAAACGGATCACTTTTAGAGCAATATAAATCTTTTATACTGAATTTATGCGGCGGCAATTTCGGAATTTCGTATACCTACAGGCTTCCCGTTACCAAAGTAATTTCTATGTATCTGCCTTTTACACTTGTTTTTTCACTGCTTAGTTTTATAATACAAATTACATCGGCGTTTTTTCTTTCGCTGCTTTCGGTAAAAAAAATTAACGGAATTCTGGATAGAACAATCAGTAAAACAAGTCTAATGGTTTATGCGCTGCCGTCGTTTGTAATAGGTGTTGCACTTATTTATATTTTTTCGGGAGTGTTAAATATACTTCCCACATCGGGCTTAAGTTCGTTCGATGCTGGATCATTCACTTTTTTTCAGCGGCTGCTGGACTATGCAGACCACATGGTACTGCCTTTAATTACGCTGTCACTTGGCGGTGCGGCTGTGTATTATAAATATTTAAGAGATAATTTAATTGAGGTTTACAACAAACCTTTTGTTGAAAATTTGCGAATGCACGGTTTGACGGAAAAAGAAATTACCAGGAAACATGTTATTCCCAATGCCGTAAGCCCGCTTATTGCCGTTGCGGGCGTAGAACTGGGATTATTATTCGGAGGAGCATTAATTACCGAAGTTATTTTTGCCCTGCCGGGAATGGGGCGGCTTACTGTTAACGCCATACTTTCCCGGGATTACCCGCTTGTTGTAGGCTGCACTTTTACGGCCGGTATATTGGTTATAATTACTAATTTAATTGCCGACCTTGTAAAGGCTAAGATAGATAAAAGATTATTAAAAGGGATTTTAAACTAGATGCATTTTAAAATTAAAATTTGGCATGTATTAATTTTAATATCTCTTCTTATTTTTATTTTAAGATTTAATCTTATTGTAAAATCATACATCCTTCTATTTGATTTTATTTATCTGCTATTAACGGATTTTTCTCAAACCGCAGGACAAATCGGTTTTCCTTTAATTGATTCAGTCTTATCTGCATTCCTAATTTTATTTATCCCGGCGTTGGCTTTTGTTAAAAGAAGAAAACCGATATTTAATAAAGTAATTAATTTTACCTCTTCGGTAATTACGGTTCTATTTATATTTTTTCTTTTAGCACCGCTCGTTACGGCGGAAAACCCTGACTTTCAAAAGAACCTTTCCGTTACAAAATTACTGCCGCCGTTTAGCAAAGTGGAGGTACTTCACCTTAAAGAAAATGATGCCGCCAATAGTTCTTTGTTTGCAAATTTCATCCGCCTTAAGAATGATGTTGTAAAAAGATCCTTTAATGAAAATATTATTCTTGCAGACAGCGTTGTAGCTTCCGGAAAAGTAACATATTACCAGGGCGGATTTGCAAATGAAATTCCGCTGAATAAATTATTAGTTAAAAACGGAGAACCTCAAATTACTGCAAAATATTTTTTACTGGGAACAGATGAACTAGGAAGAGATATTTTTGCCAGGCTGGTTTACGGCGCAAGGATTTCTTTGTTTGTAGGTTTGGGATCGGTTTTAATATCTCTTATATTAGGATTGACACTTGGATTCTTAGCCGGGTATCCGGGCGGAGCAATAGATTCGTCTTTAAGCCGGTTTACGGACATGTTCCTTGCATTCCCTGTTATATTCTTAATTATACTTATTCTTGCACTGTTCGGAAACTCTCTTTTAAGTGTTGTAATTGTTCTGGGGTTTTCAGGCTGGATGAGTTTGTTTAAGATAGTCCGCGGCGAAGTTATTTCTCTAAAAAACAAAGATTTTTTTATTAGCGCAAAATTAATAGGTCTTTCCAAAACCCGGCTTTTATTAAAAGAAGTACTACCCGTAATACTTGCACCTGTTACTGTTAACCTGGTTTTTCAATATGGTAACGTAATTTTAGCCGAAGCCGCTTTAAGTTACCTGGGACTCGGAACCGGCAGCACTTATCCTTCGTGGGGTTCTATGATTGAAGCCGGGCAGAATTATCTTTCCCAGGCATGGTGGATGATATTTTTTCCCGGACTGATTTTATTTTTAACTTTGTATACGGCTAATAATTTAGGTAAAGAAATTAACTTTTATTTTAATCCCCGGGTAGAATATGGTAAATGAAAAATACATCATTAAAAAACAATTAGGTAAAGGAAGAAGCACGGTATTTTTATGCGAAGACATTGATTTCCCCGGGCAGGAAATAGCAATAAAAATTCTATCACCGGATGCAAATGCAGAAGAAGTTAAAACATTTAAAAATGAATTTTTTATCCTTCAAAAACTAAATCACCCCAACATTGTAAAATCCATCGATAACGGAACCGTACTTAAAACGGGAGACGAAGAAAAAGATATTTTAACCGGAAGCAAATTTTTTACTCTTGAATCTGTTGAAGGAGTTGAATTACTAAAATACCCCGGCCTGGATAATGAGGAAATTTTAAAGGATATTATTAAACAGATTAGCTCATTTCTTTGTTACCTTCATATTTCCAATTACATATATTACGACTTAAAGCCGCAAAACATTTTAGTCTCTAATTATAAAAATAAACCGTTTGTTAAATTAATCGACCTGGGTTTTGCACAAAACATTTTGGAAACCAAAGAAACTATTATCAGAGGAACGGCAGAATATATTGCACCGGAAATTTTAAAAAGGACAAAGCACGACTACCGGGTTGATTTCTATTCACTTGGAATTATCCTTTATAAAATTATCTACGGGCAATTTCCCTTTGATGTTTCCGATGAACTGGATATTTACAGGGCACATCTTGAAAAAGAATTTGAATTCCCGGAAAACGGTTTTTCAAATAATTTAAATAATACCGTTAAAAAACTGCTTAACAAAGAACCGTCTGATCGGTTCGAAAATGCAATTCAAATACTGGAAGCATTAGATATTCCTGTTGATGAACCGGTATATAAAGATTGGATGCCTGCTTATGTATTTGCAGACAGGCGAGACTCCCTAAACATTCTTAAAAGCTATTTAAATGATAAAACAAGCAATGAAGTTTTTACTATAAGAGGTTCGGAAGGTGCCGGGAAGACTTCCCTTGCAAGTGAAATTTATTCAAACAACAGAAATGCAATTTTTATTAGCAATAAAAACTCTCTTACCGGCATCCGTTTTGTTAAGTACACTATCAGTAAAATAATATTTAATGAAACTGTTTATAACATATTAACAAACGAGCTTTTATCACTTACAAACAAGGTATTAAAATCGGACAACAATGATTTTCTTGACGATTTAAAATCATTATTTAACAACCTGCCGGAGGAATGTAAGTTCATCCTTATCCTTGATGCTTTTAATACTTATGATAATTATACATTGGAAGTTTTTAAAAACATTATACCTATTTTACAGGTAAATAAAATTAAGATAATTTTAACGGAGAACAGCGACAGGCAATTCTTGACGGATTTTATCTTTAACCTTAGAGAAATAGACCTTACGCCTTTTACTGAGGTTCAATTAAATGAATATCTTGAAAAAAGCCTTTCCTCCATTTTTCCCAAAGAAGAATTGAAACGGCTTATTATGTCTTATGCCGATTTACTTCCCGGAAGCCTGGAAGGTTTTATAAAGGACATAATTCTTTTAAAGATTTTAACATTTTCCGGCAAAGGTGTTAAAATTACCGCCGACAAAAAATCATCTGATTTGCTAAAAAGCTCTCACGAAGAAATTTACAATCTGCGTATTTCCAAATTAAATAAAAGAGAATTGGAAACGGCACAGCTTATATCCGCTTTTAATATATTTATAAGCCCTGAATTAATTTCCAAATATTTTAATTACGCCAACGAAGAACTGCTTCAGGTTATTACGGGTTTAAGCCATAAAAATATTATTCACCCGCTGCAGTTAAATACAAACCCGGTTTTTACTTCCGAAGGATTAAAGCAGTTTGTATATTCTTCTATAAAAGATAAAACCGGCCTGCACGCTGCAATTTCTTCATTTCTTAAAAAGAACTATCCCGGTTTTAATAATGCCGAACTTGCCGGGCATTATGAACTTGCCGGTGATTATTATTCTTCTTACGGCTTTTGGAAAGAAGAGCTAAAACAAGCCGAAGAAATTTCTGCATATAGTTATGAGTTAAAAATACTTCAGCATATTACGGAATTTAAATTAAGCGAAGATAAGATTATCGAAATAAAGGCAGTACTTTGTAACATAAACTTTAAACTAAGCCGTTATAAAGAGGCATTAAATCTTATTGAAGAGCTTTTAAAACAAAATTTAAGTAATGAAAAAAAAGCCGAATTATTAATAATTAAAGGTAAATGTTTAACGGGACTTGGTGAATACCAACAGGGCAAAGAAATTTTGCAATGCCAGCTAAGCAGCGTAAAAAATCCGTCTATTAAAAATCAGCTGCTGCTGGAAATAGCTTCCGTAGAATTTAACAGAAACAATTACGACGAAGCTTTTAAAATATGTAGAGAAATAATTGAAGATAAATCAACCCTTCCAGAAGAAAAAGGCTTAACTTACCAAATGCTTGGGTTAATTTCATTTTACAAGGACAACGATACGGACAGCTCTCTTAAATATTTTGAAGAAGGATATAATGCCTACGCCGGGGCCGGCTTAAGATTTAGAATGGCGCAGATGCAAATGAACATCGGGAACATCTACGGTGTTAAAGGAGAACACTCAAAATCTAAAGATTACTGGGAGAAGTCCCTGGAAATAAACCGTTCCATCGGCAACCTGGAACAGGAGGCATTGCTGCTGGGAAATTTCGGAATATACTATTTCGACACTCTTGAGTTCGATGAGTCTATTAAGAATTATCAAAAAGCCCTTTCTATTTTTACCAGTTTGGGAAATAGAAAAAGCCTTGGCTTAATTCAAATTAATTTAGGAGAAAATTATATTATTACTTGCAACTATCAGCAGGCTGTGGAATCGCTTAACAATGCTGTCGATACGTTCAGGCAGCTTCAAAATATTGAAGAAGCAATGGAAGCAGAAATTATGCTGGGCAAATTATGTTTTATTATAGGGGACTTTGAAAGATTGAATTCCATCATTAAAGAAATTGAAGCTTTCTCCGAACCGGATAAACTATCCGAAAAATACAAAAATTATTATTTGTTCCTTAACCTTTTAAATAAATCTCAAAGTTCCAAAATCGATACGGTAATAGAATCTTTGGAAACACTTAAGGAATATTTCCTGCAGCAGGAAAGCCTGTTCGATTACTTTGCCTGCTCAATATTAATTGTTCAATTATTAATTAGGCTGAAAAAATACGAAACTGCTTACCGGCAGCTTCAATCCGAAACTTTTACAGGTGTATGCAAAAATAATATTTTGTTTGAAGCAGAGCGGCAGTTTACGTTTGGTTTAATAGTAGAAAAAATGCCGGGACTGGATGACAAATCTTATATGGATTTTTACGGATTATCATACGAATTAATTTCTCAATCCTATATAACCGAAGCAACATGGAGAATTCTTTTTGCGTTGGCTAAAGCATACAGCGAAAGAGGAAACGCTAAAAAAGCAAAGGAATATATTAAATATTCAAAAGCAGTAATAAATTATATTGCCGATAATATTAAGGATTCCCGGGCAAGAAAAATTTACCTGGAATCTCCCGGCCGCAAACAGGCATTGGAAAAATTAAGTGATATTTAAATGAGTAAATACAGGGCAAAAATAAAAGTTTACTCGGATGCTGATGATGTTTCTTCCATTCAATCTGCAATTAAGCAGCTTGAATTGAAAGATCTTCCGATTATTCCTGCATTTTCAAAACGTTTTTCGGTAGAGCCGAATGTAATAATTATCCTGCAGGTTAACGATATTGAATCCCGCCTTATTAGTAAAATAATAAAGATTAAAGGTACAATTAAAAACAAGGTTATCTTTGTCATTCCAAATAACAATGCGCTGCTGGTTAGTTCAATTGCCAAGCTCGGCTTTGTAGATATATTTATTTTTCCGTATGAGCTGTATAAATTTATCTCTTACCTTGAAGAAATTATCACGAATAACGCCTTCCTTACTTCCTTGCCTTCTACGGAAGAATTTGCAGAAAATATAGATGACTTCGGTTCAATCATCGGCAATTCCCAAAACTATTTAAGGGTGATTAAGCTTGCAAAAAAAGTAGCGGAAAAGGAGGATATGAATATTCTTATCCGCGGCGAAACCGGAACCGGCAAAGGTCTGCTTGCAAGGGCAATTCATAACTATATAAATAAAGATTCTTCCAGACCATTTGTTGACATTGTTTGTTCTTCAATACCGGAGAATCTGCTGGAGTCCGAACTTTTTGGATATGAACCCGGTGCGTTTACAAATGCAAGATCCAGAAAACCGGGCTTATTTGAATTAGCAGAAAACGGTACTTTGTTCCTTGATGAAATTGGTGATTTAAGCACCGGTATTCAAAAGAAACTTTTGCGGGCAATTGAAAAAAAAGTTATACGGCACCTTGGCGGAATTTTGGATATACCTATAAATACAAGAATAATTTCCGCTACGAATATGAACCTGGAAGAGTTGCTTCAGCTTAATACTTTTAGAAGTGACTTATATTATAGATTAAATGTAGTTACTTTATTTATCCCTCCGTTAAGAGAAAGAGAAGACGACATCCTTATTCTTGCGGAACATTTTATTAAAGAGTTCAACCGGCAGTTTAATAAATCAATAAGAAGACTGGATAATGAAGCAAAAGATTTTCTGGTAAAATATCCCTGGCCGGGCAATGTTAGAGAAATAAAAAACGCTATGGAAAGAGCAGTGCTTCTGGCTAACAATTCGGTTTTGGGAATTAATGATTTATCTACACTGGTTAACGTTGGGCCGCCGCAGGCAGTTGGCAGCGATGAATCACTAAACAACCTTCCACAGTATATAAATTTAAATCTTAACTATACTCAAACTACAATTAAAAAATTAATTGAATTATATGCAAAGCAGGTTCTGGAAAAAACCGGCGGTAATAAATCCAAGACGGCTAAATTGTTAAAAATTTCCCGTCCAAAACTTGATTTGTTGATTAAGTGATCATCGTTATTCTAATTTAATTATATTTTTCGTATTCTTATTAACATAGTGAATTATTTTTCCCTCATTCAAATAATGAAAAGTATTTTAAGGAAAAACAATAGGAAAAGATTTAATTATTCGCTAAAATCAAATATTACCGCTAAATATTGTAAATAAATTTTACAATATTTATAATTTTCCCTAGCCAAATCGGTAATAATTACCAATTTCAAACCTTACCCCTTTAAAAACAGCTTATTTTGCACTAAAAACAAAAATGGCATAAACATTGCGCATTAGCAAAAGCTTTAAACTAATAAATCTATTTTCACTAAAGTGCGAGGGAAAACAATGCAGAAAACTATTTTCACAATTGTTCTTTGCGGGTTATTTTTGGCGGCCGGCTTTGCCGAGGGGCTGCAAAAAAATAACAAAG
>JBJKSH010000026.1:0-7036 GCA_046704255.1 Ignavibacteriaceae bacterium | reverse complement strand
TGGCAGGACTTGACAAGGTAAGAAGTTCAAGGGTACACACAAAATCTTCCAACGTAAATATTAACAGAGAGGTAGATTCTTACAAATGGGCGGAAGATGAAAACGGTAAACCGATTGAGGGTAAGGTTGTAAAAATTAGGGATGATGCAATGGACGCAACACGATATCCGATTTTTACGCATTCATTAAAGTATTCCGAATTAAAAATGTTTATTGCTTAATAAATTAAAGGAGGCAATACGAAAACAAAGTTTAAAATTAAAACTTGTTGCGATGGCTTTATGATAGAATATGATGAAAAAAAGTTATTTATAGTGCCACGTAGTGCCAGATAAAGAGAGCATAAAATGTTTATACTTTGTTGCAAAATGTTTGAACTTATTTCTTGTCTTTTTATTAGAGTGTGAAATTTTTTGAAGCATTGAAATTAACACCCTTTGGAATTCCAGTTTATTTACGGGTTTATAATTTTTTGCAATTATTTCCTGGGCGGGTGAGTGTGCATAATAAAAGGTATCTTTTTGGAAGGTAAGAGTTACATATTCCATATTGAAGATTTGTTCTGCACGGAGAGAGTAGCCGCCAATGTTTATGCTGACGGAATCCAATTGTGCAAAAAGAAACTGGAACGGTAATAAAATAAGAAAAACGTATTTCATGTTATTATTCCCTTATAGATTATTTAATAATAACATAAAAATAATTAATAGTAAAGTAAAAAAAATAAAGTTGAATTTATAATTCAACAAAAATAAAAACTTTAATTTTAAATATTTTTTTAGTGAAAGTCAATAACAAATGTTGACATTTAAATTATTTATGCTTAAATTGGTAAAAAATTTCAAGGGAGACCAACGCATAAAAATCTACGCATTAAAAGCAGGAACCATCATTTTTTTATCATTGTGCGGCGGATTTTTATTTTTATTTGAAATTGGCGGAATATGCTTGATGCTGAATTCTCTAAGTTTATTGGATGCACTTAGAGTGTTTTTTGGCGGTTTTATGGTTTCGTTACCGGTAAGTATAATTTTAACAGGCAGGGGATGGGGTATTTCAAAGACATTTGGAAGTTAGCAAAAAAATCAATTCTACTTACCGATACAGAAGGCATATTAACAACCTTTGGGGATTGGTTTGAAAGAGATAAGAAGGGAAACCAAACCGGGCTTGTAAGTTCATGTATAAATACATGGGGCAATTACTACTCAAAGGCAAATTTTAGGTTATATAAAAAAAGGTCTGACGGAGCATTAATTGAGAGAACAGACCATCCGTTCTTAAACATGATGAATGAACCAAACGAATTTCAGGTTTGGTGGGAGTTGAAATACTTTATAGCCGCATTTCAGGCTGTAAACGGGAATGCTTATTTTCTTAAATTAAGAAATGGTTTGGGAGTATGGATAAAAACCATAATGCTTGAACCGCAGAGAGTAAAGCCGATTTCGTCTAAAACAAAATGGATTGACCATTATGAATATGATAATGGCGACAAAACAATAGATATAGCGGCAGAAGATATTGTGCATATAAGGTATCCCCATTCCGGCTCGTTTATAAAAGGGGAGGCTTTAATAAGCGGGATACTTGACCAGATAGAAGTTGATAAAATGCAGACGGCCTATATGAGAAAGTTTTTGGATAAGGGCGGTTTCTTAGGGCAAGTGTGGAGCACAAACCAGATGCTTGATAAGACTTCGTTTAATAGGGCAAAGGCACAGCTTGAATCTAAAATGGGTGTGGGAAAAAGTTTTGATACTGCTTTATTTGAAGGCGGACTGCAACCGGTGAAAAGCGCGTACTCAATAAAGGATATGGATTTAAGCGGACAAAGGAAGCTATCCAAGGAAGAAATCTTGGGTGCTTTTAGAACACCGGCAATTTTAATTGGGGGGGCTTCGGATTATACGAACCGGGCAAGTGCGGAAGCGGCCATGTTTGGATATACTTCTACCTTTATAGATCCAAATTTAGATTATGTTGATAGTGTGTGGACTAAGCACGTAAAAATGGAATTTGGTAATGCTTTTGTGGTTAAACACGATTCGCTTGCACCAAAAGACGTTGAGGGTAAATTAAAATATTATCAAAACGGTATTGACCAGGGGTGGTTGACAAGAAACGAAGTGAGGGAAGAAGAAAACTGGGAACCTTCAAACGCCAAACTTATGGATGCCTTTACGGATAGTGTGGGCGGGGCTTTAGTTGACTTAACCACAGGTAAGCAGATAGGGCAAAAGCCTAACAATGCAAACAGCAATACAAATCCACAAGGAAATAATTAAATGACCACAAAGGAGAAAAAAATAATAAAACAGAATTTAAAAACCCTACAAACTAAATTGGGGTTATTTAAGAGTTGCGGATTATATGAACTTGCAATGTTAACAAGTAATTTGATAGTGTATTATCAACATCTATTAAAGGAAAATAATTAAAAAGGGTTATGTGTCCGGCAAGCGCGGCTAAATCATCCCGATAGGATGGTTGCAATAATAAAGTATCGCAACGCATACTTTTCCTAAATTAAACAAAATAAATATATGCCGACAATAGTTTACAAGTGTAAAAAATGTAAGAAGAAATTTGAGAAGTTCTGTGTAACCCAAAGGGAAAACACGAAAAAATGCAAGTGTCCTCACTGCGATGGGGAGGCAGAGAGGACACCTACTAATTTTAATTTTAGAATGTGAGGGGAGAATGAAAAAACTTTTATGCTTATTTATTTTGATATTTGCCTTTGCTGCTTACGGACAGGACTATTCGCCTAAAAAGAGTCAATCGAGTGGCAAATATACACAGATGCAAAGTGCGGGTGGAGATACGGTTGCAAACTTGATTTACATTGCCTTCCCAGCTCATAAGTCGTGGGTCGATTCACTTGTAAATCAGGATACGGTTATAAACGACTTTGCCTATAACTATGTGGTTGGATATATTTCTGTTTATGATTCTTCTTCCACGGACGATACGGTAGCGGTTGAAGGATATTCCGATTTAGATTCTACATATACACCAAATGTAATAGGGTTGAGGGATGTGCAGACGGATAATATGATAAGCGACAATACTGTGGTTGTAATTGCAGCGGGAGAGGTGAGAAAATTAAAAATTGAAAATACATATAGACCAGACGGGATAAGGATCAGAACATTATCCAACCGCTCAAGGGTGCTGAAGGTTAAGTTTGAGGGAGTTAATTAAAAATATTCAGGGGAAATTAAAATGGGGAATTCACTTTATAGTGCGGGCAACAGCCACGCAAAAAGTTTAGCTAAAGGCGGTAAGGTAACTAAACCGGATAGCTGGAATAAACCGAGTGCCGATTCGGAAAATTCTTACATAGAAAAGAACGGTATTGAGGCATTCGCTAAGTGGCATCTTGGAATTGACGAAAGCGTAGACAAACAAACAAAGGGAGCCTACAAATATATTTTTACTTCCGACTTTAAAAATGTAGACCGTGCCGGGATAATTGCGATTAAGCAAAGATCGGGCGGACAGGGTGATGAAGCCATTTTAAATGCTGCGGGAAAAATTCTTGATATGATTGACGGAAAATCTTTCTTTGAAGATGATATTGATAAGGGCGTTTTTGAAGTTAAGGCAGAAAAGGTTGAGGAACTTCGTGCAGAAAAATCAATTGTACACTGGATAAGCACAAAAGATATTGACAGGGGGGGCGATGTTGTTAATCCCAGGGGAATGAATGATGGAGACTTTGCTAAATCACCCGCTGTTTGGTATAATCATAATTATGTATGGAATCCCAATGCTATTCCAATAGCAAAATCATTATGGAGAAAAAAGAAAGATGAGGGCGTTTTAGCAAAGACCCAATTTGCCGATCATCCATTTGCGGAAGATATTTATAATCTTCATGCAGGCGGGTTTATGTCTACCTGGTCCATAGGGTTTAAGATTGACCGCACAAAACAAAACGCAACAACTTTTGACAGTGAAAAGAATATCTTCTATATCAACGCATGGGAGCTACTCGAATATTCAAGTGCACCAATTGCAATGAATCCGAATGCAATGGATGAAATGAAACATTTGCTTAAGAGTGATGGGGCAAAATATATTCTTAAAAATATGGAAGATGAATCTTCCATTAAACTGGCGCTGGAAAGTTTCAAATCGGAATTGAGTGAAATTAAACAGAATTATGATACACTTAAATCATTAGTTGAAAGCAAAGACGATTCGCACATTGAACAAATGCAGAATGAAATTTTAGAACTTAAAAATTTAATTAAACAACAGGAAGAAACACTTAAAAATCAAGTCGTACAACCTTCGGAGAACTTAGTCAATATGACGGAAGAACAATTTGCGCAAAAGTTTAAATCCGCTATTGAGGGAGAGTTTAGAAGGCTAAGAGGGCGAGATTAATTTTTTAATATAAATTACAGGGGAAAACAATGGGGAAAATTAGTGAAATGACCGAGGAGCAGTTTACCGAACTAATGGCTAAGACTGCGGGAGAAGCTGTTGCCGGTTATGTAAAAGAGGCTGGTCTTGATAAGATAGATCAGAAATATGTCATAATTCCAAAGGAAGATGCCGGGGGAAAGGACGAAAAAGAACAATTAAAATCAAACCAAGTTGATAGGTTTGGAAAACTTGCTAAAGCCGTTATTACCAAGAATGTTGTTGTGGCTGCCGAGTTGAACAAGGAAACGGTAGAGGAATATAAAACAGCAGATCCAAATAACATGACTACGGATGCCGACGGTGGTTATTTGGTACCGGATAGCGTATCTGCGGATATTATAGGTTTGATACCTACCTATGGACAAGCCCGAAGCACTGTATCTGTTGGTGGGTTTCCGCCCAAGGTAGATAATCTTAAAATTCCTAAAAGGGGAACTGGGGTTACTGTTTATTATCCCGGAGAGAATGCAGCCATCACTACGAGTAAAGTCGGGCTAACAATTGTAACGATGACCGCTAAAAAGGCTGCCGGGCTTGTTGTGCTAACCGATGAATTAAAACAGTTTTCTATAGTTGACTTTGTTAACTATCTAAAAGAGGAAGCTGCGATAGGCTTTGGCGAAGACGAAGATAGTAAAGTCTTTGGGCAAACCAATACTGTATTTACAGGTCTTTTTTATCCATCTAATAGTTTTGGATATACTGATAACGCAGATCCGGATGCAGTAACCTATGATCAGATTATGGGAATGCTTTACGGTGTTGACCAAAAATATTTAGCCAGTGCCAATTGGGTTTGCCATAGAACCATAGTAGAGTCTTTAAGAAAAATTAAGGACGATGTTGGTAATCCTATTTTTGTAATGCCCAACGCTGCCGTTAACGTTCCTACTTTTGCGGGTTATCCGTTAAAGATAGTGGAGCAAACCACAACCAAGGCTGATTTGGATGCGGGCGATCCTTTCTTATTGCTCGGAAACTTCAGGTTCTCTTACCTGAAAGACAAAAAAGGAATGACAATAGACCAATCTACCGAAGCTGTTGTTGATTCCACTTCTTTATTCCAAAACGATTTAACAGCAATTAGGTTTAAAAGACATTGGTCTTTCCATCCCGGATTAGTGGAGGCCTATTCTGCATTAAAGAAAGCGGGGGTGTAACGTGAAAAAACTTATCGGATTATTTGTTTTATTATTCGCAGCTATTTCATTTGCCCAGACCACCACTTATGACGGGCACTTTGCTTACGTTGACTGCGGAACAGTTGCAAATTCGGTTGATGAAACCGGCTATGTTGACCTTTCCAGATTAGGGCTGTCAAAAATAGATTCTATTTCCGTTACAGCAATAGGCACGGGAGAACTCGATGTTGATTCGGTTGACTGCTATGTGGGTGTTAATGATATACCGGATGGATTAATAAGATATAGCTCTACGGCTATTACTTTTACCGTTACCATAAATGTTGCTGCGGGTGCCTCTGCATTTGAGCAACTATATTCAAGTAACGCTACTTTGTTAACGCAGGAAGCACTAAGAGGGGCAAATGTAATAAAGGTTATTACCCGGGGCGCAACCGCAGGCAACGATGCCACGGATCCCAATAAATTAATATTGGTATTTGAGGCCTGGGGTACTCAGTAGTGCAGTATTTGTGTGAAATATTAACGGGGTTTTTCTTTGAGGGTAGAAATTATCTAAAAGGAGAAACCCTAGTATTTAGCAGAGGTGAACTCGACCGAATGGTTGAATTTAAAGACTCAATAAAAATATTGAAAACACTTGGATTTCCGAAAGTAATATTTGCATGAGTGCAATAACAGAAATAGTTACGTTAGCCAATTATAAAGATTTTCTTAAAATAAGTGCCGATACTTACGATACGATTCTTGCAACGTTGAAGGCCGAAATAGAAGATAAGGTACGGGCAAGGCTTAATAGAGACATATTCGGGCAGACTTATACTGATGAATATTACGACGGCGACGGCACAAATACCCTCGTGTTAAAGCAGTTTCCTATTACCGAAGTGAGCAAAATAGAAGAATATTGGGGACTTGATGCAAACAACGAAGAAACTTGGACTGAATTAACACAGGGAATTTATTACCAAAGATTATTGATTGTTGATAAGGTAAAAATTGTTCTTGACGGATATGTGTTTGCAAGGGGGCATCAGAATTATAAAATCACTTATACTGCCGGTTATGATTCTACTACGTTGCCGAAAGAAATACAAAAAATCTGTAAGGAGCTAATGAAACTATATTGGAATGAAACCGCTTACGGAGAAAATACTTTGGGTAAGAGTGGAGATTCTAATGGAAGAAGCGGCGGTTCGGATAATATTACTTATGATTTAACTGCGGAAGAAAAAATTCTGAAACGATTGGACGCTTATGCCTCAGTCGATCTTTGAAAACATGCTAAGAGAAGCGGGCGAAGAAATTCTAGGGAATATAGGGAAAATTGCCTCTACAAAATATATGAGATCGGGTGGAGGGTTGCCGGTTGAAGGGAAACTGACCTCAAGAAGCGGAAGACTTGCAACGGCTTTACAAGGCGGTGCGGGTGGAATAAGGGAAATCTATTTTAC
>JBJKSH010000025.1:0-107302 GCA_046704255.1 Ignavibacteriaceae bacterium | reverse complement strand
ATGGGACTGCTAATAGAAAGCCCGCGGAAAGGATTTGAAATAATCATTCAATCCGAGCATAAAAATTTTTTAATTACAATTTTCCTGGTTGCTTCCGTAAAGCTTTTTATAGATTCAATGTATCTTTCCTTGCTGACTCATAAAACCGAACCTGCTTTTGAACACTACGTACAAAATTATTTAATTGTTACAGTATCGCTTGCAGTCTTTTTACTGTTAATCGGTATATTTATAACACTAGCAAACAAAATAACCGGGTTAAAAACAAGATTTAGAGATAATCTTTCCATATTGATATTCTCATTGTTACCACAAGTGTTTGCTTTGTTATTTCTTTTTATTGTAGAGCTTACCGTTTTCGGCGGTGCTCTTTTTTCAAACAACCCTTCACCGTTTACAATTAAAGAAGGAACTGCCGTTATATTAACAATCTTTGAACTGCTTGTAATTTTATGGGGAGTAGTGCTTTCAATTACAGCTATCAAAACACAAAGCAGAAATTTTTTATATTCAATGCTGGCAGGTATTATATTTAGTGCCTCAATGTATTTTATTATTTATCTTAATTCAATTTATTTATACAAATAACATTTTAAAAAAGAAAAATTATAGATGGAAATTAAAACTGATGTTCTTGTAATTGGAAGCGGAATAGCCGGGCTTTTTGCGGCTTATGAAATTTCCAAATTTGCCAACGTAATTGTTGTAACAAAAAAAAATAAAAACGAATCCAACACAAATTATGCACAGGGAGGTATTGCCTCCGTTATAGACCCAAGCGATACTTTCGAAAAACATATTTCCGACACATTAATTGCGGGAGCAGGCTTATGTAATAAAAAAGCCGTTGAAATTTTGGTAACCGAAGGACCCGATAGAATAAAAGATCTAATTGAAATAGGAACGGAATTTACAAGGAAGAACGGCAGATTGGATCTTGCAAAGGAAGGCGGGCATTCCATGGCCAGGATTGTACACGCCAAAGACCTGACAGGAAAAGAAATAGAAAGGGCATTAATTGCTAAACTTAATTCCATTAAAAACATTACAATTATCGAAAATACCTTAGCAATAGATCTTATTACCGAACATAACATCCAAAAATTAAAAGATGAACCGCTGAACAATAGAAATTGCTGGGGTGCTTATGTATTGGACTGTGGTAAACAAGAAGTAATTAAAATAGCTGCTAATGTAACCGTTCTGGCAACCGGCGGTTTGGGGCAGGTTTATTTACACACTACAAATCCAAGTATTGCAACAGGCGATGGCTTTGCAATGGCTTACAGAGCGGGAGCAAAAATCGGCAATATGGAATTTATTCAGTTTCATCCTACGTCTTTATTCAGTGCCAGCGGAAGCCAAACAGCTTTTCTTATTTCGGAAGCTGTAAGAGGCTTTGGTGGAATTTTAAGAACTGTTGACGGCAATGCCTTCATGGCTAAATACGATTCCAGGAAAGAACTTGCCCCTCGTGATATTGTTGCAAGAGCTATTGATAATGAATTAAAAGTTCGCGGCGATGAATTTGTTTATCTGGATATTACTCATAAGAAAAAAGAGGATATTATAGACCATTTTCCAAACATCTATAATGAATGTCTGAAAAGGAATATCGACATCAGTAAAGATTTTATTCCGGTAGTACCGGCAGCTCATTATGCCTGCGGCGGTGTAGCTGTTGATGAATTTGCAAGGACATCACTAAGAGGATTATATGCCTGCGGTGAGGTTAGTATGACCGGTGTACATGGATCAAACAGGCTGGCAAGTAATTCTTTGTTAGAGGCTGTTGTTTTTGCACACCGTGCCGCCGGTGATATAAAAGAATACCTGTCGAACCATGCAGAAAACTTTCCTGAAATTCCTGATTGGAACGATCTTGGTGCCTTATCTTATGATGAAAAAATTTTAATATCACACAGTATAAAAGAAATAAAACAAATAATGTGGGACTATGTGGGTATAGTAAGATCTAATAGAAGACTTGATAGAGCTGCTAGGAGAATTCATAATATTTTTGTAGAGACTGAGGATCTTTACAAAAGGACTAAAATTTTTGAAGATATCCTGGAATTAAGAAATATTGCAGCTTGTGCACACATGATTATTAAATCTGCTAAAATGAGAAAGGAAAGCAGGGGATTACATTATACATTAGATTACCCGGACAAATTACCAGAGCAGAAAATACACGACACTTATTTGCAAAATTTAAATCCATAATAATTTTATACAAGCAATTAGAGAACATATACAACCATAGAAGTAGAAACTTAGCGTAAACCCGCTTAACAAATTATATCAGTTTTTTTCTACCTCTTGGTTAGGAGGTAGTTGTATATTGCACCATATCTAATACCTTTTGTACTAACAGTAATATTAGATAACTTCAATATATCCATAATATATAATAAAATTAGCGCACCGCTTAATAAAACATCTTCACGTCCTTTTACTACTATTCCATATTTTGTTTTTATTTCATTTATAGACAAACTTGCCAGGGAATCGGTTAATTTTGTTAAATCTTGTTTTGTTAAATTGCTACCTTCAATTAGGTTTTCGTTATATTCTTTTAAATTTTGTTTAATACAAGATAGAGTAGTAGGTGTACCGGCAATAGCAATAGATTTTTCTACATTCATAATACAAGTATCGATATTGCCAAATATTCTGAAGACAAATTTCTTAAAAATATCGATCTCATTTTTTGAAACAGGAGCATGTTTGAAATATTTTTCTGATGCAATAACAGCTCCAACCGGGAAGCTTTTTCTAAAGGAAATTTTTTCGTCCTTGCCTAAAACCAGCTCAGTACTTCCTCCTCCGATATCAATAATTAAAGTATTATTGCCGGTGTTGCTGCGGTAAGTAGAACCTAGGAAAGAAAACCTTGCTTCTTCGTCTCCGCTTAGAATATTCACCATCCAGTTGAATTCATTAAATATTTTTCTTGCTATATCCGGGCCATTGGAAGAAATTCTGAACGCATTAGTTGCGGAAACTATAATTTCTTTACAATCAAATTCATTAATTATTTTATTAAAGTGGTTAAGAACATCAAACAATTCTTTTATTTTATCCTGGGTTATTAGACTACCTTGTACAACACCTTTTCCAACCCGGGGAATTCTATGTTCATCTCTTAATACGGTAATTTCTTTTGTATTTTCATCTACTTCCGCAATAAGCAATAAAACAGTATTTGTACCGATGTCAATAGAAGAAATAATCATAATTTTTTTTATTTTAGTTTATAAAAAAAATAGCGTATGGGAAACATAAATAAATTTTCGAAAATATTTTTATTCATCAGTTTCACAGCCGGTGTTTTATGGCTTGGAAGTTATTTTGCCAGGCTTACAGTAACATATCAAATATTTCAGGGTAATCAATACCAATTAAATAATTATATAAATTCGGGAAATCTACCGGGTATATTAACCACAATAAATGCGGTAGTTATTTTAACTTGTGTTCTTTATATAATATTCATACTTAGTTTTATTATATTCCTAATTACTTCCGGATTAAGCTTAAAACAAAACGGCTGGTTTTTTATAATTGTGTGTTTAGTATTTATAACATTGCCATTCGAGTTTTATTTAATGACAATAGATTATCAATCAATCATGCACATTAGCAGTACTGCTTTTAATGCAGGTAGCGTTTTAAATTTGTATATAAGAAGATTTAAAGTGTTAAGCAGTTTTCCCTTAGTAGAAATTTTATGTTACTTTGCCATAATATTCTTTATTCTTTTTCAGCCGTTCAAACTTAAAACTAAAGCAAAATTATGAAAATAAAAGAAAAAGAATTTGAAGAAATAATTCAAGAATTAAAAGCATTGGCTGCTCAATTAGGCGCGGATGTAAGGTTTGAAAAAGGTGATTTTAAAGGCGGGTACTGTATTTTAAAAGAAAACAAGGTTATAGTTATTAATAAAATGGCTAATCTTCAAAGAAAAGTTGTAATACTTTCGATGGCATTAAAAGAACTGGGGATCGATCAAATTTATTTAACACCCAAACTTAGAGAAATTATTGATGAAATGGCAGAATCAAAATGAAAATATTAGTTTTAAACGGACCCAATCTTAATTTACTGGGCAAGCGGGATAAAACTCAGTACGGAGCATTAAGACTGGAAAAAATAAATAAACTTATTGAGAATGAATTTCCGGATGTTGAATTTACTTTTTACCAATCCAACATAGAAGGAGAGTTAATTGATAAAATTCAAGGAGCGGGAAAATACTTTAATGGTATTATTTTAAATCCCGGCGGGTATGCACATACCTCAGTTGCAATAAGAGATGCATTAGAGGAAAGTAAACTACTGAAAATTGAGGTGCATCTGTCTCATTTAGCAAACAGGGAAAGTTTTAGGCAAACAATGATAACTGCTTCTGCTTGCAACGGGTATATTTCCGGATTCAGAGAAAACGGATATTTTGCTGCTGTTTATTTAATATTAAAACTTTCGGCTAAATAAATTAACTCTTTTTAATTAAAGGAATAACTTATTAAGTTGCCTTGATATTGCTATTAAAGAAATGATTAGTTATTTTTCTTTCAAAATTTTTTGAGGAAAAATGAAAACCCTTTCTATTAAAAAACTATATTATTCAATAAGCGAGGTAAGTAAAATTACCGAAGTTGAACAATATGTTTTAAGATATTGGGAAACTGAATTCGACGGATTGAAACCTCAAAAAAACAGAGCCGGAAACAGGATTTATACAAATAAAGATATTCAACTAATCCTGTACATAAAAGTTCTCTTAAGAGAAAAGAAATATACAATTGAAGGCGCTAAAAAGATTTTGGAGAATTATTCGCCGGAACAGGAAAATCTTAAAAAAAGCCCTGAAGAAATATCCGGTGAAAACACAGTGCCGGTAAACGTATCTAAAAAAGATAAGTCATCTATAAAAAAAGACCTTGAAGAAATTAAAAGTATTCTAGAACTTTTGGTATCGAAATTATAAAATTCGGAACGTGGCGCAGCCCGGTAGCGTACCTGAATGGGGTTCAGGTGGTCGTGGGTTCAAATCCCACCGTTCCGACAAAAATTATTCCAGATCGGGGACAAACTGTCATCATAAATTTTCATCCAGCCGCTAATCATTAATATTGGCCACAGGGTAGCAACTTTTGTACGAATTTACATTTTAAGAAGAAAGGGGATGTTCAATTCATTATTTTTGTTTTGAATATTTTATTAAAAGAGGAAACCATGAAAACTTTTTTATTAGCAATCGTTATATCTATTTTTATAAGCTGTTCTGTATTTGCTCAGGAGGAAACATTATTAGGTAAAGGAAAAATTACTAATGGAGGATTCGGTGCCCCGGTTGTTAAGTACACACAGATAAAAGGAGAACCTGCAGTTTTAGTCGGCGGCAGAGGCGGATGGATTATAAATCATTCCTTTATTATTGGTGGAGGAGGATACGGACTTGTAAACAATATTGATGCAAATATTCCTCAACCGGATTGTTTTTGGGGCGGCGGGCCGTATCTTAATTTTGGTTACGGCGGACTAGAACTAGAATATATCATTAATTCAGATCAGTTATTACATTATTCAATTAGCGCCCTTATCGGAGGAGGAGGGTTATCTTATAGAAGGTCGTTGGAAGAAAATAATAATTGGGATGCTAATTGGAATTCACCAAACGACGCATTCTTTGTATTTGAACCGTCCTTAGATTTTGAAATTAATATTATAAGTTTTATGAGAGTAGATGCGGGAGTAAGCTATAGATTTATTTCCGGTGTAAAGTTTGATGATTTAAGCAATAGTGATCTTTCCGGCCCTTCTGCCTTATTGACTTTCAAGTTCGGAAAATTTTAAATAAGCACAGCGGCAAATATTGTGAAGATATTAAACCTAAGATCTAATACGGTTTTTTATAACGAATTTAAGTGAAAATATTTTTTCGGGAAAGTGTAAGGATAAAATCTTAATACAAGGTAAAAACGATCAAATGAAATCATTAAACAAATTTACGCTTGTTGCTTCCTGCGGAATAAACTGCGGTATTTGTATTGGATATCTAAGAGAGAAAAATAAATGCCCCGGCTGCAGGGCGATAGATTCTACTCAACCGATTACACGAATAAATTGCAGAATAAAAAATTGTCAAATTTATCAGACTACTAAAGCGAAGTTTTGTTTCGAGTGCGAAAGATATCCTTGTAAGCTACTTAAGCATTTGGATAAGCGATACAGGACTAAATATAACATGAGTGAAATAGAAAATCTTGAACAAATAAAAAAATACGGTATAAAAAAATTTTTAGTAAATGAAAAATTGAAATGGACCTGTAAATCGTGCGGCGGTACTATATGCGTTCATAGAGGGTATTGCCATAGCTGCGGCCAACAAAAGCAGGTAAGTGAAATTACTTAAAAATATTAGACGGCAAAGTTGTAAAAAGGAACTATTGTATCCAAAGAATTTTATACGGAAATAATGTAGCGACAAATAATATACGATTTAGTGAAAAATGTAATATTTTAAGGGGACTCTCACTTTGGGAAATAAAGAATGAGATAAAAAATTAACCGAAGTTACGCAAAATGTTTGAGAGAAAGAGATGGCATCTTTTATGGGAGGAATAAATATTTATTTTTTATAGTAATAAAACTATTATCGAATTATTCTTTAAAGTAAAAGATGCCATCTCTCTTCCTGCGTAACTTCAGTAATTAAAAAAAACAGTATTATTGATTGTAGAAATAAAAGGGGTTCTATCCGGAATACATTAGGAACATGAATTTGTAATTTGATCTTTATAGAATCTACCCGTTTATAATTAGAAGAACAAATAAATTTTATCTAAGCTGGAGGATACTATGATGGAATTACCGGAAGCTGTAGTTATAGCAAATCAACTGAATAAAAAGGTAAAAGGGAGAAGGATTGTAAAAGTAGTTACTGCATATTCACCTCATAAATTTGCATGGTATTGCGGGGATCCTAAAAACTACGAAGCATTGCTTGAAGGCAAAATGATTAACAAGGTAGATAATGCCGGAGCGATGGTTGAATTAAAACTTAACGGCACAAAATTAGTATTTAGTGATGGAGCCGGGATTAAGTTGCATTATGATCGTAATGAGCTTCCTGATAGACACCAGCTTTTAATTGAATTTGACAATTATACCTATCTTACAACTTCAATCCAAATGTACGGAGGTATTTTTTGTTTTAAGGAAGAAGAATTTAAGAATAAATATTACTCAACGGCAAAGGAAAAACCGTCTCCTTTATCCAAAAAATTTAATGAAAATTATTTTAACGACTTTATTTCTAGTGAAGCCTTGCAAAATAAAAGCGTTAAATTTCTGCTTGCAACCGAACAAAGAATACCCGGATTAGGCAACGGAGTATTACAGGATATTCTTTTTGATGCAAATATTCATCCTAAAAGGAAAGTTAAAAGCCTAACCTTAACAGAGAAAACCGGATTGTTTAGTTCAATTAAAAATGTATTATCAGATATGATTGACAAAGGCGGTAGAGATACCGAGAAAGATTTGTTCGGAAATTACGGCGGATATATTACAAAACTAAGCAAAAATACTGTAGGCAAACCGTGTACAAAATGCAGAACCATTATCAAAAAAGAAAATTATATGGGCGGAAGTATTTATTATTGCGGTAATTGTCAGAGGCTTAAATAAATCTATTTTAAAACACTAATTTTATTCTTAACTTTGCAGCAATAATTAACAAAGCTAAGATTAAATGGAAATTATATCCGATAAGCCGAAATGCCATTGCGGTATTTTCGGTATTTTTGATACTAACGATGCAGCATTAAATACTTATTATGGTTTACATGCCCTGCAGCACAGGGGCCAGGAAGCCAGCGGAATTGTTACAAGAGATTATAAAACGAACGGCAAGCCCATTTTTAAAATTTTTAAAGGTGAGGGTTTGGTATCCGAAGTATTTTCAGATTCAAACGTTTTTAAAAGTACTTTAACAGGTAGTTCGGCAATTGGGCATAACCGTTATTCAACTACCGGTTCTTCCGAATCATTAAAAAATATTCAGCCTTTTGTAGTGCATTACAGGCTAGGCAATCTTGCAGTTTCTCATAACGGAAATTTAACTAATGCAAGACATCTTAGGGAAGAACTTGTAAATGAGGGCGCTATATTCCAAACAGCCAGCGATACCGAAGTTATATTGCATCTAATTGCAAGAAGTAAATTAAATAACCAGGTAGATCAAATTATAGAAGCATTAGCACGCCTGGAAGGAGCTTATTCTCTTACAATTTTAACTGATGATAAATTGATTGCGGCAAGAGATCCTCTCGGCTTTAGGCCGTTATCTATTGGTAAATTAAACGGTTCGTTTGTTATTGCTTCGGAAACATGCGCCTTTGATATCATTTCGGCAAAATTCATAAGGGAAGTTGATCCGGGTGAAATTGTTGTAATAGATAAAGATGTTAAGGAAGCCGGCCAGATAAAATCTTATAAAATTTTTAACAATGAAATATCTAGCCCTAAACATTGTATATTTGAATATATTTACTTTTCAAGGCCGGATAGTTTTATTTTTGGGCATAACGTAGATAAGATGAGACGAAGGCTGGGAAAAATTCTTGCCCGCAAATATCCGGTTAAAGATAAAGACGGCGATAAAGTTATTGTTATTAGTGTACCGGACAGTTCCAATACCACGGCGCTTGGTTATCAGAATCAACTTGAAAAAGAGGGGATTTCATCTAAGCTGGAAATAGGTTTGATAAGAAGCCATTACATTGGTCGTACATTTATTCAACCAGGACAGGAAAAACGAAAAATCGGTGTGAGAATTAAATTTAATATTGTTAAAGGTGTGCTTGAAGGTAGAACCGTAGTTATTGTAGACGATTCAATTGTTAGAGGAACAACTTCCAAGCAGCTTGTTAATTTAATTAAAGAGGCCCACCCTAAAGAAATTCATTTAAGAATTTCATCATCTCCTATAATGCATCCTTGTTATTACGGGATGGATTTCCCAAGTAGAGAAGAATTAATTGCCAACCAAATGAACGGTAACATAAAAGAAATTGAAAATTATCTTGGCGTTGACAGTCTGGAATATTTAACTATAGATGAAATGCTTGAAGCCGTGTCGGAAGCAAACCCGAGCAACTTTTGTACTGCCTGCTTTTCCGGTTTATATCCTACGGAAGTAGACATGAGCTTTAAGAAGGAAATTTATGAACTTTAAGGCAAAAATTACCCTCTTATTCTTATTAATTTTTACCGCAACTTCATTTTCTCAAATAACTTATTTTATTAAGTACAAAAATTACGTAAGCCGTTCGTCAATTAATAACAAAATTCAATCGAAAGACTTTTTTAAAATCAGTAAAACAAAAACTGTATCTGCGCTAGATTTTTCAGCTGAATATTTTGCGGATAATCTAGGTAAAAATGATCCTAACCTTTCGCGAATAGTTAAGCTGACTTTTGCAAACCAGGATGCTGCAAATACTTTTTTAGAAAATGCCAAAAGCGATCCTTCAATCCAGTTTGTTCAACCTGCTAATGTTTATAAAATAGATTCGATACCTAACGACAGTCTGGTAAGCAAACAATGGGCATTACAAAAAATTCAGGCCTTTAAGGCGTGGAATATTACAGAAGGCTCCGACACAGTATTAATAGGAATAATTGATACCGGTATTGATTATCATCATCCCGATCTAAAAAATAAAATTTATATAAACCCGGGAGAAACCGGCACAGATTCGCTTGGCAGAAACAAAGAAACAAATGGAATAGATGATGACCATAACGGATTTATCGATGATTATATGGGATGGGACTTTACAGATGAGAAGGGTTTTCCGTTTGATTCCAGCGGCGGAGATTACTTAAATTGGGATAACAATCCAATGGATGAAAACGGGCACGGTACATACATTGCCGGAATAATTGCTGCCGAAACAAATAATTCTATTGGAATTGCGGGTGCAGCACCTAAAATAAAAATACTAAATATTAGGGCTTTTGATCCTGCCGGTTACGGGCAAGAAGACGATGTTGCGGCTGCTATTTTATATGCCGTAAAGATGGGTTGCAAAGTAATAAACATGAGCTTTGGCGATACGCAATTTTCGTATGTTTTACGGGATGTAATTGAATATGCATATAATAAAGGTGTTGTGCTTGTAGCTAGTTCTGGTAACGACGGCGATGAATTGCCGCATTATCCATCCGGATATTCACAGGTTATTTGCGTAGGCAACTCAACTATAAATGATGATGTAGCGCCAAGTTCAAATTACGGTTCCACACTGGATCTTGTTGCACCCGGAACAGATATATTAACAACGGCAATGGGAGGCGGTTACGCTTCCGTAAGCGGCACTTCTGCTTCCGCACCGTTTGTTTCTGCCGCTGCCGGGCTGATTTTATCTCTGGGAAATTTTACAAACGAAGAAGTAAAACAAATATTAAAATCTACCGCCGATGATATTGAGCAGCCGGGCTGGGATATTAAAAGCGGGGCTGGCAGGCTGAATCTTTATAGAGCAGTTAGCGTAACAGCTCCATCAATAATAAAATTTAATTACCCCCAACAGGATTTTTCAACTAATGCGGATACCCTTAACATTAATGCCACAATTTTATCTGCTTATTTTAACAGCTATAGCCTTTACGAAGGAACCGGATTAAATCCTGATACCTGGATAACTTTAGTTTCAAACAATCAGTATCAATTTAATGATAAGAACATTTATACTCTTAATATTTCCGATTTTAAGGATTCTGTCTATTGCTTAAGGTTGGTAGTTAACTTAAGCAGCGGAAGAACAATGGAGGAGAGGGTTAATTTTAATATAATTAGAAATCCGCCTAAAACTCAGCTAGTCTTTGTTGGACCAGCATTCTACGGCGAGAAATCTACAATACTGGCGGCTGTTTATACAAATCAACCTACCATTGTAAGAATGTATTATAAACAGGAAGGAACCGGCAATTTTAATTTTGTAACATTGGACGGGTTTAATACGAATGTTCAAATGGTAAATGCTATGCATTACGGTTTTATTCCAAAAGAATTAATTACTCCCAATTCAAATTATGAAGTATATTTTGAAGCGCAGAATTTAATGGGTTTAAAAACCATTCTAAATAATTCCGGTAAGAATTTTATTTTTAGCACTAACTTTCCACTACAGCCTGCATATCAAAATGAACAGCCGTTTACTTTGCCGCCGGGAGAAATTTATGAAAACCCTGTAGATATTACTTCAAGAGATTCAAATGAAGTAATATTAAGAAAGACATCGGATCCTAAAGTATCTTCAATTTATAAATTATCGGGGAACAATTTTATTCAAATTGACTCGCTGCAGGATAAAATTGTAAATGACTTCGGTGACTTTAACGGAAACGGTAAAAAGGATCTCTTAGCTTCTTTTGTATATAACGGTTTTATTATGGAACAAGATTCCCAAAGCTCAACCAAATTCGATACTAAATTTGCAGATACTACAACTAAATTCTGGCCCGTGCTGGCTAAGGACATTGATAACGACGGTAAAACAGAATTAATGGAAATCGATAGTGATACTTCTTTTGTAATTTGGAAAATTAATAGCGATTTAAGTTTATCAGATTCAGTTAGATTGGTTAATTTTACAAAACCGGGGCCGGGAGGAAATGTTTTAACTTACCCTCATGCTGTAATTACGGATATGGACGGCGACGGGAAAAATGAAATCTGGATGGTAGACCAGGACGGAGATATTTTCAGCTATAAAATTCTTGGAAACAATAAATATCAAAAAGATAAAGATATATCTTCCGGCTTTGAGAGTTCTACTGCATATTTGGCGGCAGGCCATTATACAAGCAGTAATAAGGAATCAATGGCAGTGCTGCTGCATTCATATACCGGTTCCGATATTGCTCCATATTACCGTTTAATCATATTCAATTTTATTGCCGACTCGTTAAACATCGTTTACGATCAAACATTCGTGGACCCTACAACCGAATTCAATTCGCAGTTTCAAAAAGCCGAGAACAGTTTAAGATTTGCAGATTTGGAAAACAGCGGAACAGACGACCTGATTTTATTTATATATCCTTATTCTTATATATTTAAGTACAACAACGGGCAGAATACAATTATTTCCTACAAAGAAAATATAAATTCAAATTCGGTTTTTGTGGGAGATATAAATAAAGACGGCGTTCCGGATGTTGCCTTTCCAACTAACGGAGGTATAAAATTTTATGAGTTTACACTTTCCAACAGCCCAAGCACTCCGACTAATCTTTCCGGTTACAGCATAGATTCGACAAAGATTTTGCTTACGTGGGATGGCAGCTCATCTAAATATTTTATTTATAGAGGAACTGCTAATAACAATATTCAATTAATTGATTCTACCTCCGGTGACACCTTCAACGATTCCGGAATTAATTACGGGAATAATTATTATTACGGAATAAAGGCAGTTGATTATTCCAAAAAAGTTCCCGAATCAAATCTCAGCCAGGTTATCCAGGTCTATTCTCATTCTCCTGCAGTTCCGGTAAAAGCTGTAAGCCAAAATCAAAATACAATACTGGTAACATTTTCAAATAAAATAAATAATACTATTGATAATCTGCATTCGTTTGAAGTTCAGGGAACAGGGTTCCCGAATTCTATTTCTGCCTCAAGCCAGTTCTCTTATTTGTTATCGTATACAAATGCGCTATCGGTTGGAGTAAATAAACTTGTAATAAAAGATTTATATGATTTTTACGGTTCGCCGGTAAAAGAAGATACTTTAAGTTTTCAAGTAAACAGTATTACCGAAAAGAATGAATTATTTATAGCATCGCATGAAATTTTATCTCCCTTTAAAATTAAAATTACATTTAACTATGATGTAGACTCTGCTTCTGCATTCAATAAGGATAATTATATTTTTACTCCCTACAACAATATATCCGCAATACAATGGAGTGATATCGATAAAAAAGTAATCTATTTAAAATTAGACGGCACAAGGCCGGTTGGTTCGGTTGGTAGGGAATATACATTACACGTGGTCAATCTTGCTTCATCAAAGCAAACAGGTAACATTTTAATTACAAACGGTGCAGGCAGTTATTTAGTTCTTGCAAAAGTTGCCGATAATTTATCTGATGTTTATGTTTATCCCAGCCCGGCAAGAATTAACGGCGGGGCAGGGAAGATTACTTTTGCCAATATTCCGGTCCATGTAAAAATTACTATCTTCAATATAAACGGGAAAAAGATAAACGAACTGGAAGGCAATACAGTTAACGGAGGTATTGACTATAACCTTAAAGATGAAAACGGCAACAGCCTGGAAAGCGGAATATATATTTACAGAATTGTACAACTGGGCTATTCAAATAATGAAATTGCAGAAAAAATAGGTAAATTTGCCGTCATAAAATGAAAATAAATTTTATTGAAATAAAAACAAAATCCAACTTTCTCAGTCTGCTAAGATTATTTCTTGCTGTTCCAATCTGGATATTGCTGAATGATATACATGATGAAAAAACCAGAATTATAACGGCAATAGTTTGCATAGCTGCTGCTATTACAGATATACTAGACGGATACCTTGCAAGAAAGTATAATGAAATAACTGAACTTGGAAAAATTATAGATCCGCTTGCGGACAAAGTGGTTGTTGGAGCAGTGATTATAAAACTTTTTATTTTGGGGCAAGTTGCATCGTATTACATTGCATTTTTATTATGCAGGGATTTATTAATATTTTTCGGCGGTCTGTTTGTCGCCAGGAAAATAGGCAGGGTGCTGCCTTCCAACGTTCTTGGAAAAATAACAGTTATAAATATTGGAATTGTAATACTCCTGATTATTCTTCAAGTTAGTAAAGAAAATATTTTCTTCTTACTTTTATATTACTTAAGTATAATTCTAATGATTTCATCTTTTGCCGCATATTTGATTAGGGCAAAAGAATTTTTAAGACAAAAGGAACATGGGAATATTTAATAATTTTAATTTCGAAAAACTAAAAAGCGGTTTAAAAAAGACAAGGACGAAGATTGTCGATACCATAAATGAAACCATTAGCGGTAAAGCCGTACTTGATGATAAAACATTGGATGAGATTGAAGAAATTTTAATTACTTCCGATATAGGCGCCGAAACGGCCGAATCTATTATTGATAATGTTAGAGGTAAATTAAAAAGCGATAAAGACAGATCGAATGTAAACGTAATTCAAACAGTACAAAATGAATTAGTTTCCATTTTGAAATTTGATGACGGAAAAAACGGCGGCGGTGATATTCTAAAAACTAAGCCTTATGTTATTCTAGTAGTGGGAATTAACGGAGCAGGGAAGACAACAACAATCGGCAAACTTGCTTACAATTTTAAAAAATCCGGGCTGAAAGTTATAGTTGGGGCGGCCGATACATTCAGGGCTGCAGCTAATGAACAGCTTGAAATATGGGCACAAAGAGCAGGAGTGGAAATTATTCAGCGTTCCAAAGGCTCTGACCCCTCATCTGTTGCATTTGATACTGTAAGTATGGCAGTAAAGGAAAAATTTGATGTAGTGCTTATTGATACTGCCGGCCGGCTTCATAATAAAGCTAATTTGATGGATGAACTTAATAAAATTAAACGTGTTATAACCAAGGTTCTACCGCACGCTCCAAATGAAACTCTTTTGGTTTTAGACGGTAACACGGGACAGAATGCTCTTGTACAAGCCGATGAATTTTCTAAAGTAACAGATATAAACGGATTAGTTATTACCAAATTGGACGGCACTGCCAAAGGCGGTGTTGTATTCCAAATTTGTTCCAAACAAAAAATACCCGTAAAATATATTGGTGTCGGCGAAGGCATTGACGACCTTCAGACATTCGATCCGAAGCTTTTTGTTTCGGCAATATTTGAAAATTAATTTTTATGAGGTATTATTATGTTAATGAAAAAGCCCCAATACCGTAAGTTCGATTATACGCCGAGATTTTACAATCCCGAAAAAGACGAAAAAGAAAAACTGAAAAGAAAACTCGGTTTTACACGTAACGTAAAAGTAAAACGGAAAACACGAAGCCCTATAGTATGGCTTTTTCTAGTTATACTAGTAATTATTGTGTTGTTAAAGTTGGCGCATATTGGTTAAGTTAAACTTCTTAAGCGTTGGAAACTATGCTATTTAAGGATAACTCACTTATTGCATTTTGAAGGTTCTCTACCTGCTATAATGAATGACAAACCAATAGACATTTTGCTTCTTGTAAAGCAAATTCAGTATTAACTTTCATTTCTTCTAAATCAATGGGTTTGGTAGTAATGTCGGTTTGATACTGCTTCCATGTCGTTTCATCGAAAATATACATAATCCTTCCGGCTATTTCCGTATGTCTGGACGGCTCAAAAGATGTTTTAAAGCCTGCCGTATAAGATCTATGCATATCGAGTGCAACAATATTGGCAAGCATAACCGGAAAATATGTTTTAAATGGACGATTGACTGTCCTTGGAAGTCCTAAAAATGCATGGAAACCTTTTGGATATTTAGAATATATACACCAATCGTCTGTACTTAATTGTTTAAATTTTTCTATAATGCCGTCTTCATCTATATAAACTTTTCCTAATTCCAT
The DNA here is from genome assembly GCA_046704255.1 of Ignavibacteriaceae bacterium. GTDB lineage: Bacteria > Bacteroidota > Ignavibacteria > Ignavibacteriales > Ignavibacteriaceae > FEN-1297. Next base: position 91,645 of record JBJKSH010000025.1, on the reverse strand, counting down.
TTTTGCCCTTTCATACAGTGTGTATATTCTATGTTTCGATGATTTCAAAAAAGATATTTTACGATCAAATAATTTGTAAAATATTCCGCTTTCATATTCAGTGCGATTTTTCTCAAATAGCTCTCGCTCAGCTTTATTTGCCATATTATATGCTAGACACATATTGTCCTTCTATTCTTAATAACTTGAAATTATATATTCTGTCCTCGATATCTAAATTCCAGGATAGCATAATTTACATTGATAAAATAAAGTCTATTGGAGTCAAAAATAGTGATATTTGTCTCAATTATATGATAGTTAGCTTCAGGTAACAAAGAATAAAACTTTCTCTGGAAAAATATTTATAAAAAAAGAAAATCTATTTTTCCGGTACTTAATATTATAGTGAAGGAAATGTAAAGATGATTTACGGTAACTCTGTTAATAGAATTACAAATTATATTTACAATGATAAATTCGGTGAAATTAATAGATTAGTTAGGCGGGGGATAATATAGTTTACATAATATACATTATCGGACAATTATATGATTCATAAGCTTTTATTCTTTTTGACCATTATTCTTACTATTCCGGTTTTTCCTCAAATTTCAAATAAATCCAAAGCTGCTGCCTTATTGGATTCAGTAAAAATTTATTATGGCGATACTTGTAATGTTGGTATTAATAGCAATTTGATTACTGAACTATATAAATATAAAAATATTTCTTTTGTAAGGGCTTACCTTAAAAATTATAATGAAATTCATAAAAAAATAATTGAGTTTAGAAAATCATATTTCAATCTAATTACCAAGCAAGACGGAATGATACTGGATTTAGCCCGCATCTTTAAATTAAAAAAGCAGCAAAACATTGCTAATGCCTGCGGTATATATTTGGGACCGGACAGTGTTACTAGTATTGGTTTAAGTTATATCATTACCAGAAGTGCGGTAAAAAACTTTTTTTTTACCATCATTCATTTTATTAATTTTGATCCTATCTTTAAGGAAGAACTACTCCGGAATGGTAAAGATTGGTATTATTCTTTAAAATTGCGTTATTTAAAAGATGGACCATTAAAGATCCATTGAATTCCTTTAACCTAATGCCAGATCATGTTCACTTTGTTGAATAAACAATTCGTTTTGGTAGCGTTTAAGAATATTTTCTTTTGTAACAATTCCCGTATAATCGCCGTTCTTTTTATCTATAACCGGCAGAAAATCCAAATCTTCACTTTCAAGTAAATTTAAAGCTTCTTCACTGGTTTTATCTTGAGCGATAGAAACAAAATCCTTAGTCATCAAATCACCTGCGACTAAAAAGTCTAAAATGCCCCTGGTTTCTTCATCAAGAACTGCATTACGTATTTCCTGAAAAGTTATTTTACCAACGAGTTTTGAGGCACTATTTTCAACCAAAATATAATTGAATTTTGAAGATTTCACTGCCTGCAGTACTTGCTTAAAAGTAAAATCTTCTTTAACAATATCCGCACTGTTTTCCAATAAATCTCTGATGAACATTTGTTTGAGCACTGATATTTTTCTACCGTAAATATCAATTCCCTTTCCTTCTTTATCAAACTTTAATGTATACAAAGAACCTTTTAGAATTGCTCTTGAAATAGTAGTCGATATTATTATTGTAAGCATTAATGGTAAAATAACTCTATAATTATTAGTCATTTCGAAGACCATAACTAAAGCTGTTAATGAAGCATGAGTTGTACCGGCAACAACGGCGGCCATACCTACAAGTGCATAAGCTCCGGGAGGTGCCGTAATAGACGGGAAAAAATAGTTTACCACCTGCCCGAATGCTCCCCCTAACATTGCACCTGTAAATATACTCGGTGAAAAAGTTCCGCCGTTTCCGCCTGATCCTATAGTAAAGCCGGTTGCAATTGGTTTGAAAAACATTAATAATACCAAAATTAAAAAAGGAGTAGCATTAAATATCGTATTATCAACAGCAGCCTCGCTAAAGCTGAATATTCCCGGTAAATATAAACCTATTAAACCGACAAACAATCCTCCTATGGCAGGTTTCAACCATATAGGAATCTTCTTTCTCATATCAAAACGTTCGTCTATATACATAAAAGTTCTAACAAAATAAACAGCAACAAATGCAGCCAGAACACCTAAGATGACGTAAAAGATAAATTCGTAGTTTGTTGTCAGAGTAAACGTAGAGGTTTTAAATGCCGGTTCTCTTCCCAAATAAGTTCTGGAAATTACAGTAGCAAAAACAGAAGCAATAATAATCGGGCTGAAGGATTTGGCATTAAATGTTCTTAAAATAATTTCCATTGAAAAGAGTGCTCCCCCCAATGGTGCATTATATGCGGCAGCAAGCCCCGCTGCCGCACCGCAGCCAACAAGTATCTTTAGTCTTTCCGGGGAGACATTTAGATATCTGCCCAGCGAAGATGCTATTGAAGAACCCATCATAACAACCGGTCCTTCATTTCCTCCGGCACCGCCTGTACCAAGGCTTATTGCAGAACCAAGAGTTTTTAAAAATCCCGTACTTCCCTCAATAACTCCTCCCCTGGATGCAACTGCATCTATAGCTTTGGGAATGCCTTCGCCTTTTTTTGCACCGGGGAAAAATTTTGCCATAATTCCGACCAACAATCCCCCTATTGCCGGAATTAAAATTAAAATAAGTGAAGTGGGAATTGTCCTGAATCCTATCAATGTTTTAACTCCCCAAAAAGCACCCGGCATATCGAAAAACAGATGCTTAATCAGTTTGATAGCATCTTTATATACTACTGCTCCATACCCGGCAAGTACTCCAATAATTCCCCCCAGGAGTAATAAATAAGTCTCTTGTGAAAAAGTAAATGATTTAAAAAAACGAGAGATTTTTCTTTCGTAATACCTGGAAATACGTTTAATCTTATTTTTCTTCTGCAACTATTCTGTTACCCTTCTTAATATTTGAAAAATCCTTCTCCGCTTTTTCTGCCTAGTTTTTTTGCGGCAACCATTTTTTTAAGCAGCGGGCATGGCCTGTATTTAGGATCATTAAAACCGGAATATAGAACTTCCATAATTGCCAGGCATACATCCAGGCCGATAAAGTCTGCCAGTGTTAAAGGCCCCATTGGGTGATTCATCCCAAGTTTCATAACAGTATCTATATCCTTTGCAGAAGCTACACCTTCCATTAAAGCAAATATTGCCTCGTTAATCATAGGCATAAGAATTCTATTTGAAATGAATCCCGGATAGTCAAACACTTCTACAGGAACTTTATCCAATTTTAGCGATAATTCTTTTATAGTATTGAATGTATCAATGCTCGTTGAATAACCTCTTATTATTTCCACCAATTGCATCATAGGTACAGGGTTCATAAAATGCATACCAATAAATTTATCCGGACGATTATCTACAGACAATTCAGTGATAGAAATAGATGATGTGTTAGAGGCAAATATAGAATCCTTCTTAACAATTTTTTCTAAAGATTTAAAAATTTTTAACTTTGCCTCTTTGTTTTCATAAACGGCTTCAATAACCAAATCGGAATCTGCAGGAGTATTTTCAACACCGGCAATTGTTGTTATATTCTTAAGAGTATTTGCTTTATCTTCTTCGGTTATTTTACCTTTATTAATTTGCCTGTCTAAGTTTTTCGAAATAGTTAAAACTGCTCTGTCCAGCAATTCTTTATTTAATTCGACAAGGTTAATTATAAAACCTTTTAATGCAAAAGCATGGGCAATGCCGTTCCCCATGGTTCCGCCGCCAATAACGGATACTTTTTTAATATTCATGTCTCCTCCCTACTTTTTATAATTTTTTATTATTAAAGCAGAAGCTTCTCCGCCGCCTATACAAAGAGAGGCCAGTCCGTAAGTTAAATTTCTCTTTTTCATTTCATGAATCAGAGTAACCAGAATACGGGCTCCGCTTGCACCTATTGGATGGCCTAATGCTACAGCTCCGCCGTTTATATTAATATTAGATTCATTAAGTCCAAGCAGCTTATTAACAGCAAGAGATACAACAGCAAAAGCTTCATTAATTTCCCATAGATTGATATCATCTTTTGTCATACCTGCTTTCTTTAATACTTTTGATATCGCATCAGCCGGGGCGGTAGTAAATTCTATAGGAGCCTTAGCAGCGGAGCTTTGTGCTATAATTTCCACAAGCGGTTCCTGTCCAAGTTCTTTTGCCTTTTCTTCACTCATAACAAGTAATGCAGCAGCACCGTCGTTTATACTTGATGCATTTGCCGCAGTTACTATTCCGTCTTTTTCAAAAACAGCTCTTAACTTCGGTACTTTTTCAAAGTTAACTTTTGCCGGTTCTTCATCGGTATCTACAACAGCTTCACCGGATTTTGTTTTTATTCTTACATTTATAATTTCATCTTTAAATCTGCCCGACTTTTGAGCTTCCAGTGCTTTTTTATAGGACTTAACTGCAAAATCATCAAGCTGTTCTCTAGTAAACTGAAAATCTTTTGCGCATGATTCGGCACAACCGCCCATATGTATGTTGTTATAAACATCCCAGAGTCCATCTTTTACCATAGAATCTATTAACTCACCGTTGCCGAGCCTATAGCCGTTTCTGGCATTTTGCAAAATATAGGGAGCGTTGCTCATACTTTCCTGGCCGCCTGCAACTATTATATTTGCATCTTCGCACATTATAGCTTGTGCAGCCAGCATTACGGCTTTTAATCCGCTGCCGCACATTTTATTAATTGTTAGGCATTCTGTTTTATTCGACAAACCTGCATATAATGCAGCCTGCCTGGCGGGTGCCTGTCCCTGTCCGGTTGTTAATACATTACCGAAAATAACTTCATCAACAAGTTCAGGATTTATTTTTGAATATTCCAAAATTCCCTTTATTGAAATACTTCCAAGCTGAGAGGCACTTAGAGTTGATAATGTTCCGCCGAAAGAACCGATGGGAGTTCTTTTAGCTGCGGTTATTACTACTTTTTTCATTTTTTACCTCTTTATTTTTGCCTGCAATTTACTGTATAACATGTTTCTTTTCAAACTATTAAAGTATATAAATAAATTTTATTATATAGTGAATTTTATCAAAAGTTTAACCGGTTAACAACGGATGAATTAATGCAGATAATTCATAAACCAAATTTAAAACAAGTATGTTTAAATTTATATTATTTTGAATTAAGGAAGATAAAAATTCAAGTTTAACCACCGTATTATTAATATTAACATCAGGGAATCTTTTAGTAAATTTTTCCAGAGTCTCTACATAACCTGTAAAATAAAAATCCTTAAAACCTAGTCTGTATTTTTGAATATCATTTAACCATATAATAATCATATTTATTAAAAGTTTTATTGCCTCGGTATTATTTTCTTTTAGGAAAGGGGTAAATTCGTTAAGGGCTGAATAATATTTCTTAGCGAATGAATAACGCAAAACTATTACGGTTTTTTCAAGAAGATTTTCAAAATCGTTTTCCATTAAACGAACAGCATTTGTAACGGAACCGCCTGCAAAGGATGCTATTTTGCCGGCAACATTACCTTCAAGCTTATAATACCTAATTAATATTTCTTTAATGTTACTGCTGTTAAGCGGTTGAAAATTTATTATTCTGCATCTGGAAATAATTGTTTCCCTTAATAAGGATGGAAAAGGCGTTGTTAAAATAAATAATACTCCTTCCGGCGGTTCTTCCAGCGATTTTAACAAAGCATTCTGCGCTTCCTCATTCATTAGGTGTGCACGGGATACAATAATAAGCCTATATTTTATATCCGAATAACTTAAAGATAAAAACTTCTTTATATCCCTGATGCTGCTTATTTTAATATTAAAAGCCCGTGGGATTGAAATTTTATAATATGGATTGTTAATTTTTTTTTGTAACTCCTCCTGGACTAAACCAAAGTCTTCAGAGCTTAATTTTTCCAAAGGACCGCTGGATTCGGTTTCATTCTTCCCTCTCATCAGCGGAAATATAAATTTTACATAAGGTTCCGAATATTCGGATATCAACCTATTAATTCTATCTGATTGATCATTACCAACAAACTTTGAATTTAGTAATTGTGCAAACCGGACCGATAATAAATCTTTTCCGGTTCCCTCCAACCCGGTAAAAAGAAATGCATGCGGAATTTTATCCGTGTTAATTAATTGGTTTAATATTTTCTTTACGGATTCCTGGCCGTATATTCCATCCCAGTTATTGTTATTCATAATTTTAAAAAAGGCGCTTAAAGCGCCTTATACTAATAATCATCTTCGTTGTAAAAGAAATCCTCGTCGGACGGATAATCCGGCCAGATATCTTCAATAGATTCGTATGGTTCATCCGAATCTTCCAGTTCAATTAAATTTTCAACTACTTCATAAGGCGCCCCAATTCTTTCGGCATAATCTATCAACTCTTCTTTTGTTGCTGGCCACGGGGCATCATCCAAATATGAAGCTAGTTCGATAGTCCATATCATATATAACTCCACTAAAAAAATTAGTTCCTGCTAGTTAACTCAAAGAAGCCTAAATTCCCAAAGAAAAAATTTTCCGGGTTTATTGCAACTCCGTCGTGACGGACTTCATAATGAAGGTGGGGACCTGTGGACAATCCTGTATCTCCGCTTAATGCTATAACTTGCCCCCTCTTTACTTTTTGTCCTTCTTTTACTAGAGGTTTGGAAAGGTGGGCATAAATTGTACGGTAACCAAAACCATGATCAATTTCTACAGCAAGACCGTATCCTCCCCTATGCCCTACAAAATCAATTACTCCGTTTCCGGTTGCATGAACCGGCGTACCGACATTTGTAACTATATCAATTCCATCATGCATTCTTACTATGTGAAGTATCGGATGCATGCGCATTCCAAAGCCGCTTGAAATTTCTCCCAAGCAAGGTCTTATTGCAGGTATTGCTGCATACAGCTTTTTATTTTCTTTTAATTTGTCCGATATTTCAAGATACTGGGACTTTTCAAAAGCGACCTTTCTTGAAACATCATCCACATACGTTAAAACTTTTTCTAATTGGCTTTCCGTCGGGTTGGAAAGAAAATCTACATCATTATTAAAGGAACCTCCTCCTATTCCTACCATGCTTTCATCTTTAGAAACAGGCTGAAGATTTACAGCCAGCCTTAAACTATTGTTTACTTTATTTAAGCTGTCAATTTCGCTATTTAAACTCACAAATTTTTGCAAAACATTATTCAAATTTTCTCTAAGCTCTTTATTTTCAGTACGTAAGGAACCAATATTGTTATTTGGGTTGTACACATTTCCAACCAAATAATATGTACTGAAAATTATTAGGCTTAAGAATATTACCGATAAGGAAAAATAAAGAGATAATTTCGCTTTAAAGTTCCTAACTTCGATAAACTGTAATTTCGATTTGGAGAAGTAATATAACTTTTTCATAAATAGCGTGCGGAATCTAAAAAATTAAGTTTTATTTGTCAAGTATTATTTATTAATATTTTATTCATTAATATTATTTCATGTAATATTTTATTCAAAATCATGCTCAAAATAATCTACACCCCGCAGATTATTGGAATCCTTTCTTTTCAGTCTTCTGTTCAGCCGGTGTTGAAATTGACTGGCTGCATCATAGCCGTAATGCTTAAGTAAATAATTTAAACTTATTACTTCCGAAATAACAGTTATATTTTTACCGGGTAGAATAGGTAATTTTAAATATAAAACTTCAACATCGGAAATATTAACCGTATTACCGTCCAGCCCGGTTCTGGTATATTCTGCTTTGTCGTCCCACAGTTCAAGTTCAACAATAATCTCAAGTCTTTTTTGATATCTTATTGCCCTAATGCCGAACATTTTTTCCACATCTATTAAACCAAGGCCTCTTATTTCCATAAAATGTTTTACAAGGTTTGTACCGGAACCCATCAAAATGCCTTCACCTTTTTTTGTAAGAATAATAACATCGTCCGCTACAAGTCTGTGTCCCCTTTCAATCAAATCAAGTGCTACTTCACTTTTGCCAATACCGGATTTTCCAACGAATAACATTCCGACTCCATATACATCTACAAAAGAGCCGTGAATGGAAATTCTAGGTGCAAACTGATCATCTAAAAAATCTCCTACCAGGTAAACTAATTTTGTAGTTTCAAATCCGGAAGTAAATAAAGGGATATGGTATTTGTTTGCCGTCTCAACCATAAGCTGGGACGGCTTGTTGTTATCCGTAAGAATAATACAAGGAATATCATAACCAAATAATCTGTCCAGAGTTAATCTTTTGTTTTTATCTGTAAGTGAATCCAGGTAACGAAGCTCGGTGTTACCGAAAACCTGTACTCTTGAGTAAGAAAAAAGATCCAGAAACCCGGCTAAAGCAAGGCCGGGCCTGTGTAAATTTTGATCATAAATCTTCTTTTCAAAACCGGAACGATCCGAGTGCAGCTTTAACTTAAATCTGTCTCGGACATTATTATATAAAAATTCAACTGAAATAAATTCTTTCCGGGAAATTGATTTTTGATCGATCTTCATGATTTAGCCCGGACGGTCTTTTTGGTTTTTAATTTTTTAAGCTGCCGTGATAATTTTTCTACCGCTGCGCTAACTGATTTTTTAAAATCATCCGAGTCCTCGGCCGCAGTAAGCACTTGTCCGGGTACCTGCAAAACTATTTCAGCAGTCTTAATACTTTCTCTTGCATTCTGAAAACTAAGAATGACATCCAGATCAATAATATCATCACTAAACTTTTCCAAAGAACTTACTTCGGAAGTTATGAAATCTTTTAATGTATTGTGTGCCTTAAACTTTCTGGCAGTTATTTTAATGTTCATTTTAATACCTCCCTTAATTAAGATTTTGGATGAGCTTTTTTATAAGCAGACTTTAATCTCTCCACACTTACGTGAGTATAAATTTGAGTTGTGGAAAGATTTTCGTGCCCTAAAATTTCTTTAACCGCACGTAAATCTGCACCATTATCCAGCATGTGTGTTGCTGCGCTATGCCTTAACACATGCGGGCTTTTCTTTTTAATATCGGTTACTTTAGACAAATATTTATTTACAACCCTGTACACAAGTTTTGGGTAAATTCTTTTACCGTCTTTGTATGTTAACAAAGGTGAATTTGGATTAAATGTTTCCCCGGTTTGTAAATATTTTCTTATGGTTTTAAGCGATTTATCCCCTATTGGAACTATTCTTGTCTTGTTCCCCTTTCCCATCACCCTTAATGTTTTTTCACTCAAATTCAAATCGGAATAATTTAAATTACAAAGTTCCGAAACGCGTAAAGCACTTCCGTATAGAAGTTCGAAAATAACCTGTACTAATTTCGGATTCTTATCACCCTCCTCCGCTAATAAATAAGTTTTTAATATTGCATCTGTAGTGGTTACTTCCGGTAGTTTTCTTTTAGCTTTAGGATTTGAAATTAAAATACTAGGATTCTTAAAAATGTAATTACGGAAGTAAGCATACTTAAATAAGCCTCTAATAGCAGCCAATTTTCTGGAGATGGATTTTTTATCCAGGCCTTCTTCGTTAAGAACCATTAAGTAAGATTTAATAAACTTTTCGGTAATTTCTTCCGTAGCTTGCTTTTCATATTTAACGCAGTAGTTTAAAAAGCCCGTTAAGTCTTGGGTATAAGCTTTTACGGTATTAAGAGAATATCTTTTAATATCCCTTAATTCATTAATGTATTCGGCAGTTAAACCGTTAATGTTCATTAAATATTTTCTACCTCTTCAACTTCTTCTTCCGGTAATATTTCCTGGCTGCACACCGGGCATTTAAGGTAATTCCCTTTTTTAATTGAATATCTTTGTTCCATATACTGCGAATCGTTATTCGGGCATGCCTGTGGAACGGGCTTATACCAGCTTACAAAATCGCAATTGGGGTAACGGGAACAACCGTAAAATAATTTACCGCGCCTGGATTTTCTTTCGACTATTTCACCTTCGTTACACTTTGGGCATTTAACTCCGAGAGTAATATTTTTTACATAATCGCAGTCCGGATATCTTTCACATCCTATAAATCTTCCGAATTTGCCGTTCCTGTAAACGGTTCTAGCGCCGCATTTTTCACAAGTTTCACCGGTAAATTCCGGTTCCTGGTTTTGTGCATAAACATCTTTAAATGATTTAATATTTTTGCAATCGGGGTAATTTGAACATGCTAAATATTTTCCGAACCGGCCAATCTTTATTTCCATTTCGCTGCCGCATTTGTCGCAAATAATTTTTTCAACATTATCTTCAACTTGTTTTAATGCATTATTAAACGGCTGGTAAAAATCATTAAGCACTTTTGCATATTCATTTTCACCCTGAGCAATCTGGTCAAGTTCTCCTTCCATACCGGCTGTAAAATCTTCATTAATTATATCCGGAAAATTTTTTACGAGTATTTTATTTACCTCTTTTCCAAGTTCGGTTGGGAACAATTTCCTTTCAATCTGTTTAACATATTTTCTATCTTGAATTGTACCGACTATTAAAGAATAAGTGCTCGGCCTTCCAATACCTTTGCTTTCCAGTTCTTTAATTAAGGAACTTTCGGTAAACCTTGCCGGCGGTTTTGTAAAATGCTGTGTCTTTTTCAATTCATTTAGCAGCAATTCATTTCCCCTTTCCAGTCCTAACGGAATACTGTCGTTCCGGTATTCTTCCTTTTCTTCCGCATTTTCCTTCTGTTCTCTAACCTCCTTGTAAACCTGCAGGAACCCGTTAAATTTTACCGCATTGCCGAAAGCTTTAAATAAAAATTCGTCTGCTGTAATTTCAATTACCGTTGTTTCTAAAATTGCGGGATTCATCTGAGAGGCAATAAACCTGTTCCAAATTAACGAATATAATTTAAAAGATTTATTATCCAGAAACGGTTTTACAAATTCCGGTGTATACTTAAGCGATGTCGGTCTAATACCTTCGTGCGCATCCTGTACGTTTGCTTTGTTTTTCTTTTCATGGTTGTTCGGAACTTCCGGCAAATATTCTTTACCGAATGATTCTTTAATAAAGTTGCGTACACCTGAAATCATTTCTTCACTAATTCTTGTTGAATCGGTTCGCATGTAAGTAATTAAACCGGCCAGCCCTTCTTTTCCAAGATCTACGCCTTCATAAAGCTTTTGGGCAAGCATCATTGTCTGCTTAGGACGCATCTTAATATTTCTAGAAGCTTCCGACTGCAGCGTACTTGTAATAAAAGGCGGAGGAGGATTCCGTTTTGTATTTCTTTTGGAAATTCCGGTAATTGTAAAATGTTCTTTGGAAAGAATTTTATTGAAGAACTCCGCAGCGGCTTTTTCATTATTTAAAGCAATGTTTGTTTTTAAAAACTCAGTCCAATCTGCCTCATTCATTATCGGCTTTGGTTGAATTTTAATATCCTTTCCGGAAATGCTGAACAATTTTGCTTTAAAAATTTCTTTTTTATCCGTTTCAAAAATTGCCCAAATAGACCAGTACTCGGTTGGTATAAATTTATCAATTTCTGCTTCCCTGTCGCATATTAACTTAAGTGCAACAGATTGAACACGCCCTGCAGAAAGTGAATTGCTGCCGGACATTTCAATTACTGCTTTCCATAAAAACGGGCTTATCTTATAACCTATAATTCTATCCATTACTCTTCTGGCTCTTTGCGAAGATACAAGACATGTATTTATATTCCTTGGCGATTCCATTGCTCTTAATACACCGGATTTCGTAATTTCGTTAAACAAAACGCGGTAAATTTTGGAACCCGAATCCGAATTAAGAACGTCGGCAATATCCTGGGCAATTGCTTCACCTTCGCGGTCGGGGTCGGTTGCTATATAGATTTTATTACTTTTGGAAGCCAGCGTTTTAATTTTCTTTATAACGTCTCCTTTGCCTCTAATAGTAACAAATTGAGGTGAAAAATTTTTATCTATATCTACGCCGAGTTTTGTCTTTGGTAAATTTCTAATGTGTCCAACTGTTGCTTCAACAATAAAATCTTTACCTAAATATTTATTTATGGTTTTGGCTTTTGCAGGAGATTCTACAAGAACAAGATTCTTACTCATTATGCCTTTCAAATTTTAATTTATTGTATCGAACGAATATAACAAAAATCTGCTGCCGGGCAGCGATACACTGTCCAGGTCTAAAAATACGGAAAGTATAAGTATATTAATGCTATCTTTATTAATGGCAGTTTCGGGAAATAATTTAATTTGTTCTAAAATCAATTCGAGTTCGCTGCCGTTTAACAAACCAATATTGTGGAAATGTAACAAATAATTATAATTTTGCAAGCCTATTTGAGATATTTCCTCAACGGATAGCATTCTAAAACCTTTTGATAATTTTTCTTTCATTTCCTTTTTGCGGAAAGAATTTATCAGGAATTTTTCATAAATCCAGCTATAGGCAGCTGCAATAGCTGCCTTATCAGTATTATTATTTTTGTTTATGGAATTTTCAACCTGTTTAAAAGAATAATTATTGTTTATTCCTTTTGCAATTTTTTCAAGAATATTAACCAATTCGCTAATCATTAACTATTTTTTCCAAATAATCTGTAAAACCTTTTAGTAATTTATTTTCTGCCCGTTTCATTACAAGTTTATCATTTTTTGAACGGTCATCATAACCCATAAGATGCAAAATTCCGTGAATAACAAGCCTGTAGTACTCCCGAACATTGAGTACTCCGAATTTTTTTGCGTTTGCAGCAGCATCTTCTACAGAAATATATAATTCGCCGTCTAATAAGTTGTGATTTCCACTATAATTAAAAGTTATAATATCAGTTGAATAATGATGATTTAGATATTGAATATTTATCCGGGTAATAAGATCTGCTTCAATAAAATTAATTATTAATGATGAAATGTTAAATTTTAATTCATTTTTAAGGTATTTTACCAAAATATGTACAATACCCTTTTTAATTTCAATACTGTTAGAAAAATTAACTTTTAAATTCTTAACCACAAACAAATAACTTTTTATTAAAATATCAAGTACAATTTATAAATCTATCTTCATACCTTCCATTGCAGCCAAACATTTAATACCGGAATTTTTCTTTTTTAATACCGATCGGGTTTCGGATAATAATTCGTCAATTTTTTCATCGGTATAATCAGGATTATAATGAAATAAAATAAGATTTTTTACATTAGATAAAATACTAAAATAAGCAAGCGCAACATTACTAGAATGCCCCCAGCCTTTTTTCTTCATTAATAATGTTTCATCGTACATGGAATCATGAATAAGATAATCAGCTCCTTTGCAAAAATCAATAATTCCTTTGTTTCGTTCAAGTAATTGCGCAGAAATATTTTTACTGTCGCCGTCATCAAAAACCAGTTCATTATCTGTTAAGTAAACAAAGCTTTTTTCTTCTTCCGTAAATTTAAAAGAAATTGTAGGAGAAGAATGGTTTGCTCTAATGGTTTCTACGGATAACCCGTTCATTATATATTTTTTACCGGGGCTAATTTCGTTGAATGTTGTTGCGGCATGTGTATCATCCATTTCAATAGGAAAATAATAAGATACCATTTGCGAGCTTAAAATTTCTTTAATCTTTTTACCGCCGCAGGTTTCACCGAAAAAATTAACTTTTGCTTTACTATTATATAAAGGTGCAAAAAAAGGAATTCCCTGAATATGGTCCCAATGATAATGACTAAAGAGAATATCCATTTGTTTATCGTGACCGGATTGTTCAAGAAGATTTCCAAATTCGCGTATACCGCTGCCGGCATCCAGTATTACAAGGTTGTCGTCCTTCGTACGTATTTCTACACAAGGTGTATTGCCGCCGTACTTAAAAGTTTTTTTACCGGGCACCGGTATGGAACCGCGCGTGCCCCAAAATTTAAAATACATTTTTACCGTTATATTTTTTTTAATGATTCTACAGTTAACTTGGTATATTTTTGATATCTCAAAGCAGAGTTTTCAAAATCTTTAATTTCTTCTTCGGATAAGTCTCTAACAATTTTTGCAGGCACACCTGCAGCTAATGTACCGGAAGGTATAATAAAATTAGGTTTAACAACTGCGCCGGCAGCTACCATAGATTTTTCCTGCACCTGGGCTCCGTCTAGAACAACGGCACCCATTCCAATAAGGCACAAATCATTTATTGTGCAACCGTGCAAAGTGACAGAATGTCCTACCGTAACTTTACTGCCTATATTTAAGGGATATTTCCCGTTTGTTACATGAAGCATAGAACAATCCTGTATGTTAGTAAACATACCAATTCTAATATAGTGAACGTCGCCCCGAATAACTGTGTTGTACCAAACACTTGAATCTTCCTTTATTTCCACATCACCAATTATTTTTACACCCGACGCAAGGAATACACCGTTGTGAATATTAGGAAATTTTCCCATGTATGGAAATAATTTAATTTCTTCGTTTAATCTTTTTTGAATTTCGGAGGAGTCCATCCCGGTTTATCCCATGATTTTAATTCAACAGTAACATTACCAATTATAACTTTAAGCTTTGCAACAATAGGAACAGAGGCTTCGTCATCGGAGAACCAGCCTTCAAAATTTCCTGTTAATCCGAAAATGCTGATAAAATTCATACGGCCGTCTTCTCTAACACAAGCTATATCATATTTAACTGCATCAATGGATATACCGGTAACATTTTTATATGTGTTTAATGTAGTAATTCCCTTCTTTTCATTTACATAACACGGAACATCCACAGATTTACCGGTGCCGCTTAAACTGCGCGCATAATACAAAATCGAAAGTCCGTCCTGATATTTCTTATGCATTGCCTCTGTAGAGTCTGTCCAAAGCTCGTATGGATCAGTCTTACCTTTTTTTATTCTAACCAAAGAAGAATCGTATTTAAAATAATAATCCGTAAAGGTTGAATAGTCATCTTTTTTTACAATCCCTTTAAAAAATACCGGGAAAAAATTTTGAGAGATAATACTTTGATATATCATATGCAGGCTTACAAATGGTAAACCGGAATAGGAATCGATGTATGCAATAGTATTGTAAAAGATCTTGCCGTTAATAATTTTCTTATTTTCAACAAATATTTTTAATTGCCCTAATTTTATAAACGAATAACTTACTTCGTAAGTAAGTTCCTCCCCGACTTCCATTTTCATTTCGGGAGAAAATTTCAAATTATTTATTTTTTCAGTTTCCGGTTTATAAATCGGTTTGTAACCGCTTACTAAAGGAAACAGAAAAACTAAGAATAAAAAAAACTTCATTTCAGCCCGGCTAGTTCTTTTTCCTCCGAGAATAAAGTAAGTGCTTTTTGGAACTGATTGTCCTGCCCTAAAATAACATCGTACCATCCGTCGTTATTCCAAAAAGTTCTTGCAACTTGTGCTTTTAATCTTGCGGCAATATAATCCTTATCTTTATCAAAATCTTTTTGAGAATATTTCACATCTTTGGTTTTGGCATAATTAACAAAGTCTTTCAATTGTTCATTATTAAAAGAAAAATCTTTGGTGAATTTTTTCATGTCTGTGCCGTATTTTTCTTCTAAAGATTTTTTATGTTTATCCAGGTAACGTAAAACATAAGGATAAAAGACATTATTCTTTAAAAGTTCTGCTGTATAATTTGTAAGGCCGCTTGCTTTAATTATATAATCGGGAGTAATACCTCCGCCGCCGTATACCGTTCTGCCGTTGTGAGTTTTATACTTAGGTAAGGCAGAATCTTGTTTTGCTTCTTCGGTATGATTTATATTATTGCCGTTAGGTTCATGGTTTTCACCGGCTTCGGCATAATATTCTTCCCAGTTTTTCATGTGCTTATAACTTCTTTGAATTAGTCTTCCGGAAGGAGTATAATACCTTGCAACGGTAAGCCTTAAAGCGGAGTTATCCGGTAAAGGATACTGGCGCTGTACCAGCCCTTTTCCAAAAGTAGTTTCACCAACAATTAATGCTCTGTCCCAGTCCTGCATTGCACCGGAAACTATTTCACTTGCGGATGCACTCCCTTTATTTACCAAAATAATAAGCGGAAGGTTTTTATAAATTGCAGACTTGTCTGCATCGTATTCTTCATCGAATTGAGGCAGCCTTCCTTTTGTGTAAACAATTTTCTTACCGCTGCCGATAAATAAGTTAGCAACTTTAACCGCCTGATCCAGCAAACCTCCCGGGTTACCTCTTAAATCAAGAATCAACTGCTGCATACCTTGCTTTTTAAGGCTATCAAGCGCATTCTTCATTTCTTTATATGTTGTTTCGGAAAATTGTGTCAGGCTTATGTAGCCCGTTGTTTTGTTGTACATAAAATACGAATCTATAGAGTATAACGGAATTTTTGCCCTTGTAATTTCAAAATCAAGAGGCTTATTAACACCATACCTAATAACCGTAACATTAACTTTAGAACCAACCGGGCCGCGGAGTTTTGTTCTTACTTCATTGTCGTTAATTCCAATTGCACTTTCGCCGTTTATTTTAACTATTTTGTCACCGGGCTGTATTCCCAAAGCTTCACTAGGACCTCCGCTTATTGGGGAAACCACGGTTAAAGTATCATTTAAAATTTGGAATTCAATTCCGATACCGCTGAAATTTCCTCGGAAAGATTCATCTATCGATTTAAGATCTTTTGCGGGGATGTATACTGTGTGCGGATCGAGCTTGTCAAGCATACCGTTTATTGCCGCATCAACAAGCTTTTGGGTATCTACTTTATCAACATAATATTTTTTTGTGTAGGTTAAAACATCGTCAAACTTATCTATGCTGTCCTGAAGTTTATCATCGGAAAAAACTTTGTGTATTTGAGTTCCTAAAATAATTCCAAGTGTAAGAATTATAATGTAAAAAAGTATTTTCAAATTTTTTAGTTTCATTAAAAAATCCTAGACTTATAACTTGGCAGATAAAACAAAATAACCTTGGAGTTGGTTATTCTTAATTGAGTTCTGCAGATTTTCGTTGTAATACATTAGTTTAAACGAAAAAAATATTTGTTTTACAGGTTCAAAAGTTAGCAAAGCAGTTGCTATCCTTGAGTATTCCAAATCACCGTTTAAAAACCTTGCATTATTGGAATCGAAAGTCCGGTGTCCAAGAGCCTCATCTCCTCCAACGTTTATAATAGTTCCATTAGGCAGAACCGGGTTGGCGCCGTGCAAAATATAATAATAACTCATACCTAAACTTAACCGGTTGGTAAAACGGTAATTAAATTCGCCTAGAAACATTTCGCTGTTTGGTTTTAAAATAGAACCTAAATTATATCCGAAGTTTGTAAAGTTAGTATTTCCGGTTCTATGAGTATGCACATACGGATCTATTCGCGTGTATTCAAATTTAAAATCAATTGGTAAAATATGATAAAGATTTACAGAATAAAGTCCAAGATCTATTAAAGTCTGGTTGCCGTACCACGGAGTTCCCAGCTTGCTGAAATCTATGTCATCAATTAGTAAAGTACCATATAGTTTTAAGCCTGTTATTGATTTATTGTTAAAATCAAAAAACAGCATTGAATTATCTCTGTCCTGGTTTGAATGTTCAACTGATTTATAAAAAGCAAAAGGGTTTAAATAAGAAAGATCAAGCGGCCTGTTTCCGTAAATAATAATCTCTCCAACTCCAAAATTAACGGCATCGGAAAGATTAAATCCGATTCTATGATATCCTATATATTTTTGATCGACAACGTTTATGCCGCCTGTAATTGAATCCGGCTGAAAGTAGCTGTTACCCAAAAGCTGGCCGTGAAAGTATGAAAAAGTAAAAAATCCGTAATCAATATTAAAGCCTAAATAATCAAAAGGCGGAGCAATGTCGTCTAGAATAGATTTCACCGGGCCGTAACCGATTCTCATCCTTTGCCTGCCGAGTTTAATTCTGAACATATCATAATCGGCAGTTAAGTAACCGGAAGTTTCATCAAAGAAAGCTTCACCTGGTTTATTTTCATTAAATTTAAAATTGTAGTTAATATCCGGCCTTAATCTGGCAACTTCTTTGTTCCCAACTACAAGCCCGTTTGTTCCTTTTAAAGAAAAACCAAAGTGGTCTAAAAAAGTACCTTTAATTTCGCCGCCAATAATTCCAAGCGAAGTTGATAAATTTGTACTGTTAGTAAAATCGTTTTGTGTAATAACCTCCCCTTCTCCCAAAAGGTTTATAAATAAATTTGCTTTATGCGGCTTTGAATAATAGAAAAGATATTTATTATTTTGAGATAAAATATTATATCCGCCTCCGCCTAAAATAGACTGAGAATGTTTTAAGCTTCCGGTTAGCTGAAATTCGAATTCGACTTCAAGGTCTTTAAGTATTTTACGGTCAACTTTATCAAGCTGGTTTTGAGAGGCAATAATTTGTTTTAAATATTTAACAATTTCTTTTCGCGGTTTGGGAAGTTCGAAAGAATTATAACCGGAAATTATATGAAGTGCTTCCATTCGTTGTAAAAAGGAATAAACCCGGTTATCTACATTCACATAATCGTCCTGTGCATAAACAATTGCAGTGCACAACAAGAGCAAGAGCAATAAATTTCTTTTCATATTATCTAACCTGTTCCCATTCCTTGGATAGTGATTTATTTTTATACAAAATTGAAATGGCGTTTTTTAACCATGAAATCGTAACTCCTGTGTATCCTAATTTTCTAAATCTTCTGGGAGATTCATAAACACAAATATTATTTGCGTACAAAATTTTCCCGGTTTTTCTTATTCTTCTGAAAAGATCAAAATCTTCCCCGGCGGCCAAAGATTCGTTATAGCCGTACGTTTTATCAAATACATCTTTTTTAATTACCTGGCATTCTCCTCTTCCCATTCCAATACCAATGCAGTTAATCAGCCTGAAGTACAAATTATAAACGAAGTGAAAAAGTTTGTCTGATAAAATTTCTTCATGTGGAAAAATTTTTACTTTGCACGCCATTGCAGGATAATTGCTGCCTGCAAATTTTTCGGAAATGAATTCGAAAAATGCTTTAACATCATTTATAAGAACATCGCCGTTAATAAAGATTAAAATGTCTCCCGCTGCATATCTGGCACCTGAATTTCTGCCCCCTGCAATATTTTGAACATTGACTGCGTTATGAACTTTTACTTTATCGGCATGTTCCAGAGCTATGTTTATTGTTTCATCAGCACTTCCGCCATCCGAAATAATTATTTCGTAATTATATTTTTGCCGGAGACTTTCATCTTTTAATCTGCCAAGCAGAATGGGTAGAAGTTTCTCTTCATTTAAAGTAGGTATTATAATGCTGTATTTTAAATTTGTCACTTTACTTCCGGTTTCATCTGCGGAAAAAATATAACATCCCGTATGGATGCCTGATTGGTAAGAAGCATTACAATCCGGTCGATTCCGATTCCCAAACCGGCAGCCGGCGGCATACCGTATTCCAACGCCCGGATAAAATCATCATCAATTTCGTGCGCTTCTTCATCACCTTCATCACGCATTTTTTTCTGGCCTTCAAAACGAGATCTTTGATCGATCGGATCGTTGAGTTCTGAAAATGCATTACAAATTTCCCTGCCTGCTACATAACCTTCAAAGCGTTCAACAACTCCCTGCTTTGAGCGGTGTTTTTTTGCAAGCGGAGAAATTTCAAGAGGGTAATCCATTACAAATGTCGGTTGAATTAATTCCGGTTCAACGGAAACACTAAAAATTTCATCAATTAATTTTCCTTTTGTTTCAAGCCCCAGAATGGATGCTCCGATATTCTTTGCCGCCTCTTTTAATTCCTGAAGAGAAGCAGTTAAAACATCTACACCGGTTTTATCTTTAATTGCATCTATCATCGAAACCCTTTTCCATGGTGAAGTAAAATTTATTTCCTGCCCTTCAAATTCAAAATCCAGGGTATTAAATACCTCTAAGCAAATATTGTGAATCATCTCCTCGACGAATTTCATCATCCATTCATAATCTTTATAAGGAACGTAAAGCTCCATCATAGTGAATTCCGGGTTATGTGCCTTATCCATTCCTTCATTTCTAAAATCCTTGGAAATTTCATAAACGCCGTTAAAGCCGCCTACTATTAATCTTTTAAGATATAGTTCGTCTGCAATTCTTAAATATAAATCCGTATCAAGAGTATTATGGTGTGTAATAAACGGCCTTGCCGCAGCACCGCCGTAAAGCGGCTGTAAAATCGGAGTCTCAACTTCAAGATAACCGTTACTATCTAAAAATTTTCTCATCGAAGAAACAACTTTGCTTCTTTTTATAAACACATTTTTAATTTCAGGATTAACTATAAGATCAACATATCTTTGCCTGTACCGTAATTCTTTATCTGCAAATTGATCATGAACAATTTTATTGCCTTTGTCGTCAACTGTTTCTTTAGCAATGGGCAGTGGTCTTAAAGTTTTGGAGAGCAGTTCCATAGAAGTTACATGAACCGAAACTTCGCCGGTTTTTGTTTTGAATACAAAACCTTCGACTCCGATAATATCCCCAATATCCAGGAGCTTAAAAGCATCATACAAATTGCCGATGTCGTCTTTTCTTAAATAAATTTGTATTCTGCCGGCATGATCCTGAATATGTGCAAAAGAAGCCTTACCCATTCTTCTTAGTGCCATAATTCTGCCGGCAACTTTTACAATTCTTTTTTCATCTTCTTTAAAGTTATTTTTTATATCTTCCGAATCGGAATTAACATCAAAAGAATAAGCAAAAGGTTCAAACCCATTTTGCTTTAGCTGCTCCAATTCTTCATATCTTCGTTTAATTAAAGTATTAATATCCTGCTGAATATTATTATCCACAACGCCTCCGATTATTTTCTTTTAAAGTTTGCAAGACGCAAACATACTAAATCTTGAATATTTTCTGCCAGTTTAACCGGCACATTAAAATTGTTAACTATAATGGAAAAAGCAACCGGTTCATTATCGGCAGTAAATGCATATCCGGAAAGACTGCTTACTCCATCCAGAAATCCTGTTTTAGCTCTTATCCTTCCCTGTGCACGCGTGCTCTGCAGTCTATCGCCCAGAGTGCCGTCTACCCCGGCAATCGGCAGCGAATTAAAAAACGGTATAAAATTTTTACTCTTGTACATGTAAGTTAAAAGCGCCACTACCTGTTTGGGAGTAACTAGGTCTAACCTGGACAATCCGCTGCCGTCAACTATATTTAAATTTTCCGGGTTTATTCCCATTTCTTGTAAAACTTTATTCTCTGCACGCACTCCGTTATTTACTGTTCCGTAACCGTATTTTTCAAGGCCAATGGTTTTTAATAATTGTTCTGCATATAGATTCTGGCTGTTTTTATTTATCACCTTAATTATTTCCCTTAGCGGAGGAGAATATTGAGTAAATAGTTTTTTCATTTTTGAATAGTCCATCGGTGCAGGCATGTCGTTTACATCAATCGGATAGCCTTCCACGGTTATTCCTTTTTTCTGCAAAACATTCTTAAATACAACCATTGCAAATTGAGTAGGATTGTTAACTGTAACATAAGTTTTAACCGAATCGTTATTATTCCGGATAGTTCCGTAAACGGTTATTACATTTGTTCCCAACTCCCTATAAGCTTTAATAGATGTAGATGAATCTTTAGGAACAGTAATAACTTTGTTCAATACTATAACATATTTTGTATTTGGTGTAACTGTAATTTTCGGCTGTTGATCTTTTTTATTTACTGTAACCGTAATGTCTACACAATTATCATTAAACGAAATAGCACTTGAAGCAGCTGCAAACCAGTTGCTTTCATAATCCCATCGCCAGCCTTTTCCCAAACCGACTGCATCAAAAGCATTGTCATCTCCGATTATATTGCCGGAAATTTCATCTATTCCCTTATACTGAATTGAGTCTGCCCAATTCTCAAAAACCTGAAGCATGTTTCCGTTATAAAACCTTCCCGAAATTGTAGGGTCACCCATTCCCTGCACTATAAGGTCTCCGTTTAAAGTAGAACCTTCAATTTTTCCGTTAATAAAAATATTAGTTTTAAACCTATAATTGCTTCCTAAAACTACAAGTCCTGCAGCCGTAGTAAATAATTTTAAATTGGAAGCGGGCATAAAAAGTTTGTTTTCATTTCTTTTATAAAAATATTCGCCGGTTTCTAACGATTGGATAACAACGCCCCATTCGGCATTAGTAAAATTGGGGTCGTTAAAAATATCGTTCATCTGAGAACTGAATTCCCGCAGTGTTGAATACGAGAATTTGGGAACCGTATCTTTAACAATTTCCTGGGGAAATGAAAGAGAAGAAAATAAAATTAGAGATAATATAAAATAAACTTTTTTAGCCCCCATAATTTTTTACCACTCCGATAATTTCTTTTTGAGATAATTCCCTGTATGCACCTACAGGAATATCAGCAGTAATTCCGGCAAAGGTTTTTCTATTTAAAGTAATTACACTGTAGTGCAATGCTTTAAACATATTTTTAACAAAATGATTTCGCCCTTCTACCGTTGTAATTATTACAAACTTTTTATCCTTTTTTTTAGGAAATATTACCGTATTAAAAATTCCTTTTAGTCCGTTAACATAAACACCTTTAAGCAGCATTGCCTTATCTTCTTCCAAAAGCGCCCTGTCCAGTTTAACCTCATACTCCCGTTTTACATTGTTCTTCGGGTGCAGAAGCAAATTGGAAAAGTCACCGTCGTTTGTTAACAGTAAAACACCGGTCGTGTTAAAATCAAGTCTGCCAACCGGGTAAACACGATCCCTGATTTTTAAAATATCAATTACGGTTTTCCGGTTGCGCTCATCGTTGGTGGTTGTAACCACACCTTTGGGTTTGTTAAGTAACAAATACAAATGTTTTTTTAGGTTTAATTTTTCGCCGTCAAGAAAAACAATATCTTTTTCCGGGACAACTTTAAAAGATAAATCCGTAACAATTTTATCGTTAACGGAAATTCTTCCGGTAAGAATAAATTCTTCAGCTTTCCTCCTGGAAGTTATTCCGCTTTCCGATATATATTTATTAAGCCTAATCTGTTTCACTGTTTTCTTCCGTAGTTTCTTTTTCGGCGGCTTCTTCAATTAAGTTCATCATGATTTTTTGTTTCTGTTCCAAAAAATCCTCATCCTTCATAATTTCTTCAACTTCTCTCGGTTTGGGCAAATCGCTTAATTTATACAGGCCGAAATATTTTAAGAACTCATCTGTAGTGCCGTAAAGTAGGGGCCTGCCTATAGTTTCTGCCCTGCCCGTAATTTTAATAAGATTTTTTTCAAGCAGAGTGTTAAGAATATAATCCGAATTTACACCGCGAATGGATTCAAGCTCCGGTTTTGTTACGGGCTGTTTATAGGCTATTATTGCAAGTGTTTCCAGTGCTGCCTGGCTTAGCCTGCGTTTGCTTTTTTCCGAAGAAAGATAGCCGATATATTTTGCATATTCCGGTTTGGTTGCAAAGAGAAATCCTCCTGCAATTTTAATTATATGGAAGGCTAAATTTTCTTCACTGTAAATTTTGTTAAGTTCTTCAATACTTTTTTCAATTTCTTCCGGAGAAATTTGTGTATCCTCTCCGTCTATACCTTTAACTGCTTTAATTATATCGCCGGAAGATATAGGTTCATCCGAAGAAAATATTAATCCTTCAATAATCGAATTGTAAATGTTATCCATTACTAATTTTAAAAATTACAAAGTCATTAAAATTAATAGATTCCTTAATGCCGATAATTCCCATTTTAGTTAATTCAAGCAAAGCAATAAAGGTAACAATTATCCTTATCCTGTCATGCATTTCATTTACAAGGCTTAAAAAATGCAGCTCGGGATTTTCTTCCAGAAATTTATTTATAAAAGAAATTTGTTCATCAATAGTAATATTTAATTTGTTCACCTGGTGAAACACTTCCGGTTTTAAATTATCAATTGCTTTTTTAAAAGCTTTTGCAAGATCATATACCGTAACGTTTTTTAATAAAACTTCGTATTCGTGAGGAGATTCTTTTGAATCCTTGGAAAAGTTGCCTCTATAATTAACCTTTCTTTGTCCGGATTCCATAAAAGATAATTCTTCCGAAACTTCTTTATATCTTTTATATTCAAGTAAAGCCTGAATCAATTCTGCACGCGGGTCTATTTCCTCGCCTCTTTCATCCACTTCTCTAGGTAAAAGCATTCTTACTTTTATATGCATTAAAGTAGAAGCCATAAGAATGAAATCGCCTGCAATTTCAAGGTCGAGCATCTTAATCAGGTTAACGTACTCCAGAAATTCTCCGGTAATTTTAGAGATAGGAATATCATAAATATTCAGTTCGTCCCGCTTAATGAAAAAAAGCAGAAGGTCCAGCGGTCCTTCGAATTGTTCAAGCTTAATCTTATACAATTTTAACCTAGTTTCATTTTATCACGGACATCTTTCATTGTTTCTTCGGCGGCCGCTCTTGCCCGTTTCTCGCCTTCATAAAGAATGTTCTCAACTTCATCCATTCTTTGTTCGTAATATTTTCTTTTTTCAATTATTGGTTCAAGCATTTCCGAAATTTTTGCGGCACATTTTAATTTACATTCTACACAGCCCAGTGCACCGCTGCGGCAGCCTGAATCTATCTCAGGTACTTCCGCCGGGTTGAATTTTTTGTGGTATGCAAATACCAAACAAATATCCGGGTTTCCCGGATCGCCTTTTCTTTTTTTATTAGGATCTGTTACTGCCTTCCTTAATTTTGTTTTTACGGTTTCCGGTTCATCCGAAAGGAGGATTGTATTGTTTAACGACTTGCTCATCTTTGCATCACCATCCAGGCCGGGCAGCCTTGCAAATTGTGTAAGCAGCGGTTCCGGTTCAGGAAATACTTTGCCATATTGATTGTTAAACCTTCTGGCAATCTCCCTGGAAATTTCAATATGCGGTACCTGGTCTTCTCCAACGGGTACGGCATCTCCCTTATAAAGAAGAATATCCGCTGACTGCAAAACAGGATAACCCAGATGCCCGTAAATAACTTGCTCAATATGCAAGTCTCTTATCTGATCTTTTAAAGTAGGATTTCGTTCCAACCGGTTTACAGTAACCAGCATTCCGAATATTAAATTTAATTCCGTATGTTCTTTAATTTGAGATTGCCTGAACATTGGGCTTTTAACCGGATCCAATCCGGCAGAAAGCCAATCTATTAACATATCGATTGAGTCTCCGTATATATCATCCGTGTCCAGTTTTGTTGTTAACACATGATAATCAGCTATAAGGTGAAAGCTTTCATATTCATTCTGAAGTTTAATCCAGTTTTCCAGAGCCCCAACATAATGACCGATATGTAATTTGCCGGTGGGCCTCATTCCGCTTAGTATTCTTTTTTTCGCCATAATTTAAGAAATTGTTAAAATTGATGAACGGAAAAATAATAATAATCTAGATCATTTACGTGATACTTTAACAACCTCAAGAAGATTTTACAAAAATAAATCAGGTATACAAAAGTTTAAGGAACTAATAAACTCAGCAAGCTCTGCGTATCCTTGGCAGACTCTTGTGGAAAAGGGTATCTCACAGGGAACGCTGAGAAGACGCAGAGAGCGCCAAGGAAAATCAATAATGAACAAACAATGATTCTTAATAAATTTAAAACATTAAAAGTATCTAAAAAATTTTTAGATTAATTTATGAAAGATATAGATAAGGTTTCCATTTTTCATCCAGCTTACCGACTACATGCTTAATAAACATAATATGGCTTGGCTTAAATGGTTTATTAAGAAGCCTCATTTTCGCTTCTTCGGGAGTGCGGTCGCCTTTTTTATTATTGCACGAGGTACATGCACAAACCAGGTTTTCCCATGAATCGGCGCCGCCTTTGGATTTGGGAATTACATGATCAATAGTAAGCGGAAGATCACTCCTGCCGCAGTAAGCACATTTATAAGAATCCCGTCGTAAAATATTTTTACGGGTAAGTACAACTTTTTTATAGGGAACACTAATGTAATGATTTAGCTTTATAATACTAGGCCACGGGAAGTTTGTTTTTACACTGTGTACTTCTTTCCTATCGTCTTTCTTAACAAGGTCTGCTTTGCCTAAATAAATTAAAACTATTGCCTTTTTTATATTGCATACAGTTAAAGGTTCATAACTCTGATTAAGAATTAATACCTTTGCGTTAAGCTTGCCGTTAACATGTCTCTCGGTTTCGAAGTTAACCTCCGGTTGTATTTTTTTTACTTTGTTTTATGTAATAAACTCTTAACACAATCCTTGCTGCTAAAAGTAAAAGAGCAAATACAACAATGTAAATAAATGATTCTCTAGGTGCTATTTGTGTATACATAAGCACCACTAAAACTATTACTGCTCCCAGGGAGAAGTAATTAAAAGTATTAAAAAAACCTTTGGAAATCATAAAATTTTAATTGATTCCATATCCGAAATCAAAATACTAATTATTTAACTTATAAATATAAAAAATTGGGATAGGATATTCCAAACAATAATTTGTGATTAAGGCATTTACCATATAATCGAAACTAAAACGAAATAAACAGGTTTTGAAAACTGATAATTGAATATTGAAAATCCTCAATACTCTATTCTCAACAATCAATTCTCATTTTCAAATCTCCAACTTGGCGAGTCTTGCATTAGCAACTTTTACATATTATACAAGATCTTATGATGATGAGATTAATCCATGTATGAGCATTTTTTATTTATCGAAAATCTAAAAAGAATGCCGCAGAAGATCCAGGGTTTTTGGCTGATTATTATTCATCACTTATACTAAGTTCTCTATGAAAAAATATGCCATAATTGCAGATAAATTTTCCGCCGATGGAGAAGCCTGTTATAGGCCTGTTAGATACTTGTTAGATACTTGTTAGATACTTGTTATAAAATATATCTGAGGGACAATCTGACAGACAAATTTCAAATCGTATAATTCTCTTACGCAGCAAAGCCGGAACCAAAAAAACAAGCATAGTGCATAGAGCCTGCCTGCATTAGCGGAAGCCTACCTTCGGCAAAGACAGGCAAAGGGCATAGTCCGCAGCAGCGAACTTTGCGCTATGTTCTTTACGCTTAGCCAAAAAATTTCTTTTTCATTTTAAACCGGAGGTTTACAAGCTGTGAAGAATTTGAGGATTGATGATTATTAATCCAATTAATCCTTTTACAAAAAGAAGAAAATACGCCAAGTGACGACAAAGTTTACTTGTGTTATGTTACCGGAATTAAATTTTGTCTGAAAAAAATAAGGAGGCATTGAAGTGTGTGAACTATCATTGTATATGTATATACAAAGCAATATTGCGCTTTAACGATTTTTCATCTACAAAATAATTGGTTATATTAACACGAGGATAATTATGAAACAGATACCAACGCAATTATATACACTCTTTTGGGATGTGAATATTACTTCATTCGACCCGCACGAGTATCCACGGTATACTATCGGCCGTGTGTTGGAGCTTGGCAATAAAGAAGCAATCCTTTGGATGAAAGAGAATTTTACCGAATCCCAGATTGAGGAAGTCCTGAAAACAGAGACAAGACTCTCTCCTAAATCTGCTAAGTTTTGGGCCATCATATTCGGTGTCCCCTTTCATGATGTTGCCGCATTAAAACATAACTGAGGAGGTGTAATATGAATTCATCATTGTGGCATCAAGAAATTCTTCCTCCAGGTTCTCATGAAATCTTAGGTGAGCTTCTTCGAAAACTTCCGCTGCATGAATTTTACCTGGCCGGAGGTACTGGGCTGGCGCTTATGCGTGGTCATCGTCTCTCTCGGGACTTCGATTTTTTTAGTACTCAATTGTTTGATGAGGAAGCTTTAATCCAGGGGATGCATGGATTGAACGATCTTACCATCGTTGCAAAGAGCGAGCATACGGTTCATATCACCCTAAAGGAACTAAAGATAAGTTTCCTTGGATATACGTATCCGCTGCTGTATAAAACAAATGAATATCAGCCGGAAACGGATATTTCAATTAATGTTGCGGATGCAAGAGATATTGCATGCATGAAGATTAGTGCCATAGCCGGTAGAGGAACGAAACGCGATTTTGTTGACTTGTACGAAGTTGCCGGGCAGTATCCTTTGCCGGAACTCTATTTATTATTTCAAAAGAAGTTCTCTTTCACCCCATATAACAAAGTGCATATTCTGAAATCCCTCACCTACTTTGCCGATGCGGAATTAGAACCGATGCCGGATATGCATATTACTCTTTCTTGGGATAAGGTGAAGCAATTCTTCATCTCGGAAGTCCCAAAGCTGCTGTAAATCAATATTTTTAAAAAAGAGTTTACAACAAATTGCCCCTAAGCCACCTTTCTTGCAAATTCAATCACCTTGCCCAATTTATTACTTTTTTCAAAGACACATAAATTCAGAATTTTCTGAGCTCCCTTCTTCAGCCAGTGTTGTCCTGAAAGTTTCAACCTCTTCTGAATTACATTTCTCTGGAATTCTTCCATTGTCCCCCAAACCTATAATATATCCTACTTGCTTAAATGTTTTATACTTCTTCTGTTTCACCTAGTTCTTTTATAAGCTTTTCAACTTTATTTATTTTTTCTTTTAATTCCCTAAGGATGCGGAGTGATTCACCTAAATTAAGAATGTATGCATTCTCATCTTTTATTTTAATTCCCGTATAATAACATTTAAACATTTTTGATTCCGTTTTAAACTAAAAGACATAAATTAATAGAAATCTATAAATCTTACTTTTGAAATTTCTTTATAAATTATTATTGAAACAATACTTAGATATAGTTAAATTCCAATTGGACATTCTGATTGGATATATAAGCGGGATAAAAGTTGTGGAATATCTCTCGTTAAATGAGATTAATACTGCAGCAGAAGATATAAAGCATGAATTGAACTTACTTTTTTCTAATAAAGCTGTTGTAATCAAGCCAAATTCTCTCCAATGGCAGTTCTTTAAAGATTGTTTTGAAAAATTATTAAATGCAGATTATTTATCAAGATTTGATTTTTTTGTTAATTCCGACAAGGCACAGTTAAAATATGAGGTCGAAAATAAACTAAGAGATTTTTATTTGAGGCCAGGAAGACATATCGACTTCGTTTTTAAAATGATACATAAAAAAGAACTGAAAAACATATTCGATGACGTTGCATACCCGGATATAGGCGGATATTCAGTACTTGTACGGGATACTTCAGAAGAATTGACACCCAATAGCGAGCTTACTGAAAAAGATATCAAAGATTTTATAGAAAGAGTTGTTACGGAAGCTGTTGAAACCGAGTTTAAAGCCTACACAATGCTTCCCCAAATTATCCCGGTTAGTATTATTGAAAAATGGTTTGTACCGGACAGCCCGGCTTTTAAAGAAATTATGAATCTTGTGTTGAGGCATAAAGAAAGAGGATGGATAATTACAAATCATATGAACCCCTCTACAAAAAGAATACTTAGTATGAAAATAAAAAAATTTGAAAAAGGTGAGGTATTTGTTTCAACTACGGAATACTGGTACCTACGATGGTGGAATTTAAACAATAATTCAAATACCTATCCTTACAGAGAAACTAACAGGCAGCAGTATATTTTAAGAAAACACAACGGAAACTGGAAAGTTTATGAAACCATTAGAACACAACCTAGAACTTCCATACCATACAGAAGGAAATATACCAATTGAAGACGATGTTTACATAAAATATGTTATCGGAATTAGATAATTTACAATGACTTAGAAGTAATATTATTCTTTAACTTGCTACTAATTAATTGTTCTATAATAAATTATCATAGCAATCAAAAGCTTCTAAAATCGATTTTCGAAGTTCTATATCTGCCTGCTTGCGACTATTTTTCAAGAGTTTGTTTTATTATATCTTAAGTATAATAAATTATGGGGTTGTTTTGCACTTTTCGCATGCGCGGCATAATTTGACTTAATAGTTTTATTAACACATAGTTTATTTATCCAAAATCAATAATAAATTTCGCAAGCAGACTGCTGAAAAGCTCGGCTGACTAATTTTCGAAAAAGAAATAACCAATCATTGTGTTTATATAAAGAACAAGTTACAATTCCTTGTAAATAATAGCCACACACGTAACATAATCCCTGGAATGACTCATGGAAATTTTTAAGCTTTTTCCGTTGGATAAAAAAGATTGAACCTCGCCTTTTAATTTAACAAGCGGCATACCGTTCGGTTCATTATAAATTTCTATATCCTTCCAGCCTACTTCCTTGTTCCAGCCGGTAGAAAGTGCTTTGAAGACAGCTTCCTTAGCAGCGAACCTTGCGGCCAGATGCTGGTACTTATTTGCTTTGTTTAAACAATATTCAAGTTCGGTAGGAGTATAAATTTTGTTTAAAAAACTATTGCCGTATTTATCCACGCTTTCTTTAATCCTGTCTATTTCAATTATGTCAATTCCTATCCCGAATACCAACTGTAACTCCTGTTAAATTTATTCCTTAGAATCTTAATACAAAATATTTAAGAAGAAATCTCTCAGATTGCTAATTGAATATTGAGAGTTGTTTATTGAAAATTAAAAAGAATACTCAATATTCAATCTTCAATTTTCAATTATTTTGATTTCCAAATTTCAAATATGTTTGGTTAGAATTTAGTATCCAACCGCAGCACCGCTACCTCTCGGATCGGAAGCGCCGTAAATCATTCCGTCTTTGTTATCTACCATTATTCCTTCCGCAAGGCCTAAACTTGTAGTAGGGGCAAACTTGTATCCCATCTTAATAAGAGCATTTTTTACATCCGGAGGCATACCGAATTTTTCAGTATAAATTTCGTCAGGCAGCCATTGGTCATGTATTCGCGGCAAATCAATCGCCTGCTGAATATTCATGTGAAAATCTATGCAATTTAAAATTACCTGAAGCACAACCGTAATTATAGTCGATCCTCCGGGGGAACCGATTACAATATAAGGCTTATTTTTTTTTAACACAATTGTCGGCGTCATGGAGCTTAGCATCCTTTTTTGAGGTGCAATTGAATTAGCTTCACTTCCTCTTAAACCGAATTGATTGGGAACTCCCGGTTTTGCACTGAAGTCATCCATCTCATTATTAAGTAAAAATCCCGCACCGTTAACAACAATTTTAGATCCGTAGCCGGAATTTAAGGTTGTAGTTGTACTAACTGCATTACCGTATTTATCGTAAATAGAATAATGTGTTGTCTCTTTACTTTCCTGGTAATTTAGCGGTTTGCCTTCAGTTATATCCTTAGCCGGAACCGCATAAACCTTAATTTTTTCAAAAATTGTTTTTGCATATTTTTTGGAAATTAATCCTTTTTCCGGTACCGGGTAAAAATCGGAATCACCAAGGTATTGAGTTCTGTCGGCATATACATACTTCATCGCTTCAACAAGCTTATGAATATATCCGCTGCTTCCCCATTCATCCTGTTTAAAATGATAATTCTCGAGAATGTTTAAAAGTTCAACCAAAGCAATGCCGCCGGAACTTGGCGGAGGCATGGATACAATTTCATATCCTCTGTAAGTGCCGAGTACAGGTTTTCTCTCAACCGCTTTATACAAATCCAGATCTTTTTGTGTAATGTACCCTCCCATTGATTGGATTTGTTTAACAAGCATCTCCGCAACTTTACCCTTGTAAAAGCCATCTCTTCCCTTTTCTTTAATCATTTCCAAAGTTTTTGCAAGGTACGGCTGTTTAAAAATATCGCCCGCTTTGTACAATTTTCCGTTGTGAGTAAACTTCTTAAAAGTTGCAGGATACTTTTTAAAATACTTCATATATTCTTTAAAAGATTCTGCAGTACTATAATCTAGTTTAAAACCGTTCTTTGCCAGATCAATTGCGGGCTGGATTACTTCCGGCAGTTTCATAGTTCCGTATTTTTTTAAAGCTAGTAGTAATCCGGCTACACTGCCCGGTACGCCGGAAGATGTAGCACCTTGCTGACTTAATGCCGGGACAAAGTCTCCCTTTTTATTAAGGAACATATTCCGGTACGCTTTTAACGGTGCTTTTTCTCTAAAATCAATAGTTGTATTCTTTCCGTTCTTTAGATGAATAACCATAAATCCACCTCCGCCAATATTTCCGGCAAAAGGGTATGTAACTGCAAGTGCAAATCCAACCGCAACACCGGCATCAACAGCATTGCCTCCCTTCTTTAAAATCTCAACACCAACTTCAGAGGCAATTTTACTTGCGGAAACAACCATTCCGTTTTTAGCCCTTACAGGTTCTTTGGATGCTGCGGAAGTAATTGAAAAGTTAAAATTTAATAAAGCAATTACTATAAAAAATTTAGAATAAATGGATCTTAGCATCTACTTTAAGCCCTTCTTTTTTAAGCTGCTCAACAAGCAAGCCGGTTAGTTCATCTACCTGTTTTATTGTTTGGGTAAGATTAGTGTAAAATTGTTTATCGTAAATAAATTTGCCTATATTATTTTTCTTATTCTTAATTTCATTTGTAAATTCATTTAGTTTTGTCATAAGGGAATCTGTCTTAGCCAATATTTTATTAGCTTCTTTAAGCCCGGATGCCATTTCACCTTTGTTTTTATCAATAAAATCTTTGGTCTCATTTGTCAGTTCAACGCCGGAAGTTAGCAGTTGTTTAACTCCATTCCTGTTTTCATCTATCATTAGATTTAATTTGGAAGTCAGTTCACTTAAATTATTTATTGATTGTTTAATATTACTATTAAATTTTTTATCTGTTAAATAATTGTTTAGCGAAGTTAAGCTGATTTTAACTTCTTTAAGTGTAGAGACTATGTCATCCTGCATAGAACCTACCAGCGACATAACCGCAGGAATATCCGATGAGAAACTTCCTTCTTGAATTTTACTATAATCCAGAGGTTGATTTGAAATGCCGGGATTAACTTCAATTTTCTTCCCACCCATCAGGTCTACCATTTGTATGGAAAAGGTTGCATCCTTTCGTAATTTAATTTGATTATTTAAGGAAGCGGTAACCATAACTTTATCATTTTCAATTTTAATATTCTCAACGTTTCCTTCCCTAACACCGTTAACGGTTATATAGTCTCCAACTTCCAACCCGGATGCGTTTTTAAATTCTATATGAACCGTATTCCGGTTTGATGAAAAGCTAAAATTTTTTGCCCATCCTATTATCCATAACAGGAGTAGTACGGCGGCTATAACGGTTACGCCAACCTTTGCTTCAGTTTTTCTTTGATCTTTCATTCTAAATGTCTTCTCTTTAAAATTCTGGAAAGTGATTTATATTCTCTTTTATTTATTATGCTGTCTCTAACAGCAGCCTTTACCGAATCCACAAAAATTTCAAACGATTTATCCGAAAGATTTTTAACAGATTTTATACTTTCCACGTAATTATTAATTAATGCTTTTAATGAATCTTTTTCAGGCGATTCTTTAACATAGTCCAGTTCGCTGTTTATCTGATTTGCAATCATCTTTTTGCCGGGATCAAAAATGAATTGATCTAATTTATGATTAACAATATAAAGAATACCGGCCGTAACTATTGTTAAAATTATTACCGATTTTATAAAACAGCCTTTTTTCATTTTAATTATTGTTTACGGGAAGATATTCAATTAGTACTTTTTTTATCCTTTTATTTACAACTTCTTTAACCGTAAATTTATAATTTTCCAGCCGGAAAGTATAACCTTCTTTAGGTATATGGCCTGCCTGGTTCAGAATAAAACCGCCAAGTGTCTCAAATTCTTCATCGTTTGTAAGTAACTTCATTCCCAGCAGATCATTTAACTCATCAAAAGGAATTTTTCCAAGGACTAAAAAATTACCATCTTTTAATTTTGTAAAAACATTTTCTTCCTTATCATACTCATCCCTTATCTCGCCGATAATTTCTTCGATTATATCTTCAAGTGTAATTAAACCGGCGGTACCCCCGTATTCATCTACTACAATTGCCATGTGCATTTTGTTTTCCTGGAATTCATACAAAAGCTCATCTATTTTTTTTGAGCTAGGAATATACATAGCTTTTCTAGCTATTCCCGGAAGGAATAAATTTCTTCTTAATTCATCGTTCCTTAAATACGGCAATAAATCCTTCGCATATAATATACCAATAATTTTATCCAAATTATCTTCGTATAAGGGAATTCTACTGTGCCCGGATGAAGTTATTATATTAAGGATTTCGTTGAAATTTAAATCTGATGAAACTGATATAATATCTACCCTGGGAGTCATAACTTCGTGTGCCGTTACAAGCCTAAAGCTTACAATGCTGTTTATTAAACCCTGTTCTTTTTTAACTATACTTCCGCGCTCATGGCTTAAATCCGTAAGCTCGGGAATTTCATCCGGCAGAATAACCGATTTGGCTTTATCGAATTTTAGCCCTGATACCAGCATCCTTATACTTTCTGTTAGCGTTTCCGCTACCGGGTAAAGTATAACATTTATCCAGTAAAGAGGAACTGCAACAGTTTTTGCAAAGGATAACGGTTTGCCGGAAGCCCAAACTTTTGGAATTAACTCCCCGAAAATTACTATTAAAATAGTTAAAATTATTATTTGAAGAGATAGTACAAGATTTACTGATAAATCGGATACAGCCGAATAATCCATTGCTAAGGAAACGGCAATTATAGATGCCGCTACATTAACTATAGTATTGCCGATTAAAATGGTAACTAATAATCTTCTGGGAAATTCAAGCAAGTTGAGCAGGTACCTGGTGCTTAATGAATTTTTACCGGGCATGCTTTTTAATTTTTTTTTGTTAAGCGAAAATAATGCTACTTCCGAGCCTGAAAAAAAAGCCGATAAAAAAAACAATAAAATTAAAAGAAGCAGTTTATAGTGCCAGCTTAAATTCAAAAATTATTTTTGCCCTGTATTGTTATACAAACCTGTCAGCCTTCCTGCATTTATAATTTAGAACGGGAGATCTTCATTGTTCGCAGTTTGAATATCCGGCTCACCAACCTCTCCGGCGGCAGAATGATTTTCATACGAAGAAGAATCTCCTCCTCCCGAAGCTTCCAGCGGAATTAACCTCTCAATTATTACTTCACTCGTAAAGCGTTTAATCCCTTCTTTATCAGTATAATCCCTCTTGGAAAGCCTTCCTTCAATATAAAACTTCTTACCTTTTTTAAGATTTTCCTTATAATAGTCGGACAAATTAAAACCGACAATATTATGCCACGTAGTTTCGTTCTGCCAGTTACCATCTTTATCTTTATAGCTTCTGGTAGTGGCCATTGAAAAACTTGTTACAGAGATGTTACTCGTTGTAAAGCGAGTTTCAGCATCCCGCCCTAGATTTCCGATGAGCATAATTCTATTTAAAGAAAAGGACATCTTACCTCCCAATTTTATTTGTGAGTTCTTGGCTTAAATGTTTTCTTAATTACAATTCAATATAACTATTCTATAAAAAAAATACTATTATCCGTAAATAATTTTATCATTTTTGTCCGCTTACAATCCAGGCATCCTTAAACTCGCCGTTCTTCCAAAGTTCGTTTCTTACATCCTCGGCATCTTTGTGAGAATTATAATGAGTGCTTAACTGAACAACATATAAATTTAATAAAGGGTCAAAAGATACTATTACTTTATTGCTAATTTTCTTCCTGCTTTCGGCAGCAAATTCTTCAGCTCTTTCCTTTGTTGAAAAAGCACCTATTTGAACGACATAATAAGTAACCTCCAGGTTAGATTGATCATTATTTTCCGGTGTGGTTTCTCTATCCTGTTTTGCAGGAACCTGCGGCGGTACTTTATCGAATACAAAAACCGTATCTTTTGGGCTTACACCTGTAGTATCACTCAACTGTGTTCCCGTTGTTTTTTGGGTAGTTGAGCATGAAACAAATATAAACCCCAAAACCGGTATAACAAATAAATAGTATGGTTTGAATTTCATGTTAAAAAAAATAATTAAAAAAGCCTTCAAGTTCAGTGATAAAATTTTAACCGAACTTTTTGAAGGCTTTACTTATTTAATTTTCAGTAAAATAAATGTTTAAATGAGCCCGGTTCAAAATATACTTTTGCCGGACTTGCAAGCAGGCTTTTCTTTGCTAGTATAATACTGCTTGGTATTGCAGATACATCAATCTCCGGAATATGCGCATTGAATTTTGCGTTGATAACTTTTATAAATTCATTTGCAATAATCGCCTGTCCCTGGTCTGTCGGATGTATTCCATCTAATCCGAACAAGCCGCCGGTAATATAAGTAGTAGTAAAATGAACGCCGTTATAATACACACCGCCGGTAAAATCTTTTGCCCTTATCCCGTTAAAGATTGAGTTTATATCAACTAATCCAAAGCCGAATTTTGAAGCTAAAGTAGCGATGGAATTATTATAATCTGCAGTTGTTGTAACAACAGTGGAAATTTCAGACGGGTCCAAAGTTAAGGCATCCGGCCAAGGATTTTGAGGGTGCAGGCCAAACGGTTTTGTAGTATCAATTCCAGGTGGTAATGCAGGATAATGATTATCCCTATAAAATTGACCTGTAGGCTTACCAATTAATGGTGCATAAACAAGCCCCGGCAGAGTAAACAATACCTGTCCTGTTAATAAACTTACTGAATCCGCAACACCTGTAGCAACAGTTTCACCATGCTTTTGATAAAAGATTCCCGGTGCCCCGGATAATTTTAATAATGCCCACGGAGTTTCTACTGCAAGGAATGTTCCTACAGTTGTAAAATACGGAATAGCAGCAACATCCGGTATGTTAGCAACAACAACCTTGGCACCCAATGATGCAATACTGTCTGCTAATTGAGTATACATCGCTGTAAAATTACTTGTGGGAGTATACTGTACAGTTCCTCCGTAAATTGCATAATTTAAAATATCATTATTTCCTATCCACAAAGTTACAAAGGTGGGATGCAATGCTTTTGCCTGTGAAAATTGGGTTCCCATATTTCTTAGAATAAAATCAAAATACGGATTAGGTGTTTTTGCTGCCAGGTACGATGCACAGGTAGTTGAACTTGTAGCATTAAGTACATCGTAAAGAAGCGCACCCGGAACGCCAAGGTTATTATAAGGATATTTATATCCGGCGTTTACAGGTGTTCCCTGTTTAGTATTATAAATTATAGTAATTTCATTTTTTGCCAAATCGAATGATCCGATTTCCATCCTTTCACCAATTCCGGGATCGGAAATAAGAGGCTGTTCGAATTTAGCGCCAACCTGCCCGGCAATCTGATTTCCGTAAGAATATTGCTGTGCACTTTCATATAATGCACCCGATTGATAACCGGCAGTAAGGCTGTTGCCGATTGTAACGAGTGTTGTTAAGTTGGCATTTCCGCTTACCGGGCTGGGGCCGGTTAAATTCGTCTTATCCTCGCAGCCGGAATATAGAAAAACCAGAACGGCAGCACTTAATATAAATGTTATTATTTTTTTCATTTTAAATTTCCTTCGTTAAATTATAAACCATAAGAAAGTGTTAACGATACAAGATTAGCATAAGCATTATAGGTACCGTTAAAACCGCTTTTGCTTTCACCGGTATAATATTCCTGCGAATCCGTAACTGTGGTTTGTGCACTTCTAATGAATAAATAACCGGCGCTTACCTGCAGGTTATTTGTAAGTTTATAATCAACACCTATGCTAAATCCCAAACGGTTTGCATCCGGTAATGAGGGATTAACATACTGCGGATCTACCGGGCTTTTATCATAATAAATTCCGCCGAGTACAGCAAGTTCCGGCAGAAGTTTATAGTCTGCACCAAATCTTAATATATAAGAATTTTTATAATTGCGCGGGCTGGAAATATCTGTATATTGTGGATTGGAGAAATCAACTTTTAAAGTATCATAGCTAGACCAGCCAACCAGTTGAACATCTGCGCTTATTTTTAGCTGAGGAATTACATCGTATGCAGCGCCAAAGACCAAATTGTAAGGTGTCTTTAATTGCGCCGTTACATCTCCGTTAGGCAGCAATGCGGCTAATTGCTTAGCCCCGGTAGTGGTTGCAGTTCCTTTAAATTTATAATTAATCTGGCTATGGAAAGAAACTCCAAAAGACAAACCTTCAACAGGCTTATACAAAACCCCTAAGTTATAACCGAAAGCAGAGTTATCTTTCCCGGAAAGTGAAGTAAAAGCATCTCCGGCAAACGGAGTTTGAGGAGCCTTTTGCGTAATGTCTACATTTGCAAAGCTGTAAACAAAAGCAGCGCTTACAAAAAGATTATCCGTAACTTTGTAAGCAACAACCGGGGATATATCAAAAACCTGTAAAGAAGTTTTAATTGCCAGATATTTACCAACCCAGTTGTCCGGCCATTCACTTCCTAAGCCGAACGGGCTGTCGAATGCCAGACCAACGGCAAAATCATCATTTATTCTATGAGTCGCATAAAAATGAGTGGGGAAAAAAGATAATTTTTTTGCGTCATATTGTGTAACTGCCGGTGTTACTCCTCTAAAAGAAAAGACAGGAGAGATCATAGTTGTACCAAGCATAAAGTGAGTGCCACCGAATTGAAGAATGCCTGCGCCGTTAAAATAAAGTGCAGACGGGTCGTTGGCAATTGCGGTAAAAGCGCCGCCCATTGCCATCGCTTTGGCGTTGTGCTCGTTCAACTGAAAACCGCCGGCGAAAGCTTTGCTTACAAGCAAAGTAAAGATGAATAAGAAAGCTACCGATTTTACTTTCACTTAACCTCCGCATTATTGGTTTTATTAATTTATTTTTTAAGTATTTAAGTTAATTTAATTACATACATTACGCAAACAATACTCTTTGGAATAGCATGATGATGGAGTAATGAAATAAATTTGGCCTATCGCATTACTCACTACTCCATTATTCCCAAAATCTGAGTAACATTAGTTGATTATTCAATCGTAAATAAAATTGCACCCTTATCAACCGCAGTTCCTTCTTCAACTAAAATCTCTTTCAATTCTCCACCAACCGGGGCACGAAGATCGTTTTCCATTTTCATTGCTTCCAGTATAACTATTGTTTCACCTTGTTCTATTTTGTCGCCGGCTTTTTTATTAACCTTCAAAACCATGCCGGGCATAGGTGCTTTTACATCTGTTTTTTTATTAAACGACTCACTTTGATTAAGAAGAGAACTTGCTTTTTCCTGCAGTGTGGTCTTTATTGCTGCTTCAAAACGATTCCCGTCAATCAGCAGGATTAAATTTCCGTTATCATACCGGCCGGAAGATGCTTCATAAAAACGATCGTTTATCTTTAATATATATGTTTGGCTGTTTAAATGTAGCAGCTCGCAGTCAAATTCTTTACCTTCCAGTACAACTTTTGAATTTCCGGAATACGATACCGTTCTTTTCTTATTGTTAAGTGTAACCACATATTCACTCATACATTAGTTCGGTCCATCTGTTTTCATTTTTATAAGAAGAATTACCGGCAGCAGTTTTATTTACAGCAGCAGATTTTTCTTTAAGTAAAACCGCAAAAATTGCAGCAGCCTCTTCAGCCATCGGGTTTTTGCTTTCCTGTTCTAATTTTTCAATTATTTGCCTTCCGGATTTTGAAAGAAAATTTATATCAAATTTCCCTTCTCTGAAATCTTTATTCTCGAAAATTAACTTTAAAAACTTTATGTTGTTTGTAACGCCGGCAATCCGATATTCATCCAGCGCTCTTTTCATCCTGCTTATTGCGTCATTCCTGTTTCCTGCCCAGCAGACAAGCTTGGCAATAAGAGGATCGTAATAAATTGTAATTTCCGAACCGGAGCCGAACCCGTCATCTACCCTTATGCCGGGGCCCTGAGGAGTTTTGTAATGATATATTTCCCCGGTTGAAGGCAGAAAACTATTTGCCGGGTCTTCGGCATATATTCTGCTTTCCATTGCATGCCCATTAATCTTCAAATCTTCCTGTGTAAAAGAAAGCTTTTTTCCTTCCGCAATAAATATTTGTTCTTTAACCAAATCAACACCGGATATTAATTCCGTAACCGGATGTTCAACCTGAAGCCTTGTATTCATTTCCAGAAAATAAAAATTTTTATACGTGTCCATAAGAAATTCTACGGTTCCTGCATTATAATAGCCGCACGACCTGGCAGCATTTACCGCTGCTAATGTAATTTTGTTACGTGTTTCTTCATCAACAAAAGATGAAGGAGCCTCTTCAATTATTTTTTGATGCCGTCTTTGGATAGAACATTCTCTTTCAAAAAGATGTGCATAGTTACCATGCTTATCTGCAATAACCTGAACTTCAATATGCTTCGGATTTTCAATAAACTTTTCGATATAAATTTCATCGTCACCAAAAGCTTTTAATGCTTCTCTTTTTGTGGCTTCAAAAGCTTCCTTAAACTCTTCGGCTGATGATATTTTCCGCATTCCTTTCCCTCCCCCGCCTGCCGAGGCTTTTAGTAAAACAGGAAACCCAATTTCCTCAGCCGTCTTAATTCCTTCATCCACGGAATTAACCGGCTTAGTTGTACCGGGAACAATAGGAACTCCGCTTTTTTTCATCAATTCTCTTGCAGCGGTTTTACTGCCCATCATTGCAACCGATGAAGAAGCGGGACCAATAAAATTTATTTTTTCATCTTCACAGGTTTTTATAAAATCCGCATTCTCGGAAAAGAATCCGTAGCCGGGATGAATTGCATCTGCTTTTATTTTTTTTGCCAATTCAATAATTTTGGATTTGTTTAGGTAGGAAACCGAAGAAGTAGATTCACCTATATAATAAGATTCATCTGCAAAGCGTGTATGCAGGGATTTTCTGTCTGCATCCGAATAAACAGCGGCACATTTTATACCTAGTTCCTTGCAGGCGCGAATTATCCTAACGGCAATTTCCCCTCTGTTTGCAATTAAAATTTTTTTAAACAAGGTAAAACCTTAATCAAATTCTGCAATGGTTATACCTTCGCCGCCGAATTCAACCGGAGCGAAGTAAAAACTTTTTATGTGCTCGTGATTCTTAAGTAAATCATGCACCGTCTTTTTTAATACGCCGGTACCTTTGCCGTGTAAAATTTCCACCCTCTGCAAACCGGACGTATATGCATCATCTAAAAATCTAATAATTTCAAATTCAGCTTCTTCGGGTTTTTCTCCGCGTATATCTATTTTAATTTTAGGTGCCGAAATTGAATAACCGGAATAATTTCTAGAATCAATAACGTCATTTTCTTTTTTTGCAGGTATCAAATCGTTTAAATTTACCTGCATTTTAACAGCGCCTATCTTAATTGATGCTATATTTTTTGCTTTATTAATTTCTACAATTTCGCCTTTTGTCTGCGTATTTTTAATAGCAACAATATTTCCGACGTTTAAATTAACGCTTTCCCGAACTAATTCAATATTATCTTTTAGAATGTTTTTGTTTTCTTCTTTTATTTCTTTAATAATTTTTTGAGATTTTTTTATTACGCTGCTTTCCGCTTTAGACTCTTTTAATTCTTTAATAACAAGTTCAACTTTTCGGTTAATTCCGCTAATGTATTCCTGTGCATCTTGTTTGGCTTTTTTAAGAATATCGTTTTTTTCCTTATTAAGTTTATCAATATTCTGCCTGTAAACATTAGAAAGCCCGGCTAGCCTTGTATTTTCAATTTCAAGTTTTTGTAATTTTTTTTCAAGCTCGCGGGATTTTTTTTCTATTTCTACCAAAAATTGTTCTACCTTATGCTTTCCGGAATCCAAATATTGTGAAGCAAGCGATAATAAGCCATCATCAAAACCTATTCTTTTTGCTACCTCAAATGCATAACTGGAACCGGGAATACCCTGTTTAAAAACATAGGTCGGTTTTAAATTATCGGTATCGAATTCCATCGCAGCATTTTCAAATCCTGTAAGATCATTGGCAATTAATTTTAAGCTGCCGTGGTGAGTTGTTGCAAATACAGTGGATTTTTTATTCATCAATGTTATAAGAACGGCAGATGCTATAGCTGCACCTTCTGCGGGATCTGTTCCGGTTCCTATTTCATCAACTAATACAAGAGAATCATCTTCCGCAATTTCCAAAATATTAACTATATTGGAAAGATGAGAACTGAAGGTTGACAGGTCATCTTCGATTGACTGCGAATCTCCGATATCAATAAGTATGTTTTTAAAAAAATGAAAATTAGAATCCGGGCTTACGGGCACATGAAAACCGGATTGCACCAGGAGGCATAAAAGCCCGATAGTTTTAAGTACTACTGTTTTACCGCCTGCATTTGGACCCGTAATAACCACAACCTTTTTATTATTAACTGAAACTTTTAAGGGAACTGTATTTTCTTTACCAAGCTTTTTAATAAGAATCGGATGCCGCCCTTCGCTTAAGAAAAAAGGTTTGT
The DNA here is from genome assembly GCA_046704255.1 of Ignavibacteriaceae bacterium. GTDB lineage: Bacteria > Bacteroidota > Ignavibacteria > Ignavibacteriales > Ignavibacteriaceae > FEN-1297. Next base: position 49,356 of record JBJKSH010000025.1, on the reverse strand, counting down.
TATTATTAATTTCCGGGAATGCTCCTATGGTTTCAATTGAATAATGAGCTCGTGCAAAAATCGAATCTATCCATGCAACAGTTTGTAATGATTCTTTTAGTTCCCTGCTTACATCGCCAATGCGTTTGGTTATTTCTCTAAGCAGGCGTTCAATTTCTCTTTTTTCAGAGAATGATAGAGAGACTATCTCGTTGTTTAGTTCGAGTGTTTCTTCAGGTTCTATATAAACTGTTTGGCCGGTGGAAGATTCCGAATGAATGAATCCTCTTATGTGCCGTTTGTGCTCTGCCTTAACCGGGATAACAATTCTACCGTCTCTTAATGTTAAATAATCTTCCCTTACAATATCTTTTTCATCCAAAGACTTCATAATTCTGTTTACGGATTTTATAAGGTCATCGTTTTTTATCCGGATTTCTTTTCTTATTTCCGCAAGCCTTGAACTGGCGTTATCTTTAATATCTCCGTTTTCGTTTATTACTTTTTGAATAAAATGTTCAAATAATTTATCGTTAAAAAGATTATAAGCTAATCCAAATAATAAAGGGGCCGAAGTAGAATTATTTTTAAGGTATTGAAAAAGATTCCTGGAAATTACGGCAAGCTTTAAAATATCAAGAATTTTTTTACTGTCGATTACCGCACCTTCAATATTTCCTTTAGAAATAGTTTCGTCAAGTTCAGGTAAGTATTCAAGGGGGGGAATAAAATTCTTTATAAGTACTTCTTTTGCCTGACTGACAAGTTCTCCTTCCGTAATAATTTCATTTAAATCCGCAAGAGGCTTTTTGTTGAGTAATAAATTTTTCCCTTTATCGGTTAAGCAGTACCTTGCTGCATAATTAAGTACTTTTCCGTATTCTAATTGTATTAAAACCGAGTTGGAAATCATTATATCGTATCTTTTTCGTTAATATAGTTTTTAATAAATTGTTTTGTCTTTGGCGTTATACTGTTTATTCTATCTATAGTAAACGGTAAAATATTATAAACACCTTTATAAAAAATCGATCCGTCGGTAGCTTTTTTTGACGGGGCATTAAAAATATTCATTAGAAAAAACACTGCACTTAAAAAAAATAAAATTTGAATTGTTCCAACAACTCCGCCTAAAATTTGGTTAAGTAAGTTATTCACCTTATCGAACGGATGCACAAGCCTTTTAATAACGGAAAAAATAAAAACAATTGAGAAAAAAATTAGTATTCCTCCTATAATTTCCGAAAGATATATTTCTATCCCCGTAATCTTAACTATTATTTTACCGAAAGACATCGCATATCTTATTGAGGCATAAACTGCAATACAAAAACCTGCCAGCCCGATTAGTTTCCTAATCAATCCGTCCTTAAATCCTAGAATAAAACCAACACCGGCAACAGCAACGATAATAACATCAATTAAGTTCAAGCAATTCCCAGGAATTTTTCAACGACCAATTTTACCGTTTTGCCGTCGGCTTTTCCCTTCAGCATTTTCATAGCCTGAGGCATTAGTTTGGGAAAATCTTCTTTGGAATTTGCACCGATTTCTAAGGCAATATTTTTTACCTCAAGTAAAATTTCATCTTCCGATAACTGTCTGGGTAAATATTCCTGAATTATGTTTAATTCTTTTTCTTCTTTATCGGCAAGATCCTTCCGGCCAGCATTTGTATATTGTTCTATAGAATCTTTTCTTTTTTTTGCAGCAGAACTTAATAACTTAATTTCTTCTTCATTATTTAATTCTTTACCCGTGCCGCTTTTTTCAAATTCCAAAATCAAAGCCCTGATAGACCTGACCGTTTCAAGCCTCAATTTGTCTCCGGCTTTCATAGCGAATTTTAAATCTTCATTTATTTTATCTCTTAAATTCATCCTTACCTCTTAAATTGAAAAGGCAGGTAAGTAAAAATACAAACCTGCCTTAACAAAATACGAAATTATGTATTAAAAAATTTATTTATATTTTTTTATTGGTGGAATAATTAATACGCAAACAGTCGGCTTTTCTTAATTCCTGCTGAATATCGGTTACCTCGCCCATGTCCGTATTTTTATCAATTCTTAAAGACACAATAACTTCCGGTAAAGCTTTCCTTTTAGCATACATTATCGGCTCGATATCCTTCATCTTAACAATAGAATCGTTAATTTGAATGTGTCCGGATCTTCCAACCCATATATAAGAGATTAATCTTTTATTCTCAATTTTTTCAATGGCCTTAGCAGAAGGCAGCACAAAATGCACGTGAACATCATACTGCCTTAAAGTAGTAGTAGCCATAAAGAAAAGCAGAAGCATAAAAACAATGTCAGCCATAGAGGTAGTCGGAATTTGCTGTTTGACACCGGCTCTTTTCTTTTCAAATGTCATTCTAATTCCTCAAATATTATTTATGAATAGATTCTGGTTCTGCAACAGAAATAATAATAGGTATTTTTTTCTTAACAACGTTCTGTTCATTTTCAGGCAGATCATTATATTTACTGCCGTAGTGGCCCTGCGAATATTCGTCTCTTGTTTCAAAATACGCCTGCTTTATTTGATCCAGTGCGGCAATATAAGTATCGTACTTAGTCTGTCTGTCTGTCTTAATAGAAACTATAAGTTTCCTGTCTTCCGGCAGATCAATTTTAGACACAATCCTTGGTTTAAGGTCATCGCTAATTTGATTTACCGGAACCGGGTTATTATCTAGTAATACATCACCGTTTGCATTTATCAGAATGGCTGCCATCCTATCTTTAGGAACTTTAACATTTTGTATGTTCTTAACATATTGAGGCAGCACCAGCCCTATACCCGTATCTACACCTATTGTTGTTGCAACTAGAAAGAACAACAACAGCAAAAAAGAAATATCCGCCATAGAGCTAGTAGGAATTTCACCTTCAGGTATTTTTCTTTTTCTAATCATTGTTAACTGTATTTAAATTATTAAATAAATTATAATGCTGAAAGATTATTGTTTACTTGTTTTAAGCTCGTAAAGTGCATCAATTAATTCCACAGAGCTTTCTTCCATATCACCGACAAGCTTATCTATTTTGGAGACAAAATAGTTGTAGAAAACCTGTAAAATCATAGCAACAACAAGACCGAATAAAGTTGTTAACAGAGCTATAGCAATACCGTTTGCAACAATGGCCGGTGAGATTTGTGCTGCTTCCTTAATAGCGTCAAAAGCTTCAATCATACCTTGTACGGTACCTGTAAAACCAAGCATTGGTGCCAGGGTAATACAAGTGGAAATCCATATCATACCTTTTTCCAGGAATCCCATTTCAATACCGCCGTAAGTAACAATAGCTTTTTCAGCAGCGTCAAGGCCTTCATCTGCCCTTAAAAGGCCGGCATGAAAAACAGATGCAACAGGTCCGCGGGTATTAGCACAAACTTCTTTTGCAGCTTCAACACCGTTTTCATTTAACGCCTTTGTAACTTTTACAATAAAATCTTTCGTATTAACCCGTGCGCGTGTAAGGGTCCAGAACTTTTGAATTGATAATGCCAAACCTAAAATAAAGAAACCCAGAATAGGGTGCATAAAAATACCGCCGGCAACATATTTTTCGGCAAGCCAATTTAATGCACTTGTATTGTTTGCTGCCTGGGCAATTACGGTTGAAATGGACGAAATAACTGCTAGTATTTCCATAAAGAGTAACCTCCTAATAAATTTTTAATTGACTCCGAAGGAGAGAAAAGCTCCCAAATTATTCAAAAAATATGTCACTACAATAAACATTTCAAAAAACAAAGTCAATAAATTATTTGCTTAAAAATTAATTAAAGTTGCTTTTAATTTAAAAACCGGATACTTCAAACCTGTCTTTAAGGGTTAAAACATTACCTGTTATAAAATTGAAGCATAGAAAAAGAGAATTCGCCAGTTCTATAATTTCCAGCGGCTTAATCCAATTTTTAAAATCAGAATCAGCCATCCACCGGCGGTTTTCGGTTGTATCTATAATATAAGGAGCAATGGCATTTATGGAAAGGTTAATTTCGTTCCCCTCTAAAGCAAGAGATTTGACAAGATGAACTAAAGCACTTTTGGAAATTCCGTAGGCTGCTTTCTTTTTTTCGGCATATAAACCGCTATAAGCAGATACAAAGCAAATTGCCCCGCCTGCAGATTCTTTAACCAGTTTGGAAAAATGTTTGGCGATTAAAAAATTTGTTTTTAAATTCTTGTTCATCATATTGTCCCAATCTAAAGAAGAAGTCTCCCACAAATAATGCCCGCCGTAAAAACCGCCAACTGTACTAAATAAAAAAAATAATTTATCTTTACCGGGTTTAATATCAATAAATGATTTTATAACATTTTCCTCTACGGATAGATCTTTCGTAATTACTATTTTTGCTTTAGGGGCGTTTATTTTTTCCGGGCTGGAACCAAACAGATATATTTTCTCATAATCTTTTTCAACGAAAAATTTAACACTTTCCTTGCCTAAAGCGCCGCTTGCACCAAATATCAATAATTCTTTTTTCATATTATCCATAATTTTGTCTATTGGATTAATATAAAAATTTTTTTATAAGATGGGATAATGAAGGACACAATTAAAATTTATCTGCCGTTCAACGACTAAATCATTCGGTTTTTTGGAATGCTATTTTTCCGCCGATTATAGTAGTTTCTACATCATAATTTTTATTCAAAACAACTATATCTGCATCTTTGCCAACTGCAAGAATTCCTTTTTTATGTTCGAAATTTATTACCTTGGCACCGTTAACAGTAGCCATTCTAACAGCTTCCGTAATTTTAGCGTTAGCTGTTTCCACCATATTTTTTACCGCCATATTAAGTGTTAAAGTACTGCCGGCCAGGGTACCATCTGCCAGGTATGCTTTCTTTTCTTTCATAAAAACTTTTTGATCTGCAAATTCATATTCGCCTTCATGCATGCCGCCTGCTCTAATAGAATCGGAAACAAGTAATATGCCGTTAGCGCCTTTCATTCTTAAAAGTAGTTCCATAACCGCCGGATGAACATGCAGAGTATCCGCAATCAATTCTATTTTTAATTCGTTCCTTAATAAGGAGCTGAGAATAATCCCTGGGTGTCTGTGATGAAAAGGACTCATTGCATTAAACATGTGAGTAACATGAACAGCACCATTATCAATTGCAATTTCTATTTCATCATAAGTTGCCATAGAATGACCAATTGAAAGCACAACCCCCTGCCTTGCGGCAGCCCTCATTACAGAAATAGCACCAGGCAATTCGGGAGCAATAGTCATAATTTTTATATATCCTCTTGAAGCTTCCCACAACTTATTCCAGGATTCAACGGAGGGTTTCCAGAGGTAGTCTTCATTCATAGCACCTTTCAACTGCTTGTTAAGGAAAGGTCCTTCCATATGAATACCGCGAAGGTTAGAATCGGGGTGGTCCTCAATATAATCGGCAAGCCGCGCTAAGTCATCAAGCAGCATTTTTTCCGGTTTTGCAAACAAAGAGCCCAAAACCGAAGTAGAGCCATGCTCTAAAAAATAATTTAGTACTATTTCTATACCGGCAGGGTTACTATCTGCAAATCCATAGCCTCCTCCGCCATGAACAAGTAAATCTACAAATCCCGGGCAAATAATCCTGCCGCTTACGTCAATAATTTCAGTATTGTCGGGAATATCTACATTGTTATATTTTCCAATTTCGGCAATTCTTTTTCCTTCGATTAAAATAGTACCGTTTTCAATTATTCTAAAGGGAGTGATTATTTTACCGCCAACAAGTGCTAATTTGATATTTTCCATTTTTAATCATGCTTTTCTAATATAATATTTTTCAATTCCGTTGCAGCCGCAGTAATGTTGTCTGCTTTAAAAACAGCCGAGCCGGTAACAAAAACGTCGCAGCCCGCATCCAATGCAGGTTTAATTGTTTTATTATCGATGCCGCCGTCTATTTCAATTAAAAAATCTGCATTCATTTTACTTCTTAATTTTGCTGCTTCTCTTACTTTGCGAAGGGAGTTTTGAATAAATTCCTGTCCGCCGAATCCGGGGTTAACAGACATTATTAACACAAGGTCCACCAATTCCAAAATTTCTTTTAGTGAATCAAAAGGTGTGGAAGGATTTATTGCTACACCGGCTTTAATACCAAGTTCCTTTATTTTTGTAATAGTTCTGTTTAAATGAATAACGGCTTCCTGATGTACAGTTAAAGAATCAGCGCCTGCTTTAACAAAACTTTCCAGATACTTATCGGGGTCATCAATCATAAGGTGTACATCTACGGGTAACCTGGTGCACTTCCTAACAGCTTTAACAACAATGGGACCGAAAGAAATATTCGGCACAAAATGTCCATCCATAATATCGCAGTGTATCCAGTCTGCTCCGGCAATTTCAACCAGCCTTATTTGTCCTGCTAAATTTGAAAGATCGGCAGCTAAAATGGAAGGTGCAAGTTTTGGCATTATTCCCCCGGATTAGGATTTTGGTTACTGGATTCGGCAGCCTTAGTAACAAAAAGATCTACTGCATCACCAGGGTTTAGTTTACTCCCTTTACTAGGATATTGATCCAGCACAGTATTCGGAAGTAAAGAATAAGATTGCTGGTAATTTATCTTGCCAATCTTTAGTGAACTATCTGCAAGTATTTGCTGTGCCTGGTCTAAAGATTTTCCTATTAAATTTGGGACAATAATAGAGCCAATTCCGGAACCAATGCTTAAAGAAACGCCAACAGAATCACCTTTCTTTAAAGGGGTGCCTGCAGCATATTGCTGGTCAAAAATCATATCTCGCGGATTATCCGAAGAAATAGAATCTATTTTACCCATATTTAAACCTAGTCTTTCCAAAGCAAACCTTGCATCTCTAATGGATTTGCCTTTTAACATAGGAACGGAAACAACAGGTTCTCCCCCGCTTATAAACAAATATATCCTTCTTCCTACTTTTACTATTTCGCTAGCATTAGGTCTTTGATAAATAATTGTTCCTGTGGGAAACTTCTCATCATAAGTTGTGTCGCTAATAACCGGAACCATATCCGAATCTTTTAACGTTTTAATTGCATCTTCTTCATTCATGCCGATTACTTTAGGAACCTTCTTTTCCGGTGAACTGACATACCACGGCATTACAACTGAATTCATAAACCAAACAAACACAATAAATGCCGCAAAGGCAATTAAAAATCTTCTTACAATGGAATTTTTAAACAAATTTTTCATCTGTCAAATATATCAAAAGCGGTTTTCTTAAACAATTGTTTATAATATTTTGCATGAATTATAAAAAAAAATGTATATTTGCTGTCAATTAGTCTTTGTTCAATTAATTGCAGGCTTTTATCTGTGACATTTACATCCCCGTTACAGTTTTTAATCTCATCAGTTACACATATTAAATGAGGTAAATAATGTTTAAAAATCATCCGAAAGGTTTATTTGTTTTATTCTTTACCGAAATGTGGGAGCGTTTCGGATTTTATACCATGATGGCTGTTTTTGTTCTTTACCTGGGGGAAAACTTTCATTGGTCCGATACTACAATCGGGAATGTTTACGGTTTATTTTTAGGCGGCGTATATTTTACTCCTTTAGTAGGCGGCTGGCTTGCGGATAATGTTTTCGGCTACAGCAAAACTATAATAATGGGTGCACTAATTCTTGCAGTTGGTTATGCTCTAATGGCAATTCCTACAACCACACCTTCATTCTTATACCTTGCTTTAGGCGTTCTTGTTATCGGAAACGGTTTATTCAAAGCCAATATTTCTGTTATAGTGGGCAATCTTTATTCTCAGGCAGACGGTTCTCTTAAAGATGCGGCATATAATATATTTTATATGGGTATTAACATTGGTGCCTTTTTTGCTCCTTATGCGGCTGATGCAATTAAAACTTTTTTTATGAATAACTTTCATACCACCTTAGCGGAAGGCTATAATGCAAGCTTTGCTCTGGCATCCATTGGAATGCTTATTTCCATTGTTATTTTTACTTCCTTTAGAAAATATTACAAAGAAGGAGACTACCAATCTAAGAATAAAGGAAATGAACACCGGGATATTCAACTTACCAAGAAACAGGAAAAAGATAGAATTGTAGCTCTACTGGCTATATTTGCAATTGTTATTTTCTTTTGGATGATCTATTATCAGAATAGTTTTACTTTAACTTTATTTGCTAAAAATTATACTGTTACACATGTAGGTAAAATTACTTTCCTTCTTTTCGATCCTATTTCATTGTTTTCTTTAATTGCAGTTGTTCTTGGTCTTATTGGCATATTTAATAAGAATGTAGGTAAAAAAGGCAAAAGCTGGAGTATTGCTATAGTTGCAGTAGCTGCAGCAGTAATTATTTATAAGCTTACAAATTTACCGGGTTCAAATCCTATTGCACCGGAATTATTCCAGGGCTTTAACCCGATGTTTATTGTTTTCTTAACTCCGTTAATCGTCGGCGGTTTTGCATGGTTAAACAAAAAAGGGAAAGAACCTTCTACACCGGCTAAAATGGGTATTGCAATGATCATTGCAGCTTTTGCGTATATATTAATGATACTGGCTTCGTACGGAATGATAAAAATTAATGCTGCAGGTTATTCAAATATGGAACGTGTAACTCCATACTGGTTGATTTCTACTTACTTCATAATGACGGTTGCGGAATTATTCCTAAGTCCAATGGGATTATCATTCGTATCCAAAGTAGCGCCGCCAAGGATGAAAGGATTAATGATGGGAGCCTGGTTTGTTGCAACGGCAGCCGGAAGTTATCTATCCGGTTTTATAGGAAGATTTTACCAGAACTGGGAAATATGGCAGTTCTTCCTGTTTTTATTAGTTACTTCGCTAATTGCCGCAAGCCTTGTCTTTATTTTCCTAAAGAAATTCAGAAGGGCAACGGAATAGGAACTTCATTCTCATTTTTATATTTGATTTTGATTTTTTAGAACAATAAAATTATAGTTTAATACGACATGGTTGCATAAATTGCATGCAATCATGCCGTAATGCAGATTTACTATCCTTTTTCGGCTGAGTGACTTGCTAATAAAACTTTTTTAATGTAGTATTTAACTCAAGTTACATATTATAACTTACCTTAAGCCGAGCTTTTCCCCTTTTGCTAAAAGATGAATAGATTCTTTAATTCGGGTTTCTTTAGTCTCATTGCGTTTGGCAGTATTTATCCAGATGATAAATTGTTTCTTACTTGAATTTGCTAATTGCTCAAAGAACTCTTTAGCTTTTTTATTTTTATTTAGTGAATCTTTAAATTCATCCGGCATTAAAATACTTATATTTGCTTTGCCAGCTTTATACCACTGACCTCCTTTTTTTGCTGCATCTACAAGCAGTTTTCCGGCCGGTGTTATCCTGTTGCTTTTTAATAATTTCTCAACCCTCATTTTATTTAATTCCGACCATTTGCTGCGGGTGTTCCTCCTGCTAAATTTTCTGGCATACTTCGATTCATCAATTTTTTTAATTATGCTGTCTATCCATCCGAAGCATAATGCTTCTTCTACTGCTGCCTCATATTCTATGGAAGGTTTACCGCTTTCTTTTTTGTAGAAAACCAACCAGACTTCTCTTTCTTTATTATAATTGATTTTTAACCAACTTCTCCATTCATCGGAAGTTTTAAAATATATTGTTTCCATTTATTCCCTCAATTAAATTTCTTAAAAAATTCATTTAGAATTTTCGATAATGTTTCGGGGCTTTCTATTGCCGGGCAATGACCTGCATTTGGAATAATGTGTATTTCTTTTTTATCTTCCGATAATCCCGTTAACGCACTATAAATTATTTCCGCATGTCTTACTCCAACCACATAATCCATTTCACCTTGGATAACCGAAACCGGAATTGAGACTTGAGATAGTAACGGTTCTAAATTTAAATTATTATAAGTTTTGTTATTTCTAAAAGCCCGGTTTACAATTTCTGCTTTTTCACCAATCTTTAAATATTCCTCTTTTGTATATTTCATTAAATTCAAAAGAGATGAATCTTGTAAAACATCATTAGTAGAAATTATTTTGGAAGTGTCTGTAAAGTATGCGTTAAAGCCGAGTATCCCGGGTACATCGTGCTTTATCCAATTTACATCTTTATAGAATTTACCGAAATTACTATTCTTTATCCGGTTCAATTTATTTATTATAAAGTTTAATTCCTTTTTCTTATTCGGCGGCGCAGCAGTTTTTAATAATGCTTTTGCCTTACTTAATTCTAATTTTATAATTGATGAGTTTTGGTATTTACTATTCACTTTGCCGTCTATACATGCATAAGCATTTACTTTGTTTGAATACGAAAGCAAATACAAAAAGCCGTACATTCCTCCCCACGAGGTTCCCATTAAATTTACTTTTTCCTTGCGGTATTTATGAACCAAACTATCAATCACTATATCCAAGTCCGCAACATATTGTTCAACTGTTAACAAGGCAGTATCATTACATTCCAAAGATTTTCCGCATCCGCGCTGATCGAGATATGCAAGTAAAAAATTATCCTCTAACTTCAGCCCCATTAGTTTAATATCAATACCGGAGTAGCCGCCCGGACCGCCATGCAGATCAATTATTAACGGTTTTTCAGGATTACCCCTAACCCTAACATAAAGTTCGGAATTTGGTACAGCTATCATTAATTCATCATCAATATTATTTTTCTCCATTTTATTATGGTAAGTTGCAGCATCTATTTGAATAGCAATTATTAAAAATAAAATTATGATGAATTTTAAATTCATATTTAGTTCGCTTCCCTTTTTATGAATTTTACGTATTTGAAAATATTCTATATTTTTGCAAAATTCAAATACATGATAAATTTTTAATGAATGTAGAAATTTTGCTTTTTAACACCAATCATCTTTATGATTAAAAATTATTTTTTTCTAAACAAATTTATTGAAGAAGCAAACAATCTGCTGCAAGAGTCGATTGTTGTTTCGGTCTTTTCTCAGGAAAAAGACAAACTAGTAACAGAGCTTAGAAAAAACGGAACGGACTTTTATCTGGAAATATCCGTTAATCCGGGTTTTCCTTATATAACTATAAAAAGAAAATTTAACCGCGCAAAAAAGAACACTATAGATTTTTTCCCAAATTGCCTCTCTGCCAAATTACGTTCATTCGGGATCTCCGATTCCGACAGACTAATTAAAATTGAACTTAGTTCCGGTAGCTTATTTTTTGCCGTACGCGGTAAATATACAAATGCAAGTTTTATTTCTCCGGGTAATGTTGAACATTTCAAAAATCCTCCTGAGGATTTTAGCCTGGAAGATTTCTTAAATGAAATTGACTCTGCCAATTTTATAACGGGATTTAAAAACTTACGGATACAAATACGTCCCGGCAGCGATATTTGGAAGCAGCTAAAAACCAATTATCCTTTTTTAGGAAAAGAAATTTTAACTGAGGCAAAAATGCGGATATCGAACGAAAGTGCCGAAGATGTAAATGCAGCGATAACCAAAATAGTAGATGAAATATTTTTCGAAAAACCTGTAGTCTTTCTAAACGAAAAAAACTTTGAAAATTTTCTTGCGCCGGCTTCATTTAATATATTTTCATACTCAGAAAAAATTTATTTTGATGATGTTATAACTGCATTTAATTTTTATATAAGTAAAAAATATTACCTGGAAACCTTAGCGGTAAAAAAGAAAAAAATAGAAAAACATATTACCAAAGAATTAACATATCTTTCTTCCAAGCTTAATAAATTAAAAGGAGTAATTGAAAGAGGCAGTAAAGAAGAAGATTTAAAAAAAGCGGGGAACCTTTTGTTAATTAATATAAATTCAATTTATAAGGGAATGGAGAGTATTACAGTACCGGATGTTTATAATGATAACAAACCATTTATCATAAAATTAAATGATACTCTTCCCCCTAAAAAAAATGTAGATATGTATTTTGACAAAGCAAAAAACAACAGAACAAAATATGAAAAATCTGTCCTGTTATATAACGAAGCTGCCCGAAACTATTCTTTAATGAAAAATTATGAACAAAAATTACTAGAGGCGCAAAATCCGGAGGATTATAATTTAATTATGAAAGAATTAAAAATTAAAAACGATAACGTCGATAATAAAGAAGTCGAATTAAAAACAAGATTCAAACATTATGTAATTGAAGATAAATTTAACGTATATGTTGGCAGGGACAGCAGGAACAATGACCTTTTAACTACAAAGTTTGCAAAGCAAAACGATTACTGGTTTCATGCCAGGAGTGTGTCCGGTTCGCATGTAGTGCTACGTGTTGAAAATACAAAAGAGGTAATTCCTAAAAATATTTTGAAAAAAGCAGCATCGCTGGCAGCATACCACAGTAAGGCAAAAACCGCCGGAATAGTACCGGTATCTTTCACATTAAAAAAATTTGTAATCAAAAAGAAAGGAATGGAAGCAGGTAAAGTTGCAATGCTGAAAGAAGAAACCCTTTTGGTGAAACCGGAAATACCCGAATATTGTGAGTATATTAGTAATGGTTAAAGTCAAGGAATAAAAAAATAAAAAAATATTTAATAATTATTGCAATAAAACAATATATTAGTTTTGTGATATTTTAAAATTTGGGAAACTACTAAATATAAATTGTAAGTTTATCCGAAATTCTTAATTCATTAATTCATATCAAATCATTCAGGGAGAGCTTTATATGGTTGACAGTATCTGTATTTTTGAAGGACTGTATTTTTCCAGGTTACTTCCTCTTGTATATTTCCGGCCCCAATACGACCTGAGATGCGGCATAATGACTTTAAGGGAAAAAGTTGAAAAACAATATCCCGAAATTCCTATTTCTCTACATTGCCGCGGTTACCTGCAGGAAGTGGTTAAACAGCAAAATCCTGGTTTGGAAGTTAATAAGATAAGCGGTAAAAACTGCCTTTTTATTAACGGAAGAGTAATTGTAGATGAAAACTTTAAGGATAAAGTTGATCTTAACAACCCGGGTAAAGTTTATGTTTGCGGGGATAATATTGCTGCTGCAGTTGTCAGCGGTAAAAATTTGGATTCGCTAAAGCAGCAGCTTTCCGATCTGTTTACAAATTCCGATTTTAGAAATTTGGAGAAAATAGAAATTGATGCTAAAATTGTTAATTATCCCTGGGATCTAATTAACTCCAACGGCAGTCAGATTAGGGCAGATTTTAATTTCCTTACAAAAAATATCAAGGGAAATAAAATAAAGGGTAAAATTTACGATGGTGCCTACCTGTTAAATGAAAAAAATATTTATATTGGTGAAGGTACAAAAGTTAAACCGGGTGCAGTGCTGGATGCCGAAGAAGGGCCTATTTATATTGGCAATGATGTGGATATATACCCCAATGTTACCGTAGAAGGTCCTGCTTTTATAGGGGACAAATCCAAATTAAAAGTTGGTGCAAAAATTTATGAAGATACAAGTATCGGCCCTGTTTGTAAAGTAGGCGGAGAGGTAGAAGCTTCAATTATTCATGCTTATTCAAACAAACAGCATGACGGTTTTCTCGGCCATTCGTACCTTGGTATGTGGGTTAATCTTGGTGCGGATACAAATAACAGTGACTTGAAAAATAACTATGGAAGTGTTAAAGTGGTCATTAATGGCGAACCGATTGACAGCGGCTCTATGTTTGTCGGTTTAACCATGGGCGATCATTCAAAGAGTGCCATAAATACCATGTTTAATACCGGTACTGTGGTTGGTGTTTCCAGTAATATTTTCGGAAGCGGTTTCCCGAACAAATATATTCCGTCCTTTTCATGGGGTGGTGCGGATTCACTTACAAGTTACGATCTTGGTAGAAGTATTGATGTTGCAAGACGAGTAATGCACCGCCGTAAAGTTGAATTAACCGAAATAGACGAAAAATTATTCAGAAAAATTTTCGATTTAACAAAAGAAGAAAGAAGAAAAAGAGGTATGCCTAACTAAACTAATAAATTTAATTGTGTACATATTTTGGGTACACTAATAATAAAATAATCAAATAAGGAGTTATTATGCGTCTCATTATTCAACCTGATTACAATATGGTTTCCAAATGGGCAGCAAATTATGTTGCTCAAAAAATAAGAGAATTCAATCCTTCGGAATCCAAAAGATTTGTTCTTGGTCTGCCGACAGGTTCTTCTCCAATAGGAATGTATAAAGAATTGGCAATCCTTAATAAAAAAGGTGTTGTGTCTTTTAAATATGTTACTACGTTTAATATGGATGAATATGTAAAGCTCCCGGAAGAACATCCTGAAAGTTACCATTCCTTTATGTTTAATAATTTCTTTAATCATATTGATATTGATAAAAAGAATGTGAACATACTAAACGGAAATGCAAAAGACCTAGATAAAGAATGCGAAGATTATGAAAAAAGGATTAAAGATGCCGGCGGAATAAAATTATTTGTAGGCGGTATAGGCCCGGATGGCCATATTGCATTTAACGAGCCGGGTTCTTCGCTTGGGTCCTTAACAAGAGTTAAAACTTTAACAATGGATACAATAATTGCAAACTCTAGGTTTTTTGATAATGATATTAACAAAGTTCCTAAAACAGCACTTACTGTTGGTGTTAAAACCGTGCTGGATTCCGAGGAAGTTTTAATTATTATAAGCGGCCATAATAAGGCCAGAGCGTTAAGCAAAGTTGTTGAAGAAGGTGTAAACCACATGTGGACTGTAAGTGCATTGCAGGTTCATCCAAAGGGTTTAATTGTTTGCGACGATGATGCAACCTATGAATTGAAAGTAGGTACCGTAAAATATTTTAAGGATATTGAATCCGCTAATTTAGATCCTGATACGCTGCTTAAATAATTTTATAGCAAGGCGGGAGTTACGTACTCACTAAACTCCCGCCTTTTTATTATGCAGCTATTTTTATGGGTCAACAACATTAGGAATTACTCAACTTTTATGCCGGGAGAATAATAGCTTAATTATTAAATTTTTTTTATTTATTATTCTTTTAATGGGAAAATGAATTAAAATAGGACATATCAAACATTAATGAAAACTCTAATACTGGTTAGACATGCAAAATCCAGTTGGGACAACATAAATCTTACCGATATTAAAAGGCCGTTGAACCAAAGAGGGAAAAGGGATGCCCCATTTATGGGTGAACTGCTTAAAGATAAATCTATAATGCCGGACTTAATAATTTCCAGCCCGGCGGAAAGAGCATTATCTACCGCAAAAATCTTAGCAGAAAAAATTCAATATCCTGAAAATAAAATTGAAATTAATAAAAGAATCTACAGAGTTGTTTTTAGAGACTTATATAATGAAGTGAAAAATTTTTATAATTCGTTTTCTAAAATAATGATGGTAGGCCATAACCCGGAACTAACAGACTTTTTGTCTTCAGTAACAAACACTTATGTAGAAGATATTCCTACTGCCGGAATTTGTACTATTGAATTAAATATTTCCGGCTGGATAGATATTTGCGAAGGCTGCGGCAAACTGTTAAGTCTTGAATATCCAAGAAAATATTGTTAGTCTTTTGTAATGCGTCCGAAAAGAGAAACGATATTCGTTCATCTTTCAACCTGCGTTAAGTGCAAGGCATGTGAATAAAAAGATAACCCGGACTAACAGTTTTACATAATCAGGTTTAAAATTTCCATATATGCTGATTTTCCAATTTCAATTACTTCATCTGAAGGTAGAAAATTAGGATTGTGCAGCCCGAACCTTTTACCGTTAAAGGTTCCCAGCCAAAACATATAGGAAGGATACTGCCCGGAAAGGAATCCGAAATCTTCTCCCGTCATTTTATAACCGCAGTCAATAAATTTAAACTTTGAAGATAACGCCGGATATAATTTTTTATAAAGGTTACCGTCAACAATTACTTCCGGGTAATGTGCTCCTTTTTCGCATTTGGTTTTTACTCCTGTAATTTTATCTATTCCTTCAAGAATCTCTTCGATCTTTTCATAATATTCAAGAACTTTTTTGCTGCTTAATCCTCTCATCGTTCCTTCAAGCCTGGCGGAACCCGGTGTAATATTTCTTACCTTTCCTGCAGTAATTTTTCCCATTCCAAAAACAAATGGTTCGGAAATATTCGCCGGAATTTTATCAACGGCATCGACAAACAGACGCAATGCGTTAAATGCATTTTTACCTTTTTCCGGAAAGGCTACGTGCGAACTTATACCTTCAAAATCTATGTTTATTTCCAGTGAAGATGCAAACAAAACTCCTTGCGTACTTGCAATTGTTCCAACCGTATATTCATCTGTAACATGGAGGGCAAAAGCATTTTCAATTTTAAAGTTGTTAAAAATCCCGGTATTAAAAAATTCAATTGCTCCTCCCCCGCTTTCCTCAGCCGGTTGAAACAAGAATAAAAGATTTTTTTGAATTCCTTTGTTAAGTACATCCTGTAAAAAATCAAAAAGTATTGAAGTATGAACATCGTGCCCGCATGCATGCATAAAATTATTTGAGGATCTAAATACCGCCGAAGTTTTTTCTTTTATTGGAAGCGCATCTATATCTGCTCTAAAAAGTGAGTAAGCTTTGTTATTGCAGGTATATTCAACCAGAAGGCCGGTTTTATAAGGAGTATGAATTTTAATTTTTTCCGAATTGTTTAATTGCTTAACTGAATTTATAAGTAATTTTGTCGTTTCAAATTCTTCAAAAGATAATTCGGGTTTTGCATGAAGCTTATGCCTTATTTCAACCGGGTCTATCTTCATTATTACAACTCGAATGTTTCCACTAAAGATTTAACGGCCTTATCTTTGAATTCTTCTTCAACAAGGCATGAAATTTTTATTTCGGAAGTGGTAACTAGTTTAACAGGGATTTTTTCCAGCGCCTTAAAATATTTTGATGCTACTCCGCTGCTGGATTTCATTCCTATTCCTACAATAGAAATTTTTGAATAGCCGCTTTGAAAATGCACATTAAATCCTTTTAGGTCTTTTAACAATTGATTGAGCGCTTTTTCCACATGAGATTTTTTCTCTTCTATAACCGTAAAGGAAATATTTAAACCGGAGTTGCTAATTACAGAAATCATATCCACGTTTAGACCTTCTTTAGCAACCTTTCCGAAAATTTTCTGAACGAGGTTATAGTCCAGTGGAAGATTGGAAAGGGTAACCTGTGTTTGATTATCCATTACACTTAAGCCGGTTACTACAGGTTGTTCAATATTTTTTTTCATAACGTAACTTCCTTCCTCATCGGAAAATGTTGAACCGCAATAAATTGTTAATCCGAATTTCTTAGCAATTTCTACAGACCTGCTGTGCAATACTTTGGCACCAAGACTGGACATCTCAAGCATCTCATCGTAAGTAACATACTTCAATTTTTTTGCTTGCGGGTGAAGCCGCGGGTCTGTTGAATAGATCCCCGCCACGTCGCTGAAAATTTCGCATTTAGCTTTTAAAGCAGCAGCAAGTGCAACGGCGGAAGTATCGGAGCCGCCTCTTCCAAGGGTGGTAATTTCACCATCTTCGGTTATCCCTTGAAAGCCCGTTACAATTAAAGCATCGTTGCTTAATAACAGTTTTTTGATTTTGGCGGTTTTTAGCTTTTTTATCCTGGCCTGGTTAAAATCGGACGTCGTCATTATCTCCGCCTGGAATGCATTTAAAGCTTTGCTTTTTATACCCATATCATTTAGCGCAATAGACAGCAAAGAAGCCGACACCTGCTCGCCTGTTGTTAACAGCATATCCATTTCCCGCGGTACTGCGCTGCTGGTAATTTCTCCGGATAATTTAATTAAATTATCGGTGGTCTTTCCCATAGCTGAAACAACAACAACTAGCTTAACTTTATCTTTGAGCCTTTTCTCAATTTTTTTAGCAACGTTTTTAATTTTTTGAGTATCTGCAACCGACGATCCGCCGTATTTTTGTACAACTATTTCCATATTACAAAATATTTTTAAAGCTTCCTTAATTCATTCATAAGCTGTGTTTTGCTTTTTGTTTTTTCATCAACTTTTTTAAGAACCTTTGCAGGAACACCGGCCATTACCGTATAAGGTTCAACATCTTTTACAACCACGGAACCGGCAGCTATAACAGCACCTTTACCCACTTTAACTCCTTCTAATACAACTGCATTAGCACCTATAAGAACATCATCTTCTATAATTACCGGAGCAGCACTCGGCGGTTCAACTACACCGGCAAGAACGGCACCGGCACCAATGTGGCAGTTCTTACCAACCATTACCCTGCCGCCTACAACTACATTCATGTCAATCATTGTTTTTTCACCAATAACCGCTCCAATATTAATTACCGCACCCATCATAATAACGCAATTGTCTCCTATTTCAACCAGGTCTCTGATAATTGCGCCGGGTTCTATACGCGCTTTATACTTTGTAAGGTCTGCAAGCGGAACAGCGGAGTTCCTTCTATCTATTTCAACTTTATACTTTATTATGTGTTGTTTGTTCTTTTCATAAAAAGTTAAAAATTCATTCTGCTCGCAAAATAAAATGCCGGACTCATTATTTCCAAAATATTCCATTCCGTCAAAATTTATTTTACCAAGTTCACCGGATAAAAATATTTTTGCCGGGGTTTTCTTAACTGAATTTGAGATATAATTTATAATCTCATACGAATCCATTTATCACCTTTATAAATATAAAACCGAAAAAATAATTTAATCTTTATAGAAGACCACATCGGTAAATGAAAAAAACCCTCTCTTTTTATTTAATACAAACTGTGCGGATCTTAAAATTCCTTCTGCAAAAGTCCGGCGTGAAGAAGCATGATGCGAAATAGAAAGAACTTCTCCAAGCCCGCCAAAACTTACGGTATGATCGCCGGGTACGCTGCCGAGTCTTAAGGATGAAATATTTACATCCCGTTCTTTAAAAATATTCCGTATCATTTTTGCAGTGCCAGAAGGCTTATCTTTTTTAAACCGGTGATGTGTTTCAGTAATCTCAACATCCCAGTCTTTTAATTTTTCATTTGCAAGCCCGGTCAACTTTAACAGAATTTGAATTCCAAGTGAATAATTATAGCTCTGAACAACCGGAAGATTTTTTGATATTTCCTTTAATTCGTTTAATTGAGCGTCACCCAATCCGGTTGTTGCAATTATTAACGGTACTTTAAATTCTTTTAAATATGAAATACTTTTGGGAAAAACTTCCGGAAGTGAACAATCAATTAATAATTCGGGATTTGTAATTTTCTTTTCACCGTTTATATCATATTCAAAAACCAATTCAAAATGGTTTTCGGCAAAAACTTTTTTTACTTCCTCACCTAACCTGCCGGAGGAACCGATTAAGCCGTATTTTATTTTTTTAGATATCATTTGTTTTATTCTAGCTGAGACATTCTTTTAATCTGTACATCAAGAATTTTTACAGACTTTGCCGATACCGGGCATAAAGGCAGACGCAAAACATTTTTGCACATATTTAATTTGCTCATAACATATTTCAACGGCATAGGGCTGGTTTCTATAAACAAATTCTGCATCATACTTAAGTATTTATTATTTAATATTTGTGCGTTGGTAAAATTGCCGTTCAAAATAGAATCCGTCAGTTTTTTCATTTCTTTAGGATAGGCATTGGAAAAAACAGAGACAATTCCTTTGCCGCCTAATGCCATAATAGGCAGCGTCTGGTCATCATTACCGGAGTAAACATCGAATGTATCCGGTTTAATCGAAATTAAATGAGCAATTTGAGAAATATTTCCGCTTGCCTCTTTTATTGCTACAACATTGCTGCATTCATCGTGTATTTTTACCGCAGTCTCCGGCAGTAAATTAACTCCCGTTCTGCCGGGAACGTTATAAAGCATGATCGGCAGGGATGTTCTTTCGGAAACATATTTGTAATGATTTAATAGGCTTTCCTGGGTACCCTTATTATAATATGGAGTTACAATTAGTAAGCCGTCAACTTTAAGTTCTTCCGAAATTTTATTCAAAGCAACAACATGCTGAGTATCATTGGTTCCTGTTCCCAAAATTATTTCTGCCTTACCGTTTACTTCTTCCTTAACAACAGAAATAATTTTCCTTCTCTCATCGTTATCTATTACCGGAGATTCGCCGGTTGTACCAAGAACAATTACTGCATCAACATTGTTTTCAATTTGATTCCGGCAAATATTTTTTAGCGATTTGTAATCAACAGTAAAATCTTCATTAAATGGAGTGGCTAACGCTGTTCCGGTTCCTTTGAACATTTCGGCCTCTGTATATTTTATGTTTTTATATCAATTTACTTTTAAATTCAAGTGGATTTATTTCGTTAATTTATTAATAAAATAATTTTAATCATTAAAATTATTTAGAATTTTACATGATTTTACTTAATTTATTATTCCAATTAATACTTTAAAATAAATTTGCAAAAAATAAATTGTTTATAAGCAAAATGCAATAATTAATTACCTGGTTAACAATTACATCACAATTAATTCATATTTGAAACGCAGTTGTAATTATAGTATTTTTGTCTATCTAATTATAATAAGTAAGCACCTGTAGCTTAATTGGATAGAGCATCGGTCTACGGAACCGAAGGTTCTGGGTTCGAATCCCAGCAGGTGCACTAATTAGTTAAAAATTAAAAATTTCTAAGATTCATTTCTAATAAATCCAATCAATTTACTAGTGCACTAATTTAAATACTGTTATGCGCAAATTTTTCACTTTGAAGTGAATTATTTACACTTATACAGCCAAAAATCTCAAATACAATAATATTTTCCATAAATACTTTTAGAATTAGCGGGGTCTATTTTGGCACGAATACTGAGAATAATTTATCGTAATTTAAAATGTTACTTGTTTGTTAATTCCAAATACTGTTTATTTTTTATAAATAATATAGAGAGGAATATATGTTAAAGCGTATCTTAACTTCGATTATAATTATGGTATTTTTATTTATTGCAGGTTGTTCAAAAAACAATCCTGTTTCTTCTCATGGAAACGGAACCTTACAGATATATATGATTGACAGCCCGGCTAGTTATGATCAGGTAAATATAGTTATTGACAGTGTAACTGCTCATTCAACATCAAGCGATACAACAAGCGGATGGGTAACACTTAATAATAAAGCCGAAAGTTATGATCTTTTAAGACTTGTAAACGGCGTAAATGCCGTAATAGGCAAAGCACAAATTCCTGCCGGGTCATATTCTCAATTGAGGCTTTATATCGGAAGCGGCAGTAATGTAGTTATAGGTGGAAACACTTATCCTCTTATAACTCCAAGCGGAAGCCAAAGCGGTGTAAAATTGAATATTAATTCGACTATTCAATCGGGTAATACCAACACATTAACGTTGGATTTTAACGCTTACAGTTCAATTGTAGTAACGGGGAATTTGCTAAACCCTAAGTACATATTAAAGCCGGTCATAAGTGTAGTTGCTTCAAGCTCTACAGGTATAATTGAAGGAACAGTTTCTCCGGATTCTATTAGTACATCGGTTTGGGCTTATAATAACTCAGATACTTTATCCACTTCAACGGATAATACGGGAGGCTTTAAATTAGAAAATGTTCCTCCTGCAACATATTCAGTTAAGTTTATTCCGGGTGATACCACCGCATACAGCGATACAACAATTACGAACATATTGGTAAAAGCTTCTAGCACAACAAAACTCGGAACAGTTGTACTGCCGGGAAAATAGCACCAGGAAGCAGGTAGCTGCAAGTATGCTTTGATTTAATTCTATATTTAGAATTCAAATGTTCCGTATTCTTAATTAAAAAATTAAGAGTACGGAACAATGAATAGTGAATTAAATATATTCACATTTATAATGTTGTTAAACCGCCGTCAACCGGCAAGTAGCTGCTGTTAATATAACCGGCATAGTCGCTGGCAAGCAAAAGTATGGCGCCGGCTAAATCATCCGGCCGGCCTAATCTTCTCATAGGATTTGCAGCAGCCATCATTTTCTTTCTATCTTCCGGGTGAAAGCTTGTTGCATCTGTTAATGTTAATCCCGGTGCAACCGTATTTACTCTTATTCCAAAGGGAGCTAACTCACCGGCTAAAGAATTTGTTAACATATTAAGTGCGGCTTTTGCGGCGCTGTGAGAAATAAAACCTCGTCCGGGTCTTTTTGATAAGCCGCTGGATACACTTATAATACAGCCTCTCCGGTTTTTAATCATGGAGGGTATTATTAGTTTGCACGGATTAAAAAATGATTTTACTTCCCCCATAATTTTATTTTCCATGTCTTCCCATTCCTGTTCCAGAAATGGAGCATATTTAAATTTCATACTGGCATTAATTACCAGAGTATCTATCAGGCCGAATTCTCCTGTTATAATATTTACCATTTTTTCAACTTGAGCAAAATCGGTGATGTCTGCTTTTACTGCTATTGCATTTCCGCCTTTGGAATTAATTTCGTCAACCACGCTTTTGGCAGCATCTTCATTATGAAAGTAATTAACTGCTACGCCGGCTCCCTGTTCTGCAAATAATTTTGCGGTTGCCGCTCCAATGCCGCGGCTGCTCCCCGTTATTAAAGCTACCCTGTTTTTCAGTAACATTTTTTCTCCTTAGAATATAAAAATAGTTGAGTTATTAGAAGTAATACCTATTTTATTTCATCTGCAAAAATAATCATTAGAGCTTGATAATAATAATCTTTTATTTTTGTTATCCTTTACTAATGTTGGTATATTTATTAACAAGAATAATTTTTTTGCGCCCGTAGCTCAACTGGATAGAGCATCGGTCTTCGGAACCGACGGTTGGGGGTTCGACTCCCTCCGGGCGTACCCAGTTTAATTAATAATTAGAAATTCAACTTTAAAAATTACTTAAAGCAGCACCGGAATTAAAAATGACCTTCCAATAGTTATAATTATTGTTAAATTACCTTTAAATATCTTAGTAGACGCAATAGATTTAAGAGGGGCAAGTTGTAATTTTCACAAAAATAATTATTATACGAAAATATAATTGTTATTGATTTTCAGGTGAATAAAACATGAGCAAATTTTTCTTTCTAAAATATCTCCTAATAATTTCCTTCTTTACCGCAACTGTTAGAGCTCAGTGGGTACATAATGATTTAAGCGTTTCAGATACCGTTCTTAATTTTGTTCATTATAAAGGAAACCTTTTTGCAGCCACTAATAATAGTATATTTTTATCTACTGATAACGGTTTACATTGGACAGTTAAAAATTCCGGTTTAGGTTACAGGCGCACAAATGATTTGGCTTTTGATAGTAATTTCCTTTATGCAGCAACGGACTTTGGTAAGGTGTACAGATCGAGTGACAATGGAGACAACTGGAAATCTATTGGAAGCGGGATTACTGCTAATAGTTTAAGTTCCATTATCACTTACAGCGGGAAAATTTTTGTCGGAACTCCGGTCGGGGTTTTTATCTCTACTGAAAGCGGAGAGAATTGGAATAATTTTAGTGATGGTTTATCAAATAAGGAAACCAATACATTGGTTTCGTGCGGTAATTGTGTTCTCGCCGGTACACAGAATGGGGTTTATGTTTATGACAGTACAAACGAAACGTGGACTCCTATTAATAATGGACCCGATAAAACAGAAGTTTTTCGACTTGCAGTTAACAATAGCAATATATTTGCCGGAACAAGTAAAGGTATTTTTGTTTCTACCGACGATGGGGCTAGTTGGATACTTGTTAATGATACTCTTACAACTATTAGTTCGTTTGCCTTTGCTAAAAACAATATCTTTTACGGTTCTGTTAGTTATGATAAATGTATATTTCGCTCATCATTAACCTTTAAAGACTGGTCAGATATAAGTGACGGTATAAAATATGTAACCTCTCTTACAATTAGCGGTGAAAATTTTATTGCAGGTACCTGGGGAATGGGTTCGGGAATATGGAATCGACCTCTTTCACAAGTTGTTACCAATGTTTCTTTTTCTGAAAACAGCCCGTTAACTTTTATGCTTGAACAAAATTATCCCAATCCGTTTAATCCGGCATCAAATATCGGATATGAAATTCCAAATTCCGGTAATGTATTACTGCAAGTTTATGATATTCTTGGCCGGAAAGTTGTAACACTGGTTAATAAATTTGAACCTGCCGGCATATACAATGTCGAATTCCATGCATCAAATTTGCCGAGCGGTATTTACATCTATCGTTTGGAAGCAAACGGATTTCAGGCAGTAAAAAAACTTATGATACTTAAATAACCATCATTAAAAGTTGTTGCTAAGCCCAATATAAAATATAGATTTTTTGTTTCCCGGATGGTAAGTTCTTATATTTTGGCCGTGCATTGGTTGATATTACTCTATTAAAAAAATTTTGAATTTTTAATTTCGAATCTCTAATTGATTTTTTCCGAAGATACATACAAGTTTATGTTTGCGGCCTTGCAGGAAGCAGAAAATGCAATTGAAGAAAATGAAGTTCCCGTTGGTGCTGTAATTGTCCATAAGAATAAAATTATAGGACGCGGCTACAACCAGGTTGAAAGACTTCATGATCCCACCGCACATGCGGAAATGATTGCAATAACCGCAGCGGCAAACCATTTGGAAAACTGGCGGCTTAACGAATGCGATATTTATGTTACACTTGAGCCTTGCATAATGTGTACGGGAGCTTTGCTGGCCTCACGTATAAAAAATATTTTCTTTTCAACTTTCGATGCAAAATTCGGGGCCTGCGGATCTGTTTACAATCTTGCCGAAGAAGGTAAATACAATCATAAAATAAATTTGTTTTCGGGTATATATGCATTAGAAAGCGAAGAAATGCTGAAAAAATTTTTCAATAAAATTAGGAATAAAGATTTTCCATCTATTAACCGGAATTAAAACACATTCGGATACATGCATATAATTCATCTTGATTAAAACTTTTAATAATAATATGTTGCATTCAAAAAAGGAGAATTTGATGCGAATTATTTTATTTGGTTCTCCCGGGGTCGGCAAGGGAACTCAAGCCAAAATAATATCATCCGAACTAAAAATTCCTCATTTCTCTACCGGTGACATTTTACGCTGCGCCGTAAAGGATGAAACGCCGTTAGGAATTGAAGCCAAAAAAGCAATGGACAAAGGCAATCTTGTATCCGATGAAATTATGATTGGAATTATTAAAGATACCCTGCTTAAACCTGAATGCAAAACAGGTTTTATTCTGGATGGTTACCCAAGAAGCATTGCACAAGCAATTTCTTTGGACGGTATTTTCAAGGAACTTAATATTGATGACTTCATCCTTCTTTCCATTACCGCAGATGAAGAAGAACTTATAAGAAGATTAACAAATCGCAGAGCTTGTAAAGTTTGTCATAATATTTTTAGTTTATCGGACATAAAAGATAAGGAATCCTGCCCGGTTTGCGGTTCCAAAAAAAGTTTTTACCAGCGGGATGATGATACGGAAAAAGTTATTCGCCATAGAATGGAAGTTTATAAAAATAATACCGAACCTGTTCTGGAATACTATGCAAAGCAAAACAAAGTTACTACTATAAATGGTGGTGCTCCTGTTGAAGAAGTAACTGGAAATATTTTATCGGCATTAAAAGTACATTCCGATTGATTGAATGTATGTATGAATGTAAATACAATTCATCCATACATTCAGTTATTCAATCATAAATTATAATCAGTGCCTTAATGCTGTTTTTATTTACTTTTGTTTTATAACTGCTTTCAATGCTCTGCCGTCTTCCAGCTTATAAATTTTTGCATTATGTTTTTTAACAAGTTCGTAATTGTGTGTAGCAAAAATTACGGCAGTACCTCTGGAATTTATATTTACCAGCAGATTAAGAATTTCAAAGGAGGTTTCGGGATCCAGGTTACCTGTTGGTTCATCAGCAAGAATTAATATTGGTTCGTTTACAATTGCCCTGGCAATTGCTATCCTCTGCTTTTCACCGCCGGATAGTTCATCCGGCATACTTTTACGCCTGTGAATTAAACCCACATCGGTTAAAGCATTATTAACTTTCCTTTTAATTTCTTTTCGCGGTGTATTTGTAGATTCAAGTACAAATGAAATATTCTCATATATATTTCTATCTTTAAACAATTTAAAATCCTGGAACACTATTCCCAGTTTTCTTCTTAATAAAGGAAGGCTGCCCGGTTTTATATTGTTGGATGAAAACTGTGCAACTGTTACAATACCGGATTCCGGCAGCAAGTTCATATAAACCAATTGAAGGAGAGTGCTTTTTCCCGAACCGCTCTTGCCTATAAGGAAACAAAACTCGCCGGCATCAAGGGATAAATTTAAATCCGAAAATACCGGCTGGTTAGCAAAGCCGAAATAAACATTACTAAAATTTAACATTACTTTTCCTCTTTGTTATAAATTGAACTCGCTCAGAATTTGGGCTGCCGGTTTTTCTTGTAAAAGTATCATAACATTCTTTTACATACAAACCAGCTATTTCCAGCATTTCAAAGTAAGTTTCGAAACGAAATATTTTTTGCTTATGAACTTCGGTATAAGCAGTATTATTGTGTATAATTGAAAAAATATTTTTATGAATTCTGCTCGCTTTCCTGTATTCGCTTATTTGTTTAAAGTGAATTCCCAAATAGTCCCCTTCCCTAACCGGCTGTTTAATATGCACAAGGCTGTTTCTCTCTAGGCTTGCATCAAAAGTAAAAATTCCGTTAACGTCCAGAAGAGTTGAAATTTGTTTGAACAGTTCAAGTAATTTTTTTTTGCTTGTTAAATAATTAATGCTGTCAAATGTTAAATAGATTAAATTAAATTTGATTCTAAAAGGAAGTTTAATCATATCGCAGCAGACTTTCGGAATCTGATTTTTTCTATCGGTTTTAAGCATATACCATGATAAATCGCTTACAACCAGGTTTGGAAAGTATTTAACAAAATTATTAGCAAGATTGCAGCTGCCTGCCGCAAGCTCAAGCACCTTAGAACTGTTTTTTAATTCCGGTTTAACAAGTCCGTTTAAATAATTTGCCCATGCACCGTAGTCTATTCCTTTCATTAAATAATTATAAATTAATGAAACCTTCAAGTAATTTTCTGTTTCGATATTTTTATTCATTTTTTCTTCTGTTCAGAACAATTTTTTTTGCATAAAGGTATGCCTTAACCATACTCGATTCATCGGCCATACCTTTGCCTGCAATATCAAATGCAGTGCCGTGGTCGGGAGAAGTACGAACAACAGGCAGGCCGGCAGTATAGTTAACACCGCTTCCAAAGTTTATCAGCTTGAAAGGAATAAGGGCCTGATCGTGATACATACTTATAACCATATCATATTTCCTGTAAAGACGGTTTGCAAAAAAAGCATCGGGAGAAAAAGGCCCGGATAAAAATTCCGAATATCTGCTCGCATCCATTACAGGCTTGATAATAAGAATTTCTTCTTTTCCGATCAACCCGTTTTCACCGGCGTGCGGATTTAAGCCAAGCACGGCTACTTTTGGTAATTTTATGTTAAGATCATTTTGTAATGTTTTTATAACAACATCAATTTTATCGTTAATTTTTTCCTTTGAAATTAATTTGGGAATATTTTTTATCGGTTCGTGAATTGTTAACAATGCTGCGTTCATTTTTTTTGAAAGGAACACCATTACAAAGTTTTTAACCTTACACCATGCGGCATACATTTCAGTATGGCCAGGGAAATTTTTTCCGGCCATGTGTATTGCGCTTTTGGAAATAGGTGCGGTTATAATAGAATCGCAGATTTTTTTTTCGGCCAGCAGATAAGAATATTTAATCGAATCAAATGCGGCTTTGCCGGACTGAACAGTTGGTTTCCCGATTTCTATTTTGGTTTTTCCCAAAGATAAAATTGTTACGCCGCTTTTTTTAATTTTATCAACATCTTTTGAAACATGATATTCAAACAACGGTTTTACTATTTCCGAAGTTATATTAAAAACATTTTGGGGGCATATAAAAACAAATTTGTCTTTGGAAGTAACCGCAAATTGATTAAGAGTTTTAATTACAATTTCCGGCCCAATTCCATTTATATCTCCGCAGGTAAATACAGATTTATTCATCAGTCTTTTTGTAAAATATAATTTCCCGTACCGTCTTTTTCAACAAATTCGAAAACCCTAAAAGGTTTTTCGTAAATCCATTTCTCCACCATTTTACCGTACCGGTTTGAAGTCCGTTCAATTTTTTTCGGTTTACCGTATTTAATGTAAATTTTACCGCGGTCTGTTGAAGCACCGTTCATTCCGGAAAGAGTTGAATAATTTTTTTCGGCAAAATCTATTCTTAAATAAAATTCATTCATTAAAGGATTAAATTCGGTCTTCGGCGTGGGATCATATCTCTTCCAAAAATCGAACAAGGATTTTGCGTAAAAACGGGAACTTGTGTCTAACAAAGAATCCACAGTTTTGGAATTTTCAAAATCTTTCAGGTAAGAAATTGCTTTTTTAGGATCTCTTAATGCATAAGGTTTATTTATCCAGGAAACCATAAGCGGAAAATGTTTTGCCGGTTTTATTTGTTTGTTTTTGTAAATATAAATTACATAAGCACCTTCCGGCAGCTTTTGGCTAAAATCACTTAAAATAAAATTTCTAAATTGAAATTCGGCAGAAGATCCGGAATTAAGTATTACCCTATCTTTACACTGTTCAATTGAAATTCCGCCATCGAAAAAATTGCTT
This sequence comes from Ignavibacteriaceae bacterium, assembly GCA_046704255.1. GTDB lineage: Bacteria > Bacteroidota > Ignavibacteria > Ignavibacteriales > Ignavibacteriaceae > FEN-1297. The sequence continues at coordinate 20,706 of JBJKSH010000025.1, read as the reverse complement.
ATGGTTTTATTATAAAGAGTATCCTTCCCGCTTCGTATAACTACCCGAATACTTTTCTGCGAAGTATCCGTAGTTGGAATTATTAAAGCATAACTATTTTCGGTAAACGGAATAAAGTTATTAAAATTTGCGAGCTCAAATGAATTTTTGCCTTCGCAATTAATTTTGTTTTCATCAACAACAATGGGTGTTAAAAAGCCAATATCGTTTTTCATTTCTGCATCCACGGTTACCGGATGAAGCCTTATATCACGGTTTGAATTTATCCATGTAATTATAGGGAGCAAATGATAAACCCCAGCTTTAACAGTAAATTTTAAAGCTCCCCCGGAATATATATCCGGCGATAGAGTTTCGCTAAAATTATCCGTGGAAATTTCTTTATCTTCAGTCTGCCTTGTAACATACCTGGATAAAGAATCGGAAACCTCAAGTGTAATTCTGTACCCTGCCGTATAACCGTTATCTGCTTTTAAGAAAACAAACCTGTTGTATGGTACTCTAAAAGAATAATACACGGTAATAATTGAATCATGTGGAACCAGGTGGATTTCCGAAAATAAAAAAGAAGGCTGCATTTGTTTAGGAGCAGAGTGCTGCCTTTGTGCCAATGCAACATTAATTATTGAGAAAAAAAATATAAATATAAAAGTAACGGCATATAATTTTTTCATTTGGCTATAACTGCAAATATTAATTTTTCAAATATAAATTATATTTTGGAATACCGCTAAACGGAAATTTTTACTCTAGTTAATGCTAAGACACAGTATTTCCACTAAAGCATTTTATATACTGTTCCAAAATGAAATTAAATTAGATAACCAATTACGGAAACTTTATTAGTGAAATGCCTGCCCGGAATCGCCCGTTGAAATTATTCGATTAAAAATTCATCAGCTGTTCATATTATTCATAAATTCTCTGTTGTTTTTTGTACCCCGAATTTTATCCAGCAGAAAGTCCATGGCTTCTACAGGATTAAAATCGCTGAGAATTTTTCTAAGAATCCAGACCTTTTGCAGTTCGTCCTCTTTCATTAACAGTTCTTCTCTACGTGTACCAGACCGGTTAACATCAATAGCAGGGAAAATTCTTCTATCGCTCAAATCGCGGTTAAGAACAAGTTCCATATTACCGGTACCTTTGAACTCTTCAAAAATAACGTCATCCATTCGGCTTCCTGTATCAATTAAAGCAGTCGCAATAATTGTAAGGCTTCCGCCGTCTTCGGTATTTCTTGCAGCACCGAAAAATCTTTTCGGTTTATGAAGTGCGTTTGCATCAACACCTCCGGAAAGAATTCTTCCGCTGTGTGGTACAACAATGTTATGAGCCCTGGCAAGCCTTGTAATACTATCAAGAAGAATTACAACGTCTTCTTTTGCTTCTACAAGTCTTTTTGCTTTTTCAATAACCATATCCGCAACCTGAACATGCCTTTCAGCAGGCTCATCAAAAGTGGAACTTATTACTTCACCTTTAACAGACCGCTCCATATCCGTAACCTCTTCGGGGCGCTCGTCAATTAATAAAATAATCAATTTTATTTCCGGGTGGTTCCTGGTTATTGAATTGGCAATTTTTTGAAGCAGAATGGTCTTACCGCTTTTGGGTGGAGAAACGATTAATCCTCTTTGTCCCTTGCCTATAGGCGATAGAAGATCCATAATTCTCATCGAGTATTCACCAGGGGCAGATTCAAGATTAATCCTTCTTGTAGGATAAACCGGTACAAGGTTATCAAAAAGAGTACGCTCTCTTATACCTTCCGGCTCAAGCCCGTTAACGGCTTCTACACGCAGCAGTGCAAAAAATCTTTCACCTTCTTTAGGTGGCCTTACCTGTCCGCTTACAAAGTCACCTGTTCGTAAGCTGAATTTTTTTATTTGAGACGGTGAGACGTAAATATCGTCCGGTGAAGGCAGGTAGTTGTAATCTGACGAACGTAAAAAACCGTATCCGTCCGGTAAAACTTCCAGTACGCCTTTAGAAAATGTAAGCCCGTCTTTTGCTGTTTGAGCTTCGAGAATTTTAAAGATGAGCTCCTGCTTTCTCAGGTCGCTGTAACCTGAAATACCAAGATCTTTAGCTATAACATTAAGCTCAACGATCTTCTTCGATTTCAGTTCAGAAATATCCATTGGCATTTTATTGGTCCTAATAATTTGTTTTTAGTTATTGTATTTAAGTTGATTAAAAAGATATAATATTTTTATTAAAGGTTTAATTCCAGATATGCCTTCCAGATAAAAACAAAAAAATTTCCCAAAAAATTATATAAAATTGATAGGAACAAGCGGCTTATCTGAAACATAACGTTATTTAAAAAAAATGTCAAGCAATTTTATTGTTTTGTATTGATGTTTTTATTTCTCCCAAAAGATACATGCTGCCTAAAACAACGAGGCAGCTATAGGGTTTTTGTTTTCTAAAATTCTTTACATACTCACAAGGATTATACTCCGGCCAAACAGTTAAACCCAATTCTACCGAGATTCTCTGGAGTTCCTCTATTGTACAGGATCTTTCGTAGCTAATTTGTGTAACATGTATTTCATCAAAAAAAGATTTTAGCAATAAAAGCATTTCTTTGATTGCTTTATCTTTCATTACTCCGAACAATAAAACTTTTTTATCGTATTTATTCTTTATTTTATCGAATTCTTTTGTAAAGTTTTTAATTCCATCAGGATTATGAGCCGAGTCAAAAATAATATCGGGGTTATTTAAATAATACTCAAATCTTCCCTGTAATCCTGTGTTTTCAATTACATTTTTTATTCCGCGTGAGATTAATTCCACGTTACCCATTGCTAACGATTTTGTTACTACCAAACCGGCAAGAGCTGCATTATATTTTTGATAATTGCCTTTAAGAGGTACTAATTGATCATCAAGTTCAAGATTAGATACATGTTCAATATTAAGTTCAATGGTATCGTCTTTAGCATTAAGAAAATCTTGAACTTTGTATAAAACGCTGTTGGTTTCTTTGCATTTTTCTTCAACTATTGTTTCTGCTTCATCCGGAAGGTTTCCAATAAAAACTTTTGAATCGTTTTTGATAATTGCAGCTTTTTCAGATGCAATCTTTTCAATAGTATCTCCCAGAATATTTGTGTGGTCCAGGCTAATGGATGTTATTACCGAGGCAACAGGTTTAATAACATTAGTTGCATCTAACCTGCCGCCCAAACCTACCTCCATAACAGCATAGTCGACGTTAATTTCATAAAAATATTTAAATGCCATTGCAGTTGTCACTTCAAAAAAAGTAAGCCCGTTTTGTTTTATATAATCCGTATTTGTATTAACAAAATCTGCAATATAATCATCATTAATTTGCACTTTGTTAGTTCTTATTCTTTCATTAAACTTTACAAAATGCGGCGATGTATAAAGCCCTGTCCTGTATCCCGTTTCCATTAAAATGCTTGCAATAAAAGAAGCAGTACTACCTTTTCCGTTTGTGCCTGCAACATGAATAACTTTAATTTTATCCTGCGGGTTATCCAGTTTATTTAAGAAACCCCGTATATTATCCAGCCCCAGTTTCACTCCGAACAAATGTAGAGAAAATAAAAATTCTAAACCTGATTCGATATCCATGCTTTTAAATTTTATAAGATGCAGTTAAATCCGATAGTTTTTTAATACCTTTATCAATGCAAAATTGTTCGAGTGAATTAATAATTTTATTAGACGCAGAAGGATCAATAAAGTTTAAAGTACCCAGTTGAACAGCAGATGCCCCGGCAATTAAAAATTCTACAATATCTTTCCAGTGCATTATACCTCCTATACCGATAACGGGTATATCCACTTCCCTGCTGATTTCCAAAACCTTTGCTAATGCAATTGGTTTTATTGCCGGACCCGAAAGTCCGCCCGTAATATTTTTTATTTTAGGCCTGCCGGTATAAATATCAAATGCTGTTCCTACCAAAGTATTTATGGCTGAAACGGCATCACCACCTTCTTTCTTCACAACCCTTGCAAATTCTGAAATGTAAGAAACGTTGGGGGATAGTTTTATTATAACGGGTTTCTCAGTTGCTGCTTTAACTTTTTCTGTAATTATTCCAACTGCTTTTACATCATTTCCAAACTGAAGTCCGCCTTCTTTAACATTTGGGCATGACACATTAATTTCAAATGCGTCAATCCTTTCCTCTTCAGTAAGAATTTTTGTGCATTCTATATATTCTTCAACAGTGCTGGCGGCAATATTGCATATAAGAGGTACATCAAATTTTTTTAAGAACGGAATTTTTTCTTTAAGAAACACTTCCACACCTACATTTGCAAGTCCAATTGCATTAAGCATTCCGGAAGGCGTTTCAACTATTCTTTGCGGAGGATTTCCCTTCCTTGGTTTTAAACTTAAAGATTTTGTTACTATTCCCCCGATTTTATTTAAATCAATAAATTCGGACATTTCGTTTCCATAGCCAACAGTACCGGAAGCCAGCAAAACCGGGTTCCTAAATTTAAGCGGCCCAACTTGCACAGATAAATCTACACTGCTCATATCACAACATCCTTAATATTAAATACCGGGCCGTCTTTGCATATCAGCATATATTTATTAGGATTTTTAGTTGATTCAATAGGACATCCCTGGCAAATGCCAAAGCCGCATGCCATCGCACTCTCCGTAGATACTTCACATGAATAGTCGTTCTCAATGCAAAAAGTCTTTAATGAATGCAGCATTGCATTAGGGCCGCACCCGAAAATTTTTACTTTGGATTCGTTAAGCACGGACAAATTCTCTTTAAGTAAAGAGACAACAGTACCTTCGAAACCCAATGAACCGTCATCAGTAGCGATGAGGATGTTTTTCATTCCGTGCGTAATTACATCTTTAAAAGTTCTGCCGCCGATAAAAGTAAGCACGTTTTTCTTATCACCTATTTTCCTTATTAAGTAAGGAAATGGGGCGGCACCTAAGCCGCCTGCAACAATAACAGCAGTTTCAAAATCTCCTTCCAAATTAAAACCGTTACCCAAAGGACCCAATACATCTATTTTATCGCCGAAATGTTTTTCCGCGAGAATTTTTGTACCTTCGCCGTAAATATTAAACAGCAAATAAAAATATTCCCCTTCAACATCGCAAACGCTGAACGGCCTTCTTAGCAGAGGGTAATATGATTCACTTACTCTTACATTCAAAAACTGCCCTGGTTTAATTGAATTTGAAATTCTTGGTGAATGTATTTTTAGTAAGTAAATCCTGTTATCCAGTTCTATACATTTTTCAACGTGAGCATCTGTAACGAACAACGCTGTTCCTTTTAATTTTATACCGGGAAAATTTATACATGATTCTTGTTTGGTTCAATCCGTGGGAAGGAATAATTTTATTCAAAAAATATTTTCTTTAATTATCCTTAAAATTTCTATTAGTTATCTTTTTCTTTTATTAAAACAATTCTGTTAAATTAGACAGGATCTTCTTTTAGTTAGTTTAATAATACAAAACAAATATAATACAAAAATAATTTAAATAAGAAATAAATAATTTATATGCAAGTTTGCTTCGGGACTTATTAATTTTACAGAACTTATGAATTTATAATTATTCAACAAGCGCTATTTATAATCAACTTAAAGAAAAATGCACCGATTTTATTTAAAATTTATTTAAGCAGAATTAATTTCTTTGTTGAAATAAACTCGCCTGCTTTTAATGTATAAAAATAAACACCGGAGGCATATAAGTTCTTAATATTCTTATCTATATCGGAAGCTGAAAACTCAATTGAGTAAATTCCATAATCTTTTTCTTCATTTACTAATATTGCTACTAATCTTCCAAGTATATCATATACTTTTAATGTTACAAATGATCTTTCCGGAACCTGGTAACGAATTATTGTAGAAGGGTTAAAAGGATTGGGATAATTTTGATAAAGCTTGTAACTTTTTATTTGTGAAACAGCATTTTCAATTCCGGTAGTAGGAGTTAAGTATTGAAAATCATCAAGGTATAATGTTCCTGCCGGACCAATATTATTTTGGACAATTGAAAGTTTATAATATAATTTGTCAACATTCAAATTTATAGAAGGGACTTGAATTTTAACAAGTTTCCAACCTGTCCAATTAAGTGAATCAACAAATGTATTTTGGTTCAGTAAAGAATCCGAACTCAGCGAACAATATATCTTATTATTGCTCAAATCCCCGAAAATCCATAAGCCAAGCTTAATATCATTTTCCGGACCGAAATTTATTTCTTTGGAATTGGACAAACTAATTTCTCCACCCGCCTCAGAATTAAACCTGTAATCCAGTTGCCCGGCTTTACTTCCATGAACCGTATTATATGAAGTAATCTTAAAAGCTGCATTTGGCTTTGTATCTCCTTCTACATTTAGTTTCCAGCCTTCGGATAATTCAAAATCATTTAGCACAGCCCCGAAATTATTTTCTTCAGAAGACGTTTTGAAGTTTATTACGGTAGAATCTACAAGAGAAATATTGTTATAATCTGCGATGGCTCCGCCGATAAAAATTTTATAATTCTCATCCGTCGAAAGCCGTTCGCCGGGTTCAAAATAAATATAACCTTTATTATCACCGGAAAATACCTTAACACGTGTTACAGGTATAGCTGTACCCGAAGAATTATTTAAACTTATTTGATGAGTTAGTGAACCGCTGTTAACCGGGGCATCAAAGGTTAACCTAATTTGTAAAGTTGTACTTAGCCCGGTTTGGCTATTTTTAGGATAAGTATCCAACAGCAAAAGCCTGTTTCTATTTTTAGTAGTAAAATTGAAAGTATAATCAGCCGGAATTGAAACCAGCCATTTGCTTTTTGCATTTGTTGAAATAGTTACCTTATAATCAGTCGATTTTTCCAAAGGAATTAAAGGAACAAATGTTACACTTTTATCGCTGTTTCCCCAAGTAAATTTACCGCTTGCATTTGGAGAAATTGAGAATGCATTTTCGACTGATTCTTTATTCATTGTTCTGTCGAAAGTTATTTGAATTGAGGTTCCTGCACTAATACTATCGGAAGTGTTTTGAGGCGAGTGAGCAATAATTTGAGGCGCAATTGTAGTATCATACAACAAATTTTTATCGGCAAAAACCGTTTTGTTAGCTTCAACCGTTACAACAGAGGAATCTTTAATGTAATTTTCACACTCATAAATTAATTTATATTGCCCCGGCGCCAGGCTGTCGAACATAAAAAATCCGTTATTATTTGAATCTCCGTTATAAATCTTGTCTCCCGGTTCCAAAATAACTTTAATATTATTTACGGGCTTAATATTATCGTGCTTGGAAGTTATCGCAGGATAGTCAACAGTTTGTTCCGGGTCTCTAACAATTCCTGCTACCATGCCGGTAGTAATTTGTTGCAGATTGAAATAAGAAATAAAAGCTTTAGCAATTGCCCATGCTTCATGCTTTTTGTATGCCTGGTTCATTAAACGGAAGGATTCGGGTATGTAATCATGGAAGGAACCTTCGGATAAGGTTCCGGGCATATTTAACCCTTTGAATACACCCAGGTATGCCTTGCCTGTTCCATAGAAATCGAAATCTCCTCTATTGTATTTACCGGTAGTTCTATGAGCATTATAAATTTCGTTTGAAATATAATTCCCCATAACAAGGGAGCCGGGATATGTGGGAGAATTATCTCCGCCTTGAAATAAAAGTAGAGTATAGTTGGTTTTTCCGTCATAAGCATTGCTGTGGATTGAATGAAAATAGTCCACATTATTCGAGTTTGCAATTGCAACAATCTGAGATAAAGGCAAATCATCCGAAGAATTATTTGTTACACGGGTCATTATAACATCTGCATGGAAAGCCTGCAAAATATCTCTAAGAAATAAGCCCTTAGCCAGGTTGCCGTCCGATTCCCAAAAGCCGGTAGCAGCAATATAACGGTCATTGGAATCATGCCCGCCGTGGCCCGGATTTAAACAAATTTTAATTCCGGCAAAGTCCTGTGCAATTACAAACCGGCAAAAAATTAAGATTGAAATTATCGAATAAATAAAAGGCTTCATAACCTTCCCCTATTTGTTGAAATTTAAAGTTAATAATTGAATTACACCGTTATAAGTATTAACAACAATTTGGTTACCGGAAGGCGCCCATTCCGGGTACATTTCATAAATATCTTTTGTATCCGTTATACGGAATTTTTTTTGCCCGTTCCATGATGTAATATAAATATCGGAAGATGTAACTTTATAGCCGTCGTCTTTATCCACCATGTAAGAAATCCATTTACCATCCGGAGACCATTTAGGGTAATTCGCATAACCAAGCCTTGTAATTATATTTCCGTTTAAGTCGGTTACAAATGTACCTTCGCCTGCACAGGTAAATAGTAATTTTGAATTATCTGGAGAAACAGAAGGCCAAATGTAATTTTTATTTCCAAGCGGAGCCAGCATTTTCTTTTTACCGCCGGTAAACAAAGCAATTTTGCAGTTTTCAATTAAGGCAAAGGGTTTATCGGTTGTAGTAATTGTAGATTTTCTTAAAGATTTATCCACCGAAATTACATTTAAATTATTTTCAACGGAAAAAACTATTTTGTTATTACCAATATATCTCGGAGTGGATAATCCGCGTTTATCGCTTAAAATGTTTTCAATAATACCGGTAGTAATATCCATAGATTTTAAAGTAGAATACTTCCTTCCGTTTATATATTTGTCGCTTCTGTAAAAAACCAAATTACCGTCAGCATCTGCATTAAACTCATACCCTGCACCGGTTTCAGTATTAAGTATTTTTATAAATTTGGTTTTAATATCGTAAAGGAATAATCCCTTATAATTATCCGTGGTAAAGAATATTTTTGTCCCGTCCTGCGAAAACTTGGGGAAATAAAATGCCCCGTTATTTATATTTGTAAGGTTAACACTTTTTCCCAACGATATATTTTGAGCAAAGGCAATTGATGACAGTAGAAAGAAAAGTAGAAATAGATTTTTTATACTACTCATATAATTCCCGCTTTTATTAAATAGAATTTTAATTATTTAAAATATTTATTTTCTATGCTATTAATTTTATTTAATCGTTTCTGATGTCTGCCGCCTTCAAATCCTGTTTTTAACCAGGTGTCTAAAATTGATTTTGCGGTTTCTTCTCCCACGGCCTTAGCGCCTATTGTTAATATGTTAGCGTTATTATGGCTTCTTGCACTATTAGCGGTAAATTCATTAAAACAATTTGCCGCTCTAATTCCCGGTAATTTATTTGCAGTTATAGCAGAAGGGTTTCCGGTTGCATCTAAAATAATTCCGAAATCTACTGAACATTCTTTTACCTTGGCAGCTACTGCAAGTGCAAAGTCTGGGTAGTCGCATGAATTTTCATCGTAGGTGCCGACATCAACAACAGTATAATTTTTGGCGCACAGAATTTTTGATAAAACATTTTTTAGCTTGAAACCGGTATGATCCGAACCAATTGCAACTTTAAATAATAATGATTTTACTTCAGGGTTTGTATTTGCAGATTCAACAGCGGAAGAAGAAACTTTCTTTACAATTTGAATTTTTTGTTCACGTATTTTATCTTTAGCCGAAGGAGTAATAAGATCATTTTCATTTAAGGGCAGGATTTTTTCTCCCTTTTTTATGAGCTTTAAGATGTCTAGTTCAGTAATTAAATTTTTACTCATCAATAAAGTAAAATTGTATTTAAAGATGTTTGGATAATTTATTCAGTCTAAGGTGATCTACAACTTTTTTAACTTCTTGTGCCTGGTCTCTTCTGCAAATTAGAAGCGCATCATCGGTATTTATTACAATTAAGTTTTCAACACCAATAACCGCAGTAAATTTATCCGGTGAATAAATATACGAATCGGCAGTCATATCCGTATATACATTACCAATAGCAGCATTGCCGTTTGTATTTTTTTCGGATAACTGGTAAACTTCTTCCCAACTTCCCACATCGCTCCAGGAAAATTCTCCCTTTGTCAAAAAAACTTTCCGGGATTTTTCCATAATACCGTAATCTATTGAAATGCTCCTAAGCTTGCCATAAACGTTAGAAAGAACTTCTTCAAAGTCCGGTTGGCCGATATGTTTTTTTATTACCTGCAACCCTTCAAATAAATCCGGCATATAAATTTCAATTTCTTTTAGAACAGCATCGGATCTCCAGATAAACATACCGCTGTTCCAGAAAAAATCTCCCGATTCCAAAAACCTTACGGCAGTAGCATAATTAGGCTTTTCCGCAAAAGTATAAACCTTAAAAATATTTTCGGCAACAGTTCTTTCATCAATTTGAATATAACCATACCCGGTTTCCGGTCTTGTCGGTTTAATTCCTATTGTAACTAATCCTTCGGAGTTAAAAGCAAACTCAGCAGCTCTTAAAATAGTTTGGTGAAAAGAATCAACATCGCGAATAATATGATCTGCCGGGAGTACTATTGTTACACTATCTTTGGTTTTATCAGCAGTAATTACGGAGCCCAGACCTATACATGCAGCAGTGTTTCGCCCAAAGGGTTCCACAATAATATTTTCAAAAGGAATCTGCGGAAGTTGTTTTAGAATTTCCGGTTTTTGATCTTTATTTGTAATTATAAAAATATCTTTATTTTCAATTATTCCATTTAAGCGAAGCACAGTATCCTGTATCATAGTTTTTTCACCAAACACCTGTAAAAGCTGCTTAGGAAATTTTTGTTTGCTTCTGGGCCAAAACCTTGTTCCAATACCTCCCGCCATAATAACTGCAAATAGCTTCATCTAAAATATTTCCTTTACTTTAAGTGGTTGTATTTTTTTACCAAGCTCTTCGGCTCTATTTAAATAACCGGTAATATCTACTTCCTTTCCCTTAACAACGGCAACTATAACAATTAGGCACGCTCTTATTGATTCAATTATATCCCTTCCCGGCATTAGTTCCCTTGTCCTAATTAACAGTAGTGCCTTGGAAATAATTTTATGCATGTTTGCAATAATTTCAAAACCAATCTTTGCAGATATTTCGCCGTTAGAATTCATAATATTTGCAAAATTAAGTAATTCTTCCGGATTAAATTCATCCCGGGATAATTGCTTTAACATTGCATCTACCGGTTTAATTTGTTTTAATATTTCGGCTTCGTAATTCTGTAAAAAAAATTCATCGCTTTCTTTTTCATCTTCAAAAATTAATTTTTCTTTTAGAATTTCATCTTCCGGTTTTATAAATGTTTCTTCATCAGGCTTTCGTTTGGAAAGGTCTACATTTATAGAATTACCGTTATTACCGGTAGTTGTAGTTTCGTTTGTATTTGCCGTATGGTATAATTTGTTAACCGCCTCCTTAAATTTAGAAGGAGTAGCCGTATCCAGCATGTGGTTAAGATCTCTTATTAAGTACTGGCTGTGCTCTTTAAATTTTTCCGACAGCTTAAGAAAATCTATCTGCCCCATTGTAAGATAATTATAAATTTCGTTCAGCCTAATGGCAAGAGTTGAAAGTTCGGTAATCTTTTTCATCCCTTTTATGTCCTCTTCCAAATTACCGGAACGTAGTATAGCTTCTCTAAGCAGAGCAACAACTTCAATTTTTTCCGTACTTAACCTTAAATTATTTGAAGCTGCCGAGATGCTTTGGACAATATATTTTTTTATTAAGTCCATTTGCTTTTATAAATTCTCGGAACTCTCTTACTGATATTACAAGTTATTTCGTATGGAATTGTACCAAGAATTCTGCTCCAATCCCACGCATCTATTTTTAAATTTTTATTTTTACCAAGCAGAATAACTTTCTGCCCAACCTTTACATTATCATTTCCAATTTCAAACATTATCCTATCCATAGTAACCCTGCCGACTTGCTTATAAATTTTTCCGTGTATTATTGCTGCTGCTTTATTAGTCAGGTTTCTATTATATCCGTCTGCATAACCAATCGGTACGGAAATAATTTTAGTTTTTCTTTTTGCTGTAAATAACCTTCCGTAGCTTACGGAATCGCCAGCAGCCAACTCTTTAACACTTGCAACATAAGAAATAATAGACATAACCGGCTTTAAATTAATTGATTCCGATGTTTCTTGAGAAGGATAATACCCGTAAAGAGAAATTCCGGGTCTAACCATATCAAAGTAAGTTTCCGGCATATCCAGTATTGCGCCGCTGTTTGCCGCATGAACAACGCCGGTATTAATACCGCCGGATTTTAATTTATATAACAGTTGATTAAATCTTTCAAGCTGTAAAAGAGCAAATTCTTTATTCTTCTCATCCGAGGTAGCAAAGTGAGTATAAATACCGTCAATTATAAAATTATCATTCTTACTTAACTTAGATATAAAATCAAAAGCCTTATTATATTTAATACCGAGCCTGTTCATCCCGGTATCTACCTTAACATGAACATTTATCTTTTTCCGTTCTTTTTCGTTAAGGAATTCTCTTCTGCCTTTAATAAGAATATTTAAATGATTGTTACAAAATACTGTCGGAATAATATTATTAAAGAATACGGGTTTTAAATAATCTTTAATTAAGGGTTCAAAAACCAGTATAGATTGTTTAATATCTAATTTTGTTAATTCAACTGCTTCATCCAAAACTGCTACCGCAAAGTATTCCGGTTTTTTTGTACCTAATAAATTTAAGGCACTAACAACCTGGTTAACTCCATGCCCATAGGCATCTGCTTTAACCACAGCCATTATTTTTTTATTATTAATTTTCTTCCTAATATTTAAATAATTATAAGTTAAGTTAGAAAGATTTATTTCTGCAAAAGTCGGACGCATTAAGACATAGTAAATTAATTGTCTGCAAAATATAATTTTTATTGAAGTTATAATCAATCAAACTTAAATTTTATAAATAATTTTAAATAATAAAAATTTTAGGTCATCAAATTTTCTCTTAATTGAGAAGCTTTATTCATATATCATTCTTATTCTTGAAAAACAGACGACAATTTTTCTTTCAATTAAAATATTTATTTTCAATAGTGAGTGACAAGGTATCTTTATATATACCTAATAACCGGAATATCGGAATATTAGAATTACGAAGTAAATTTAAATATTCCAACACCTTACTAACATATACTCAAAGCAATGCCCCATAATATTTTTGGAAATTACTTACCAAAAGTTAATTGAAGAATTTTGTTTGGCATATATATTGTTTAAGTTTAGGCGATTTTTAAAGAATGACTTTTTAAAACAGCAAAAGATTTCTTGACATTGCTGAAAGCATAGTTTAATTTTCAAGAAAAAATTAGGTAAAATGCTAACTGAATTTGGAAAAATTTTTGCTTTTATGCTGGTGGCTATTTTCTTTGTTGTAGTTGCAGTTATAGCAGCAAAGTTTATACGCCCAAGCAGACCAACACGTGAAAAATTATTAACTTACGAATGCGGTGAAGATGTTGTAGGCACCCCGTGGGTTAAATTTAATATTCGCTTTTACGTTGTAGCCCTCATCTTTTTAATCTTCGATGTAGAAATTGTACTTTTAATTCCCTGGGCTATGGTTTATAAGAGCTTTGGCCTTGGCGGATTTCTTGTGGGTGCAATTTTCCTTATTCTTTTAGGTTTGGGTATGGCTTACGAATGGCGAAAAGGAGACCTTGAATGGGCTAAGCCAAAAGTTGTACCGCCTGAAATAAAAAATGTATCTTCTGCAAAGGAAGAAATAGTTGAGGTTTAACTTGTTGAGTTTTTCCCGGATAATAAAAGTTCCTTTTTATTATTACTTTTCATTAAACAATTAGAATTAAATTTTACATTTTTACAATGGGATTATTAGATAAGCAATTCACAACAGACAGCATAGTCGTTACAAAAGTTGAAGACCTTCTTAACTGGGCACGCCTTTCTTCCCTTTGGCAAATGGGTTTTGGTCTTGCCTGCTGCGCTATAGAGATGATGGCCACTTCAGCTTCTCACTATGATTTTGACAGATTCGGAGTTATTCCAAGGCCTTCCCCGCGTCAATCGGATGTTATAATTATCTCCGGCACTGTTACATTAAAAATGGCATTAAGAATTAAACGTCTTTACGAGCAAATGCCGGATCCCAAATATGTAATTTCAATGGGAAGCTGCTCTAACTGCGGCGGTCCATACTGGGAACACGGTTACCATGTTTTAAAAGGTGTTGATAGAGTTATTCCCGTTGATGTTTATGTACCGGGCTGCCCGCCCAGGCCGGAAGCCTTGCTGGAAGGCCTGTTGAAACTTCAGGAAAAAATAAGAAACGAAACTCTGGTGAAAAAAAGCGCATGAAATCGATAGAAGAAATTTTTAATATTTTAAAAGAAAAATTCGGCGATGATATTATTGAATTTATAAAGGAACAGCCGGTTGAATCTTTTATTACTGTAAAACCTTTGGAAATTGAAAAAGTATGTTCATTTCTTCATGATAATGAAGAATTATCTTTTGATAATCTAATGATTCTAAGCGGTGTTGATGATGCAAACGGTAATAAAGTACCGGGCGATAACGGAGGAACTAAGATTGAAGGCGGAACTTTAAGCGTATATTATAATCTGGAATCGACCAAACATAGACACAAACTCGAACTTAAGGTATCTACATTAAGAGAAAATCCGGAAGTTTATTCTGTTACAAGTGTATGGCGGCATGCAGATTGGCAGGAACGCGAAGCATACGACATGGTTGGAATTAAGTTTTTAAATCATCCGGACTTAAGACGAATTCTTATGCCTTACGATTGGGAAGCTGGTTATCCATTAAGAAAAGATTATAAAAACCCTGAATACTACCAGGGTATGAAGGTGCCTTATTGAGGAAATAATCATAAACAATAACCAAAAAGAAAAAAATTTTCTGAAGAAGGATTGAATTATATAAATAATCAGCTGAGCTTAAAAAATATTCTCTGCAATTATTAAAATATCAGAATTAATTTGAAATTTGGATTTTAAAATACTGGAATTTATTAACTTGGAACTTTTCTGAATGCCAATTGAAATAAATACAAAGACAAAATCAAACACCGGGTTAAGAACTGAACAAATGGTTCTTAATATGGGCCCGCAGCACCCTTCAACCCATGGTGTATTAAGACTGGAACTGGAGCTGGAAGGTGAAATAATCACCAGTGTTAAACCACATATCGGTTATCTTCACCGTTGTTTTGAAAAACATGCCGAAGCAATGACGTACCCGCAGGTTATCCCATATACAGATAGAATGGATTATCTGGCTTCTATGTATAATGAATTCGGATATGCAGTTGCCGTAGAAAGGCTGTTAGGAATTGAAGTACCGGAAAGAGTTGAATATATCAGGGTAATTATGGGCGAACTCCAGAGAATTGCTTCCCACCTTGTAGCTCTTGGAACTTACGGCTTGGATATTGGAGCTTTTACACCTTTCCTTTATTGTTTTAGAGACAGAGAAAAAATCTTGAGCTTGTTTGAAATGACCTGCGGGGCGAGATTACTTTATAATTACATCTGGATTGGCGGCGTTTCCCATGATCTGCATCCTGATTTTATTAGAATGGCAAAGGAATTTGTTCCTTACTTTAGACCAAAGATAAAAGAGCTTAATGATTTATTAACCAATAATAAAATATTTATAGATAGAACCGCTAATATAGGAATTCTTCCGGCAGAAACTGCAATTAACTATGGAATTACCGGACCTAATTTAAGAGCAAGCGGTGTTAAATGGGATTTAAGAAAGGATGACACGTATTCTATTTATAATAAATTTGATTTTGATATACCGGTTGGCAAAGGGTCTATGGGAACTGTTGGAGACTGCTGGGACAGGTACTACGTACGTATTCTGGAAATGGAAGAAAGCTTAAAAATTATTGAACAGGCTTTGGAACAAATACCGGAAGGTGATGTTACTACTGCAATTCCTAAAAGAGTTAAACCTCCCGTAGGGCAAATTTATTCCAGGGTAGAAAATCCACGGGGAGAATTGGGTTATTTTATTATTAGCGACGGAACATTAAATCCGTTTAGAGTAAAGGTTCGGGGACCATCCTTTGTTAACCTTGGTGTTATGAATGAATTATGCAAGGGACACATGGTAGCAGACCTAATTGCTATCCTTGGAAGTATCGATATAGTTTTAGGAGAGGTCGACAGATGATATATCAATTTTTCTTCAATCTTACCGGAAGTTATATTTGGGCAGACATTATACAGGGCCTTTTACCTCTCTTTATTTTTATACTTCCTTTCGCCTTATTTGCCGTTTGGCTCGAGCGCAAAGTTTCTGCTCACATGCAAGATCGTTTAGGGCCTATGAGAGTCGGCAAACACGGCTGGCTGCAGACAGTAGCAGATATTCTTAAGCTAATACAAAAGGAAGATATTATTGCTACCGATAACGATAAGCCGTTGTTCAATCTTGCTCCGGTTCTTGTATTTGTGGGTACTTATGCGGCTTTTGCCGCCATCCCGTTTTCAAGTGCTTACATCGGCTCAAATATAAATCTCGGAGTGTTTTTTATTATTGCTGTTTCCAGTTTTGTTGTAGCCGGTATTCTTATGGCTGGCTGGGCATCTAATAATAAATATTCTTTACTCGGTGCAATGCGTTCCGCTGCTCAAATTATAAGTTATGAAATTCCAACCGTACTTGTAATAATTACTATTGTAATGATTACAGGTACCTTAAACTTAAATACTTTAAGCCAAATGCAAACAGGGCACTTTTGGAACTGGATGATTTTTGGCGGGCCTGGATTCGGCTTATCAAAAATATTATTAATTCCGTTTATGATATTGGAATTCGGCATTATTTATACAAGTACACTTGCAGAAGTAAACAGAACTCCGTTCGATATTCCCGAAGCAGAATCAGAACTTGTTTCAGGCTACCATACCGAATATTCGGGAATGAAGTTTGCGATGTTCTTTTTGGCAGAATACGCAAACATGTTTGCCGTATCTGCTATTGTAACGGTATTATTCTTTGGCGGCTATCAATCTCCCATTGGCTACCTTGGAAATTTATTACATGCAGCATGGCTAATACCTATTGAACAATTATTCTGGTTTACTGTAAAAGGCCTTTTCTTTGTATTTGTTCAAATGTGGTTAAGGTGGACTCTTCCAAGGCTAAGAGTTGACCAGCTTATGCAGGCATGCTGGAAGTATTTAATACCATTAGCATTTGTTAACTTAATTGTTGTCGGTTTAATAACTTTGATTTAATTATGAGAGAATACATTAAAAACATCTGGACTGCAGTCGCAACAATTCTTATAGGAATGAAAGTAACATTCAAACATCTTTTTGTTCCGGCTGTTACAATTCAGTACCCGGATGTAAAACCACAATTGCCGGAAAGAGAAAGAAACCGCCTGTATGTAAATATGGATGATTGCATCGGATGCGATCAATGTGCGCGTGCCTGCCCTGTAAACTGTATTTCAATTGAAACCGTTAAGGGGTTACCGGGTGAAGACTTAGGCAAAACTTCTAACGGAAAAAGGAAGGCACTGTGGGTAACCAAATTTGATATAGATTTTGCTAAATGCTGCTACTGCCAATTATGTGTATTCCCGTGCCCTACCGAATGTATTTATATGACCGACACGTATGAATTTTCTGAGTATGAAAGAAGAAATCTTTTATATGATTTTGTAACTCTGTCTCCCGAAGAGAGGGAAGAGAAAAAAACAAACTATATTAAGTTTGAAGCTGAGAAAGCAGCAGAAAAGGCAGCCGCAAAAGCAGCCAAAGAAAAAGAGGCGGCTACTACTAAAACCGGTGAAACTAAGGAATAAAGAAATAATGAGTATTTACGATATTATATTTTATTTGTTTGCAGCAATTACAATAATATCCGCATTTTTTGTTGTAACCACACGTAACATAGTTTATTCTGCATACTACCTGCTTTTTACATTTTTCGGAGTTGCGGGAATTTACGTTTTACTCGGAGCAGATTTTATTGCAGTTGTTCAGCTTGTAGTTTATGTAGGAGGTATTTTAATATTACTGTTGTTCGGTGTTATGTTAACAAATAAAATTACAAACGTTCAAATAAAATCGGGAACTGTAAAACTTGTGCCGGCTGTTGTGGGCGTTGCATTATTAGCAGGTGCACTTGGAGCATCTTTACTCAATGCAAATTGGAAAACAGTAAATTCCGATATCCCGGTATCTACCACGCATAGTCTCGGTATGCTTTTACTTCAGCAATATGCGGTGGTATTCGAGCTGTTGGGAATATTATTATTAATTGCACTTATTGGAGCCGCCTCAATGGCGCGCAAATGAGTCTAGACCAACCTTTCCAAAGGAAATGGTTACTAGGAATTATAAAATTGAATAAGAGTTAAATAATTATGATGCATATAGGTTTAGATCATTTTCTTTTTGTTAGTATTATTCTTTTCTCTTTGGGAATATTCGGAATTATTACCAGAAAGAATGCCGTAATGGTTTTAATGGGTATTGAACTTATTCTTAATTCTGCAAATATAAATTTTATAGCATTTGCCAAGTACGGTAATTTCGGTTACCAGGGTCAAATTATGGCTTTGTTTGTTATAATTTTAGCCGCTGCCGAAGCAGCAATTGCTTTGGCAATAGTTTTAAATATTTACAAAACTTTTTCAACCGTTAATGTTGATGAAATTGATACTTTAAAGGAATAGATTTTTATGAACGAAGCAGTTCTCATTCAATTAGCTGAGGTAATTCTTTTTCTCCCTATAATCGGTTTTATTGTAACTTTATTATTTGGAAAAAGAATTAAATACGTTTATAACTTTGAAAATGCAATTATTATTTTAACATTTATTTTAGCTGTTGTTCTTGCATTTATAAAGTTAAACTATTTTCCGCATCAAACCGCAGTTGGAGAAGTTACATGGATTGATTGGGGCAACCTTCCTGTGTTCGGGCATCTTACAATCGATCTTGGAATGATGGTAGATAATATTGCGGCACTAATGATTGTTGTAGTTACATTAATCAGCATGCTTGTGCATATATTTTCCATCGCATATATGGAAGGAGATAAAAGATATAACAGATATTTTGCCTACCTGGGTTTATTTACCTTTTCCATGACGGGTATAGTTTTTACTCACAATATTTTAATGATGTATGTTTTCTGGGAACTGGTTGGATTGTCTTCTTATTTACTAATCGGATTTTGGTTCGAAAAGAAATCTGCATCCGATGCCGGGAAGAAAGCATTTATAGTTAACAGAATTGGTGATATAGGAATGTTTGCCGGCATACTTATACTCTTCTTTACATATCATACTTTTACTTTTTCAAAGATATTTCAACAAATAGGACTTGGTCATATTCCATTCGGCAGTGAATTTTGGTATACGGTAACGGGTATTTTAATATTTTGCGGTGCAATAGGAAAATCCGCACAATTTCCTTTACATGTTTGGTTACCGGATGCTATGGAAGGCCCGACTCCGGTTAGCGCCTTAATTCATGCAGCAACTATGGTTGCCGCAGGTGTATATTTAATAATAAGGGTCTTCCCTATCCTGTCCGGAGGTGCCTTATTCTTTATCGCAATTATAGGAGCCTTATCGGCATTTATTCCTGCAACAATAGCATTAACACAAAATGATATTAAGAAAGTGCTTGCATATTCTACAATCAGCCAATTAGGATATATGGTACTTGCACTTGGGGTAGGCGCATACGCATTTGCATTTTTTCATTTGGTAACTCATGCGTTTTTTAAGTCGTTATTATTCTTAGGTTCCGGTTCGGTTATTCATAATATGCATCACGAACAAGACATAAGAAAGATGGGCGGATTAAGAAAGAAGATGCCTATTACTTATGCAACATTTTTAATTGCATCTCTTGCAATTTCGGGTATTCCATTAACTTCCGGATTTTTAAGCAAAGACGGAATACTTGCAGGCACTTTTGCGTTCGGTTCATTAACCGGAAATTGGTTCTTTGCTTTCATGGGTTTCTTTGTTGCATTGTTAACCGCATTGTATATGTTCAGGCTTGTCATTTTAACTTTCCACGGCAAGCCAAGGGATCAGGAAAAATACGATCATGCAAAAGAATCTCGTTTTGTAATGGCAATGCCGCTGGTAGTTTTAGCTGCATTATCAATATTTATTTGGTATACGCCTAATCCGTTTAACCCGGAACAAGGTGCGTTCCTTTCCAGGTGGGTTAAAGTACCGGAAATTTATACTCCGCAAAACTCCCGTTATTATTTTATGAAGTCGGACGTAACTCCTCCGGTAGGAAATCAACCTGTAGTTGAAAATAGTAATAAAGAGGTTGTTTATTCGGAAACGTATACAAAAGCAATGGAAGGTGCTCATGTTCCTTCTATGATTTTGTCTTTGCTGCTTGCAGGTTCGGGAGTTTTGATTGCATTTCTTTTTTACCAATGGAAAACTTTCGATCCGGATAAGTTAGCAGATAAAATCAAACCATTGTACAAACTCTCTTATAACAAGTGGTATTTTGATGAAATATACGAAGCTTCATTTGTTGCATTTACTTTCGGTTTGAGCAAAGCACTTGCCTGGTTCGATTCGCATATAGTTGACGGAATTGTAAACGGGACCGCTGTTGTTACAATAAAAATCTCCAATTTCAGCGGCGCCTTTGATCATTATGTTGTTGACGGACTTGTTAATCTTATGGGTTATATAAGCGGCTTTATAGGTTTGTTTTTTAGAAGACTGCAGACAGGTAAGGTTCAAACCTATATAG